>JBKPFQ010000147.1:0-6186 GCA_046728915.1 Actinomycetota bacterium | reverse complement strand
CCGCGTCCCACTCCTTGAGCTCGACGATCTCGTCGTCGAGCTTCATCCGCCCGCTCCCGCGCAGGACCACGTACACCTCCTCCTGCTTCTTGTGCGTGTGGCCGTACGGAAAGCGATAGCCGGGCGGGACGCGCTGGTAGCTCAGGCCGGATTTCTCGAGCGCGAGCTCCATGGTCGCCGAGCGGAACTCCAGGTCCGGCGCGCCGTCGAACCTGGACCCGAGGTCCTCCAGGTCCTCCTTGAGGTTCTTGAGCGTGAACGGCACGGTCGCAATCCTATGGTGCCCTGTTGGGGTCGCCGATCTGATGCGCCAGGCGCCGCGGGATCACACAGTAGGTACTGCTATCCATGCAAAGCGACAATCTCGGTCCAGCGAACACTCACCGTCCCAATCGTCCCTGTTAGAGCGGGCCGATTGGCCTCCACGAGCCGTCCGGCTCCCGGCTGAGCCGGGTCAGGCCCAATTCCTCGGCTGGTTCGTAGCCGCCAGCGATCGGATGCCCCCGCCAGCAACGGAGTACGACGCGCTCTGGGTCTGAGTCAATCGGCGCGGGCTCTGGCACCAGGAGCAGTGCGTGACCCCATGCGTGGAGGTCGCGCCAGTCGGCCTGGACCAGACCCGTCTGGACGAACCGAACCCCGCGGGGGCGTCCTCCTTCGGCTCGATCCGAGCCCTGGAAGGCGTCCCTGCGAGCCCAGGTCGTAGATGCGCTGCTTGTCGGCGGCGATGTAGGCCGCCGCCTGCTCAGCGGTCCAGTACGCCTCCTGCCCTACGTTTGGAGTAGCCGCGTTCGCGCCCATCTTCTCGGCCAGAGCGTCCGCCAGGGCGTCGAGATCGGTCACAACCGCCACGGGAGGCGGAGCTGAGTGGTTCGAGTCCTTCACCCTCAAACGGCAGGGCGCCTGGGAGGCAATACCGGAGGAACTGCGGACTTTTTCGCGTTGTTCGACGCGGTCGCGCGACTGGCAACAGACTGGCAATCAGACCCACGCCATGCGGGCGATGCCGAGCGAGGCCGAAGCCTCGAAAGTCCAGCTACACCGAGGCCGAGACAGTCAGGCCGAGAACGCGGGCGGGCATCATAATCCGCGTGTCGCAGGCTCGAGTCCTGCCTCCGGCATCCCGTTGCACGGCAGTCGACCCGCTGTCATGTAGCGTCGTTGCGATGGACACCCCAGGGGCACTGATCGGAAGCCGCGGTGCCGCTCGCGGGTAACGAACCCATCGGCCCGGCGCCGCGGCTGAACGGCGAGAGTCGGCTGGGCCGAATGACTGCTGGCCTCCGCGACTTTGGTCGCCGCCGACGTGCGCCGATCGCCGTTGTGGGCTCGTTGGCCACCGCGGCGCTGCTCGCGTTCCTGCTCGCCGGGCAACGCCGTGAGTTCGCAGCCGCGCTCTCCTCCGGCGCCGCGGCGTGGGTGCTCGCCGTGACCGTACTGTTGCAGGTCGTCGCGCTGCTCGCGCGGAGCGAGGCCTGGCACCTGTGTATCCAGGCGGCGGGCGGGACCGTCGACCGTCGGATCCTCTATCGCGCGTCGAGCATGCAGGTGCTGGGCGGAGTCATCAACGGGCAGCTGGGGGTCGCGGCGCGGATCGCGGCGCTTCGCCACTCGTCCCCGGCCGTCAGTCCGCAGGTGCCGACCCTGATCGCCGCCGAGTTTCCGATCCTCGCGGTGGAGGCGATGCTCGCGGCGCTGGCGTCGTTCACCTTGGTCGAACCGCTCGGCCTCCCGTGGTGGGTGCCGCTGATCGGCCTTGCGGTGATCGCGACTGCCAGCGCCGGCCTGCGGGCGCTCGCCCTCCGCAAGGGCCGCGAGCTGTGGAGGGGGCTCGCCGTCCTGCGCAGCCTTCGTGGCGGAAGCCGCGTGGTCGGCTTCGTGCTGGTGGCCGTGTTCGCGCAGATCTTCCGCAACTGGCTGCTGCTGCACGCGGTCGGCGTCGATGCCTCGTTCTTCGACGCGATCGCGGTCCTGATCGCGGTGGTGGCGCTCAGTCAGCTTCCGGTCGGTCCCAGCGTCGGGGCCGCCGCCGCGGTCCTCATCCTCGGCAGCGACGGGGTCGCGGCGGCGGCGGCGGCCGGGGTGCTGTTGACCGTGACGGGCACCATCGGCGGACTGTGCTTCGCGGGGTGGGCCGGCGCCGACCGACTCTGGGCGCTCAGCCGCCGGGCCGCCTTGCGGCGTGCGCGCGCCAGAGCGCTGCGGTTGCGTTGAGGCCTACGGACGACCGCGCCAGTGCGACGGCGCTGAGCATCACCCCGGGGCAACCGTGGCTGGCGGCGCCGACCCGAGCAGAACCTTGAGCAGATCGCCGACCTCTCGTCCCCGGACGAGGGGATGACGGAGGGGAAGATCCGGTACGACCTGGTAACGGTTCCGCCGACCCTGTCGCTCGCGCAGCACATAGCCACCTTCGACCAGCTCGGAGAGGATCCGGTGGGCGGCGCGTTCGGTGATCCCGACCGCCGCGGCGATGTCGCGCAGGCGGATTCCCGGGTCATCGGCCACGCACGTAAGGACGTGGGCGTGGTTGGTCAGGAAGTCCCAGCCGGACGCCTCGGAGGATGAGCCTGCCTGCTCATTTCTAGAAATTGAATTCATGAATCTATGGTACAGTTGAGTTCCATCTATTGCAAGGAGGCCAGCCATGGCCGCAACCAAAAAGACCGCGCCGTCGTCGATACCGCCCGCGCGTTCGGTGATGCCGCCACCGTCACCGATGCCCCCCGCGTCCACGATCCCACCCGCGTCGCCGATCCCCGACCGATCGCCGATTCCGGAAGGATCACCGCGAACGGAGACGGGCCAATGATGATCTCGAGCGCCGTCCGTGGTCGGTCCTCTGACGGCGCCGCCTCGACCGGCCCCACATCCGCGCGTCTGCCTAACGGATTGCCCGCGGAACTCACCAAGTCGCTGGTCTCGCTGTGGACGCAATACGCGGGCAAGCCGAGCAGGGCGCGAACCGAGATCCGGGGCAACGTCGTCACCTGCATGCTGGTCGACGCGGTGGGCGACTACAACCGGAGCATGATCGCTCCCCAGACCCGGGACACCGTCCAAGGGGTGGGGAAGCTCACCCCGGCCGCCTACAAGCGAGAGGCCGTCGCGACCGTGGTGAGGCTGACGCGCCAGCGCGTCGCCTCGTTCGTGAGCAGTCACGACCGAGACACGGACGTCGCCACGGAGGTATTCACCCTGGAGCCATCGTTCGCTCGAGGAGCGCCCTCACTCGCCCGCAAGCGACGGGGAGAGGACTTCCGGCTGTTCAGAACGACGAGCCTCTGATCACCGGACGGGTTGCGATGAGCGTCCAGATGCGAGGGGCGGGGAGAGCCTCAAACCAACGCCTCGTCGAGCTCGAGGCGGAGGAGCGATACGCCCGCGAGCGCTACCAGCTCTACAAGGCCAAGGCCTACGGGTCGCGACTGACGAGTGCGGCGCGCCTGCGTGAGCTCGAGCGAAACTCGAAGTTGGCGAAGGCGCGGCTGGATCGGGCACGGGCCGAGCGGGAGCCAGTCGCCTCAGCAGACAACAGATACTTGGACTGAGCTGCCACAGGTGCCTTGCACGGAGATCAGGCTCCTGAGCGGTGACGTCTTCGCCGTGGAGGGGACAACGGACGAGGTCGAAAGGGCGCTCTCAGACGCTGCTCGATCAGGCCAATCCCGTCTCGCGTGGCTCAGGGAATGCGAGAAGCGCGATCCAATCGGCATCAACCCGGCGCACGTCATCGCCGTGAGGCTCAGCGAGATCTCAGACTGAGGAAGGCTTCGAGCCGTCGAGCGTGAACTCGAGGAGCCGGGTCAGGCGGTGCTCGGCTCATCCCGACCGCAACCGCCCTCCAGGTCCATCCCGAGCTCTCGAGCGATTGCGGACCGATCCTGACCCAAATCCTCACTAGGGTGCCGGCGTACCCGATCCATCCCACGGAGGCAGACATGGAGTTCAAGCTCGAGCTGTTGCCGGTCCCTGGGCGGGTAGCGGCGTGACGGGGGCCTCAGTGGACGAGACTCGGGCTGTGGAGGTCCGCTCGCTCCGGCGGACGTTCAAGGGCGGGGTCGAGGCGGTCCGCGACATCGACCTCAGCGTCAGCCGGGGCGAGGTATTCGGCTTCCTCGGTCCCAACGGAGCCGGGAAGACGACCACGGTAAGGATGCTGTGCACGCTGCTTCCGCCGACCAGCGGGAGCGCCAGCGTCGCGGGCATCGACGTCGTCGCCGATCCTGCCGCCGTGCGCCGGCGGATCGGCGTCGCGCTCCAGGAGATCGGGCTCGATCCCGTCCAGACTGGCCGCGAGCTGCTCGAGCTGCAGTGCGGCCTGTACGGGATCACGGGCGCGGACGCTCGCGTGCGCACCGAGGAGCTGCTCGAGCTGGTCGGGCTCAGCGAGGCCGCCGACCGCCGGACCAAGACCTACTCCGGCGGTATGAAGCGGCGGCTAGATCTGGCGAGCGCGCTCGTCCATTCTCCTGAGGTGCTGTTTCTCGACGAGCCCACGACCGGCCTCGACCCGGCCTCGAGGTTGACCGTCTGGGACGAGGTCGGCGCATCAACTCCGTCGGCACGACCGTCTTCCTCACCACCCAGTATCTCGAGGAGGCCGACCAGCTCTGCGACCGGGTCGCGATCATCGACGCCGGGCGGATCGTCGCCGAGGGCACGCCGACGAGCCTGAAGGCGCAGATGGGCCACGACGTCGTCACGGTCGACCTCGCCGGCGCCGACGCCGTCCGGACGGAGGCTGCGGTCGGCGGGATACCGGGGCTGGGGCGCGTCGTCACCGAGGCCGACGCGCTCGCGCTCTACGTCGAGGACGGAGCGGGATCGATCGCCGAGATCGTGCGGCGGCTCGATCGCGCGAGCATCAACGTCGGGGCGATCGCCGTTTCGCGCCCCACCCTGGACGACGTGTTCCTGCGGGCTACGGGGAGACGGCTCGAGGGCGCCCAGGAAGAGCAAGAACAAAAGGAGAAAGCCGCATGACGGAGACCCTGCTGCTCGGCCGGCGGGCGGTGCGCGAGATCGCGCGCTACCCCGAGGCCACGATCCCTGCATTGTTCATCCCGCTCTTCTTCCTCGCGGTCAACATCGGCCAGGTCTCCGAGACCTTTCCCGACACGACGCCATTTCTGAACGGCCAGGGCTACGTCGCGTTCCAGCTCCCGGTTTCGCTGATGTTCGCCGTCGCGACCGCCACCTCCGGCCTCGCGCTGGTGACGGAGATCGACAACGGCTATTTCGACAAGCTGCTGGCCGCGCCGATCCGGCGCTCCTCAATCATCTTCGGCCGGCTGACCGCCGACCTCGTTCGCGGCCTGCTCGGCTCGACGGTGGTCCTCTTCGCGGGCCTCGCGTTCGGCGCGCACATGGCGAGCGGCGTCCTGGGCGCGATCGTCCTCGTCGTGCTGGCAGCGCTCTTCGGCGTCGGCTACGCCGGATTCGGGATCCTCGTCGCGCTGCGGACGCGAAACGTGCAGGCTACGAACACAAGCTTCCTCCTGTTCTTCCCGCTGCTGTTCCTGACCCCGAACTTTGTCCCCTTCGACCGCCTTACCCCGGTGATGGAGGCCCTCTCCCGCGTCAACCCCGTCAGCTACGTGATCGTCGGACTCCGGTCGCTCGTGATTGACGGCTGGGTCTGGGACAAGCTCGTGATCTGCCTGGCCGTGATCGTCGCCCTGACCGCGGTGTTAACCGCGTTGTCGCTGCGGGCGATCGCCACCTACGACCGCGACTAAAGGAGCCGGGCTACACGGTGCGGCCGTGGGTGCGCTCGTAGCGTTCCTGCTCCTCCGCCGTGCGCTCGGCCCAGGGGATCGTCTCGAGGCGCTCTGCCGGGATCGGCTCGCCGCTCTCGACCGAGAGACCGTAGGTCCCCTCTTTGAGGCGTTGCTCCGCTCGCTCCACCGCCTCGAGCTCCGCTCGCAGCTGCGCGGCGAGGGCCTCGTCGACCTGCTCGTCGTCGATCAGGTTCGCGTCGTCTTCCGGATCGGTTTCGGTGTCGATCTGGTCGAGCTCGCTGCGACGCACCCGGCCGGTATCGGCGAGTGCGCTCTCGATCCGTTCGCGCTCGCGTGCCAGGAGCTCGCGCGCGTGGGCTTCGTCGATCGCGGGCTTTGCCGGGGTCATCCGCCTGTAGCTTAGGCGGCCTTTTCCTCGACCTCGGCTTCGGCCTGCGAGTAC
>JBKPFQ010000146.1:0-6368 GCA_046728915.1 Actinomycetota bacterium | reverse complement strand
CAGCGCAGCGTCGAACTCGGCGAGGATGAGCCCGAGCACCGAGCGGACGCCGCCCTCGCCGTCGGTCGCGAGCCCCCAGATCACCGGACGGCCCACCATCACGGCGCGGGCCCCCAGAGCAAGCGCCTTCAGCACGTCGGTCCCGCGGCGAACACCGCCGTCGACGATGACGTCCATCCGGTCACCGACGGCCTCGACCACTGGCGGCAGGGCGTCGGCGCCGGCCACGACGGTGTCCAGCTGGCGACCTCCGTGGTTTGAGACGACCACCGCGGCCGCGCCGTGCTCGGCCGCGAGGCGGGCGTCCTCGGGGGTCAGCACGCCCTTCACGAGGACCGGGAGGTCGCAGCCGGAGGCGAACTCCTCCACGTCGGACCAGGTCAGCGTGGGGTCGATGAGCTCGCCGATCTGAAGCAGGCTCAGCGGCTCCATGCGGTCCGTCGTCCCCGGGCTGGCCGCGGTGAGGGCGTCCGGGATGACGTACTGGCTGCGGACATCGCGCTCCCGGATGCCGAGGACCGGCAGGTCGACCGTGATCACGATCGCCTCGTAGCCGTTCTCCGTTGCCGTTTGCACCAGATCCCGCGAGACGGCGCGGTCCCGGAAGACGTAGAGCTGAAACCAGCGGGTCGCGTCCGGCGCGGCCGCGGCGACCTCTGCGGGGCCTGCGGTGGCAAGCGACGAGAGGCAGAAGATCGCGTCGGCCGCTGCGGCCCCGCGCGCGGTCGCCTCCTCGCCATCCGGGTGGGCGAGCCGGTGGTAGGCCGTGGGAGCGACCATCACCGGATGCGGACGGGGGCGGCCGAGGAGCGTCGTCGAGGGGTCGCGCTCCGAGACATCGACGAGGACGCGCGGCCGGATCGCGATGCGCTGCCAGGCCTGCACGTTGTCCTCGAGGGTCAACTCGTCGCCGGCGCCGCCGGCGTAGTAGCCGTACGGGCCCCGCTCGAGGACCGCGGCGGCGCGCTCCTCGAAGTCGGCGATGGTGCTAGGTGGCTCGATGCGGGGGAATCTAATCCCCCGCGGACAGGAACTCGCGCATCGGGGCGTGTGTTTGCCGGGGCCGCTCGAGCTGTGGGACGTGGCCGCAGTCGAGCTCGATGTGGCGAGCGCCGGGCAGGGTTCGCTCGACATGCTTCATGAACGCGAGCGGAACCAGCGTGTCGTTGCGACCCCAGACGAACAAGGTGTCGCACTCGAGGCTGCCCAGGCGCGTCCAGAAGCCGTCCTCGCCGTTCGGCTCGTCCAGGTAGATGTTGCGCGCCGCCTCGTAGAAGGCCGCCCGCCCGCGCGGCGTGAGGTAGCACCGGAGGAACTCGTCCACGCCGGCGGCGACCCAGCCCGCATCCGCGCCCGGGATCATCCGCCGGACGATCGGCTCCGCGACCCAGCGAGGCGTCGGCTGGATCAGCCCGAGCCTGGGAAGCGGCAGCTGAAGGAGCCACTTCCAGCGACGGTCGCGAAGCCAGGCCAGGGCCGGGCTCAGGAGCACGAGGCTGCGCACCCGCTCCGGGTGAAGCAGTCCCAGCTCGATCGCGACCCTGCCGCCGAGGCTGTTCCCGACCACGTGCGCGGACTCGATCCCGAGCTCGTCCATCAGGCCCGTTACCGAGCCGGCGAAGTACGGCGCGTCGTATGCCGCGGCGATCGGCTTGTCGGACTCCCCGAATCCGGGGAGATCCATCGCGATCACGCGATGCCGGTCGGCGAGCGCCGCAACGGTCGGCAGAAACGACGCCTTCGTGCCGCCCAGGCCGTGGAGGCAGACGAGCGGCTCCCCCTTCCCCGCGCTGAGGATCGAGATCGTCGCCTTCCTGGTGCGCACCGAGTCGAACCGCAGTCTCGCCGGGTCGGTCATGCCGCTGGTCGCGGCCAGGAAGCCGATCCCCAGGTGAAGATTTCGGCGCACCTGTAGGCGGCCCGCGCGAAACGCGGTCATGCCGCCCCGGAGATCTCCCGCGATCTCCTCCCACGTGCCGCGATCGGCGCTCATGATGCAGTCCGCCCCGACCCGGCGCTCCGCTGACCCGAGCTCGGGCGAGCCATCGCGAATCACCACGTCCCACGCATCGCCCCCGGACTCCAGCCGGATACGCGCCGGCTCCCGCGGCACGTCGATGACGTCCGGGTCAAACCGCTCCATCAGCGCCCGGATCGCGTCGCGTGCCCCGACGTGTGCCTTGGCCTCAAGCATCGAAAATCCGTGGCTCCTATGCCCCGTTTGCGGCGGATTCAATCCTCCCGCCTCCACCGGACGTGACACACCTACGGCGTTGGGCCGGGCACCAACGGCGTGTCGTTCGACGACGAGATGAGGAAGCCGACCAGGATCCCGAGGCTCGCAAGGCCGATCACCCCGATGACGATCCCCGCGATGGCGATCGCCCGCCCGCTCTGATGCCCGGCTGAGGCGTCGATCTGCTTGAGCCCCAGATAGCCGAGCACGATCGCCACCACCGAGCCGAGTCCGAACAGCCAGATGATCCCCAGGAACAGCGAGGCGATCGCGAAGCCGTTCGTCTCGGCCGCCTCCTCCCCTCCGGGGGCGCCGTTGGAGCTGCTCGCCGCCTTCGCCCTGGAGTCGACGCTCGCCAGCCACTCGTCTCGCGAGGGGAGGCCGCCCCGCCTGCGCGCCGTCAGGGCGCACTCCGTGTGCGCGTGGCGCCGGCGCCCCGCGTCGCCCTCCGGCAGCACGAGCATGTGCTCGCTCATGGCCGGCAGGTACTGGCCGCAGAACGGACAGGTGTAGGTCGCGGGCTTTCGGCTCTGCGCGCGACGAACCGACCACCAGCGGGCCGCTTGGAGTTCGCTCACCCGGTCCAGCCTAGGGACGAGGCGCCTCGGGGTCTGCTTGGAGGCTGCGCAGCCGGTCGCGGACGCGGCGGCGGCGGCTCGCCAGCTCGTCCTCGAGCTTGGCGATCTCGTCGCGGCGTCGGCGAACCAAGACGAGCTGGCGGTCGATGTAGGACAGCGATTCCTCGAGGATCTGCCGCCGGCGGACGGGATCCTCGACCCCGCTGCGCCACTCGCGTCGCAGCGCCGCGCGAGCCTCCTCGGCGGTCATCAGCTCACGCGGCTCCTCGAGCGACAAGCCCAGCAGGTCCCTGAGACGAAGCACCTCCTGCAGCCGCTCGACGTCCTCCTCCCGATAGGCGCGGTGGGCGCCGGGGACGCGATCCCTGCCGGGGAGCAAGCCGATCTCCTCGTAGTAGCGAATCGTCCTCGGAGTGGTGCCCGTGAGGCGGGCGACCTCCCCGATGCGCAGGGCGGGCGCACGATTGGCGGGCGTCACGTCGACTCCTGCATCGCCGGTCGCGTCTCGGACCGCGGCTCCCGGCCTCCCCGGCCGAGTGGCTCGGGCGAAGGAGCGACACCCCCGCCCCGATGAAGGACGTCGCGGCGAGGACCCACGGGGCCGTGTGCATGTTGTGGATGAACGGATCGAGCTTCGCGCTCGACAGGCCGCTCGCGAGGCCGGAGAAGATCTGGAACAGCACGTCCTTCGGCACCGCGGCGGTGACGATGGCCAGGACGAACGCGATCGAGATCACCGCTCCGGTGTTCTGAAACATCGTCCTTGCCCCGGCCGCGATCCCGCGCCGGTGCTGGGGCACCGTTCCCATCATCGCCGCTGTGTTGGGCGAGTTGAACATCCCGGAGCCGATGCCGACCAGGAGCAGCCAGACGGTGCTCTCCCAGTAGGGGCTCGACGCCTCGAGCGTCGTCATCAGCGCCAGCGCGACGCCGCTCACGACCATCCCCAGCGCGGCCAGGCCGCGGGAGCCGTGGCGGTCGGCCCAGATGCCGGCAAGCGGTGAGGCGATCAGCATTCCGATCGCCATCGGCGTGATCTTGATGCCGGCGACGATCGGATCGTCCCCCTTGACCCCCTGGAAGTAGAAGACGAACACGAACAGGAGGGCGAAGCGAGACAGGCCGTTGATGAACGCGGCAGCGGTGGCCGCGGAGAACATGCGATTGCGGAAGATGGTCAGGTCCAGCATCGGAGCCCGCCCGCGCAGCTCGATCAGGACGAACGCCGGCAAGAGCACGGCGGCGGCGATCAGGCTCCAGATCACGATCGGCTCGTTCCGGCCGGAGATCCCGCCCTTGGAGACGCCGAACACGAGGCCGGTCAGCCCGGCGACGAACACCGCCGTGCCCATGAGGTCCAGCCCCCTCACGGGGTCCCTCCTGGCGAGCTCACGCAGCACCAGGGCGCCCCAGAGCGCCCCGGCGAGACCCAGCGGGACGTTGAACCAGAAGACCCAGTGCCACGAGATCGCCACGAGCGCGCCACCGAGCACCGGGCCGAGCACGAGGCCGATCGCGGCGACCATCGTGTTCGTGCCCATCGCGAGACCCAGCTCCTCTCGCGGGAAGGCGTCGGTGACCAACGCGGCCGCGTTCGCGAACAGGAAGGCGCCGCGGGACCTTCGGGACCCCGATCGGCCGGAGCAGCGCGAGGCGATCGGGGATATCGACCTGCTGCTCATCCCGGTCGGCGGCGGCCCCACCATCGACGGCGGACAGGCCGCCGAGATCGTGGCCCAACTGCGCCCGAAGCTGACGATCCCGATGCACTTCGCGACCGCCGCCGTCGACTTCCTGGCGTCGCCGGACGAGTTCCTGGGCGCCGTGTCCGCCCGCGTGGAGCACGCGGGCGCCAGCGAGATCGAGGCGCGGGACGTCCTCGGATCGGACGGGCAGCCCACGGTGGTCGTGCTGGAGCCCGCCGCGCTCGCACGCCGGGTGTGAACCGGCTCCCCGCCGCGCGGATTGCCAGCCCCGCGCGGCCGTGGGAAGATCAGCGGGATGGAGATCAATCTCAGCCTGAGTGGCGCCGGGGCGGTACGCACCAGCGTGCTGCTGCTGTTCGGGGCGTTCCTCGTCTCGTTCCTGTTCATCCGCACGAGCGCCCGGCTCATGCGAAGCCCGAAAGTCCCTTGGTGGCCCGGCAGCGTGACGACCGAAGGCGGACTCCACCTCCACCACCTCGTGTTCGGGATCGTCCTGATGCTCATCGGGGGCACGCTCGGATTCGCGCTCGACGAGGCCCAGACGCCCTGGATCGAGATCGCCGCGGTGGCGTTCGGGATCGGGGCGGGCCTCACCTTCGACGAGTTCGCCCTGTGGGTGCATCTGGAGGACGTCTACTGGTCCGACGAGGGGCGCCAGTCCGTGGACGCGGCGATCATCGCGATCGCGTTCGTCGGCCTCGTGCTGACGGGTGCCTTCTCCGCGAGCCTCGACACGGCCTCCCCCTGGCTCATCGTTGCGAGTATCGCCGCGATCCTGTTCGAGCTCACCATGATCCTGATCTCGTTCTCGAAGTTCCGGCTGTTTCATGGGATGCTGGGGATCCCGATCGCGCCCCTTGCATGGTGGGGTGCCCTTCGGCTGGCGAAGCCGAACTCGCCGTGGGCAAAGCGCTTTTACGGCGAACGGAATCCCGAGAAGCAGGCGCGTTCCGAGGCCAGGTACGGCCACCGGCGCATCGATCGCTTCAAGGACCGCGTCCGCGACGCGATCGGCGGGCGGCCCACGGCGATCGAGCGCGGCGAGCCACGGTAGGCCTTCATAGGCTCCGTAAGGGTTTTGACCACGCCGTGAACGACGGGCGTCGCTCGGAGGTACCCCGCATTGGAGGTGATTCCGTGAACACGCTGTTTCAACCGCGCCGGCGGGCATGGGTCGTGGGAGCGATCCTGCTCGCCGTCGCGATCGCGGTCGTCCTCGTAATCGCCTACTCGGGGGGCGGCTCGAGCGGCGTGGGCGGCGGTTACTGATCGCCTCGCCGTAACCATCGACCAGCAAGCGATCCGGCCCCGGCCCGGGCGAGGCGGATCCGTCCTCGCGGAGACGCGACGGCCGCGCCGCCCCGGGGCCGTCCGCGTGCGAACCTAGGGCCACGAGGACACGCCGAGGAGAGGAGAAAACGGAATGACCGGCAAGGCCGACTTTAACGAGGCGGAGTGGAAGCTCCTGCGGGAGGCGCCCACGAGCGCCGGCATGATCGTCATGGAGGCCGACCGCGGCGGGGCGATCCGCGAGACCTTCTCGATGGCCAAGGCGTACACCGAAGCCCGCACCCAGCATGGCGCGAGCCAGCTGCTGGACGACATCGTCTCCGAGAAGCCCGAGGTCGACCGAACCCGCGCCGGGTCGATGGAGGAGCTGCGGTCGAAGCTGCTCCAAAACATCCGCGACGCCGTCGCCCTACTCGATCAAAAGGCCACGCCGGAGGAGGTGGAGGAATACCGGCGCTTCGTGACCTCGGTCGCGAACCGGGTCGCCGACGCCCGCCGCGAGGGGTTCATGGGGATGAGCGGTGAGCGGGTCAGCGACGAGGAGCGCCAGGCGCTCGC
>JBKPFQ010000145.1:0-6273 GCA_046728915.1 Actinomycetota bacterium | reverse complement strand
AGGAACTTGAGCGCGATGTCGGAAACGCCGAACAGCGCGCCGGAGGCCGCCCCGAGGCACAGGCCCTGCCTCGCGCGCAGGGCGGGGTAGGTCGAGATCACGGCGAGCCCGGTGGCGAGGACAAAGACGGTGCATTCCACGCCGATCAACGCGGCCAGCGCGTAGCCCGGCGCGTCGTCACCCCGCGGCCCCACGGTGAGCGCGATGATCGCAAGCCCGGTCGCCGTGATGATCACTCCGATCCACTGGCGGCGTCCGAGGGCGAAGCCGAAGAAGCGCTCGGCGAGCACGGCGAGGAAGACCAGCCCGGCCGCGAGCACGGCCTGCACGACCGACAGCGGCGCGCGCGCCAGGGCGCCGACGTGAAGCCCCCAGGCGCCGACCGCCACGACCCAGCCCAGAGCGAACCACTTGGAGCGGAAGAGGGCGGCGGCGCTTCGCAGCGGGTGCCTCACCCGCACCATTGGCGCCAGGACCGCGCCGCGCTGCTTGAGCAGGAAGGCGACGTTCGTCGCGAGCGCGGAGGCGATGGCGAGGATAAGGGCGAGGGTCACGCTGTTGTGCTCTGCGCGGCAACTCGGGCGCGGGCGTTCCATCCGTCGTGTGCCTGCGTGGCGAGCGCGGCATGAATCGGATCGGCTACGAGCGCGCGTATTCCTCCGCCGACCGTGCCTCGAACTCAAAGCCGACGAAGCTCTCATCGCCGACCACCCAGCCGTCATGACCGGGCTCGATCACGTAAGTATCGCCAGGCCCAATCTCGACCTCGGTGCCGTCCTCGTGCACGACGTGGAGTCTCCCGGACTGAACCACGCCCACATGTCGGACTTGGCAGCTGTCCGTGCCAACCACCGGCTTCACGCACTCCGACCACTTCCAACCCGGCTCGAATGTCATGCGGGCAGCGGTCGTACCGCCCACCCGGATCACGTCGACGCGGGTCTTGTCGGGTGTCCGCGTCTCGTCCGGTGAATCGAAATCCAGCGCCTCAATACCAGCCATTACCGGCCTCCCAGGACTCGTCGAGATTGCGTTCGAGCCAAACCTAATCGCCCGCGCCACAGGAATCAAGCGACGAGGCGAGCCTGCTGCCATACCACCCGAGCTGCACTTTGCGTGGCCGCGAGCGCGTGAACGAGAACCGCGGACCGCAAAAAGCACACTGTAGGCATAACTATCTTGCGCTTTTCGTGTGTCAACCGCCGAAACGGCTTGACATAGGAGATCCGACGGAAGCTGCGGGAGCAGGAGGAGCGGCACGAGGCCCAGATACGGCACATCCTGGCGGCGCTGGATGACATGACTGAGGAACTGCGGTCCCTTCGTGTCGAGGAGGAGGAAGTCGTGCCGTAATTGCTGGACTGCACCCACTTGCGGGAACGCGCGCCGGTGGCATCTGATTCTTTTGCTAAACCCTTAGGTGGTCAAATCGTGACCTGCGATTTGTAGCCGGAAGCCCAACGGGTGCGCGGGGCGCCCATACTGGTACCCCCGAGAAGGGAGAAGTACGTCCGCGAAGCAGCGATACCTCGGCAGGTCTGGGTACGTAACCAAGCCTGAGTATGCGATGCGTGATACGGCCGCCGAGCCAATCGAGCGCGGTGACCGGGGTGGCGTCGAGTTCCCGCCCGAGCCCGAGGCCCTGGACGCGCCCGAACTCGAGCAGCTGGCAGCTGAGAACCGGCGCAAGTTCCAGCGCTTGAAGCGCGAGGACATCATGGAGCGCGAGCGTAAGGCTCTCCTCCGGGGACTCGACTGCGAGTGGCAGCGTGTTGGCTCGAGCACCGGCGGAACCATCGTCTACGGCGAGATGCAGTTCGTCCGCCACCGGAGCCTTGCTGGTGAGAATCGCGGCGCAGTCCTGGCCGACTTGGACCAGCAGTTGGAGTCCGCTATCGCCGCTGACGTTGCCAACCTTCGCGGCGGTACCTTCCACATCGGCGGCTTCCGCAGGATCACCACCTAAGAACTTCGCCGCCTTGCGCGGCACCTACAGCAACTTAGGGACCGACCGGCCCCCACACCGCAACCCAAGAGCCAGAACATAAACCAACTTCGTCGTGCCCTTCGGGGGTAAGCGACGATGGCGCTCATTGGGTTGTGTGCGTTGGGGTTCGTCGGCTTTCGCCTGTTCGTCTCGTCTCGGAGTGGGCTGGTCGACGAGCCCCTTTTCTTTTTAGACCGAAAGGACACAACTCCCCGAATGAGCAGACGTCGCACCGGCGCCGGCCGCCGCCCGAGTTCATCTTGACCGCCCGGTCTCCGAGAGCGCCGATCCCGCCGCTGGCGCTGACCGTCGCGGGCGCGGCCGCTGCTCTCGACATGTCCGAGGACCACTTCCGCGAGCACGTCGCCCCCGAGCTCCGCTGGATTCGCCGCGGGCGTAAACGCGTGGTCGCGGTCACGGAGATCGAGCGGTGGCTCGAGAGCAACGCGAGCCGGGTGCTAGATTCGCCGCGGCCCGGTCGGGCTCGGGGCGGTTCAGCAACTTCTCCTCCCGGCCGGGCTTGATCATGCGCGGTAGGATCGGTCGTGCTGAACCGTCCCCGGTCAAGGAGAAGATCATGGCCACCGGAATTCGCAAGCGCGGCACGTCGTACGAGGCGTCGGTTTACCTGAAGCGCGAGAACCGAAAGGTCCGGCGCACCTTCCCCACCTTCGCCGCCGCGAAGGCGTGGCGAGCCGAGGCGCTCGTGGCCGCGCGCCGCGGCGCGCTCCGCCCGCCGGCGCCCACGACCGTCCGCGAGGCATGGGAGGAGTGGTATGCCGGTGCCCAGGTCGGCGCCGTCCGCAACGCCAGCGGCGATCCCTACAAGCCATCGGCCCTGCGCGCGTATGAGACGGCGATGCGCCTTCGCGTGCTGGACGAGATCGGCGGTGTGCGGCTGCTCGATGTGCGCCGTGCTGACCTGCAACGGCTGGCGGACGATCTTCTCGGCGCGGGTACCAGCGCCAGCGTGATCACGAAGACCTTTATGCCGCTGCGCGCCATCTTCGGCCGCGCGGTCGACCGCGAGGTCGTGGCGGTGAACCCGTGCAACGGGATCAAGCTGCCCGCGGTTCGCAACACACGGGACCGTGTCGTTGACGTTGCCGAGGCCGAGAATCTCCTCGCTGCCGTTCCCGATCAGGACCGGGCGCTGTGGGCGACGGCGATGTTCGCGGGGTTGCGCCTCGGCGAACTGCAGGCGCTTCGCGTCGAGTCGATTGACCTGGCCGCCGGCGTGATCCGCGTGGAGAAGGGCTGGGACGCAAAGGAAGGGGAGATCGAACCGAAGTCCGCGGCCGCCCGCCGGCGCGTCCCAATCGCTGCGGTGCTCCGCGATCACCTGTTCGAGCACCTGATGGCAAGCGGGCGCCGTGGCTCCGAGTTCGCATTCGGGCGTACAACGGAGTCCCCGTTCGATCCGTCCACCGTGCAGGACCGTGCCGACAAGGCGTGGAGGAAAGCCAAGCTCGAGCGGGTCACGCCCCATGTCTGCCGTCACGCCTTCGCCTCGCTGATGATCGCCGCCGGCGTGAACGCGAAGACGCTCTCGACGTTCATGGGTCACTCGACGATCTCGATCACGCTGGACCTGTACGGGCACCTGATGCCTGGCTCGGAGGCCGAGGCAGCGACGCTGCTCGACTCCTACGTCACGGCCCAGCGCGAGGCGGCCGCCGCGGCCGCGCGCGGCGCCGGGACTGGCGCAATCCCTGGCGCATCGCTGGCGCATAGCGGCTGAGAACCGCTTGAATAAGCCCATTCCAGCGCCTGTCCACAAGGTCCTCGCAATCTTCGGCCCGACCGGCGTCGGGAAGACGGCCGTCGCGATCGCCGTGGCCGACATCCTGCGGGGCCGTGGCGAGGATCCCGTGGCCGTCTCGTGCGACGCGATCCAGGTTTATCGCGGGTTGGAGACGCTGAGCGGCGCCGCAACGCCCGACGAGCGGCAGCGCCTGGAGCATCGCCTGGTGGGGTTCGTGGAGCCCACCGGCGAGTTCAGCGCCGGGCGCTTCGCGACCCTGGCCCACGAAGAGATCGACCAGCTCCTGGCGGAGGGGCGTCGGCCGATCGTGGTGGGGGGCACCGGGCTCTACCTGCGCGCCGCGCTGGCGGACCTGGACCTGCGCCCGCCGGTGCCGGCCCAGATTCGCGACGCGGTCGAGCGCGAGGTCGCCGAGCGCGGGCCCGAGACGCTGTGGGCCGAGCTCGATCCCGACGTCGCGGCTACGATCCATCCGCGGGACCGCAAGCGGATCGCCAGGACGACCGAGCTCCAGCGGGCGGGCATCGAGCCCCCGCGCTCCAGCGAGGGCCTGTGGACCGCGCGGCTGCGGCGACCCACCTTGCTTGTGGGTCTGACGATCGACCGCGACGAGCTCGCTCGGCGGATTGATGCACGCGTCGACGAGATGTTCGCCGCGGGCGCCGCGGAGGAGGCCCGTGCGGTCGCCGAGGCGGGCGCCTCACGCACCGCGCGCGCGGCGCTTGGCTTCGACGCACTGCTCGCGGACGACGTCGAAGCGGTCAAGCAAGCCCATCGCGCCTACGCGCGGCGGCAGCTCACCTGGATGCGAAAGATGGAGGGCGTCGCGCTCATCGATCGCACCGGGCTTAACGACGCCGACGTCGCGGACGAGATCGTCGCCTCCCTCGGCGAGAATGGCGCCTGATGCGCTTCGAGAAGTGGCAGGCGCTGGGCAACGACTACGTGATCTTCGAGCGCGGCGCCCTGCCGTGGGAGCTGACGCCGGAGCGGATTCGCCGCCTGTGCGAGCCACACACGGGGATCGGCTCGGACGGGATCCTGCTGCTCTCGGAGGCAGCCGACCCGAGGTACCAGGCGTACCTGCAGATCTTCAATCCCGACGGCTCCGAGGCGGAACTGTCCGGGAACGGAGCGCGACAGGCGGTCCTTTATCTGGGGCGGAGAGACGGGTCGGGGCCTTCGGTCGCCACGTTCTCGATCCTCACCAATGCTGGCCCGATCACGGCGACGATCACGGACCGCAACACGGCGACCCTCGACATGGGGAGGGCATCCGTGACCTCACAGGACTATCCGTCCGGTGGCACGGACGGCACGGGAACGATCGAGACGGCCGGACGGAAATGGGAGTTCCAGCACGTCTCCATCGGTAACCCGCAGTGCGTGATCGACGCCGGCGACGAGGTGGAGGACCTGGATCTGGCGGCGATCGGCCCGCCCATCGAGAATTCCGAGCTCTTCCCCAATCGGACGAACGTGTCGTTCATCCGTGTCGATGGCACGACGGTACGAGCGCGGATCTTCGAACGGGGAGCGGGGGAGACCCTTTCCTCGGGCACCGGGGCAAGCGGCGCTGCGGTGGCCGCGTTCCTGGGTGGCGCGACCAGCCCGATCACAGTCCGCCTCGACGGTGGAGAGCTCAGGGTCGAGATCAGCGACGAGCTGGACGTGAGGCTCACCGGAACGGCCTCGTGCGTGTACCGGGGCGAGCTCTCGGGCGATCTGGCGCAGGAGCTGGCTTCGCTCGGCTAGCCCGTAGTCTTCTCGGCGCATGGCAACCCCGCAGCGCACGAAGCGCCCGCTCACCCAGCCCTCGCGGCGGCTCGAGGCCGTGCCCGCCTACATGTTCGCCGAGCTCGAGCGCCGGGTCGCGGAGAAGCGAAAGGCCGGAATCGACGTGATCAGCCTGGGGATCGGCGACCCGGATCGACCGACGTATCCCGAGATCGTCGAGGCGATGCAGACCGCCGTCGCCGATCCAGCCAACCACCGGTATCCGTCGAACCTCGGCCGCGAGGAGTTCCGCAAGGCGTTCGCCGACTTCTACGAGGAGCGGTTCGGGGTCTCGATCGATCCGGCATCCGAGGTCATTCCCGCCCTCGGCGCCAAGGAGTGCATCTTCAACCTGTGCTTCGCGTTCATGGACCCCGGAGACACGGCCCTGGCCGCCGATCCGGGCTACCCCGTCTACACCGGCGGGCCCGCCCTCGCTGGCGCGGAGGCGACGCTGATGCCGCTCGTGCCGGAGGGGGGGTTCGCGCCTGATCTCGACGCCGTCGCCCCAGGGGACCTCGAGCGCGCCCGCCTCATGTTCCTGAACTACCCCAACAATCCCACCGGTGCGATCGCGCCCGACGGCCTCTTCGAGCAGGCGGTAGAGCTGGCCCGCGAGCACGAGATCCTCGTCGTCCACGACAACGCCTACTCGGAAACGACCTACGACGGCTACGTCGCACCGAGCTTCCTCGCGACTCCCGGCGCCAAGGACGTCGGCGTGGAGGTATTCTCGCTGTCCAAG
>JBKPFQ010000144.1:0-17358 GCA_046728915.1 Actinomycetota bacterium | reverse complement strand
CGGCTGGGCGGGCCCGCTCCGCTTCGACGGTTCCGGTGTCTCGTCGGCCGCCGGGGCGGCGGGTGCCGGTTCGCGTGGGGGCTCTGCCCGGGCGGGCACCTCCGGCTCGGAGGGGGCTTCGGGCGCGGCCGCGTCGGGAGGCGCCGATGCCTGCCTGCGAGCCGGCTCAGCCTCGGGCACGGGCGGCTCGGGCTCCGAGGGCGGCTCCTCCCACGCTCGTTCGAAGTCCGCTGCATCCGGCTCGCGGCGCGGGCGGGTGGCGGAGCGCGCCCGCGAAGCGGCGCGGCTGAACCGCTGTCTCAGCGCCTTGCTCCGCGACCGCCTGGGCTCCTCGTCGGCGATCGTGTGCGCCATCGAGACCGGTATCCATCCCGAGGACTCCGCTCGCGAGCGGCACAGGACACAGACGCGGATTCGCTGACGCTGAGGCGTCAGGTACTCGTGGATCTGCTCGCCCTTGAGGATCGTCCGCCCGCAGACGTCGCAGGCGGGAAACGGATCGTGCTCGTCTGCCACGAGGTCAACGTAGCAATGCCCCCGGAGCCGGGCCGTCACTCGGGCGCCCGGGAAGCGATTCGTTCAGTGTCTACTCAGGCCTTGACCTTCTCCTCGTCGGCCGCTTGAGCCTCCGCGACCACCTTCTGGGCGATGTGGCCCGGGACCTCCTCGTAGCGCTCGAACTCGAGCGTGTAATCCCCGCGGCCCCCCGTGATCGCGCGGAGGTCGGGCGCATAGTCGAGGACCTCCGCCAGGGGGACCTCCGCCTTGATCTCCGTCATCGTGCCCTTCGGCTCGACCCCCATCGGCCGGCCGCGGCGGGAGTTGAGGTCGCCCACCACGTCGCCCACGTTCTCCTCCGGAACGGCGATCGTCATCCGCACGATCGGCTCGAGGAGATACGGCTCGGCCTCGGCTGCGGCCTGCTTGAACGCCATCGAGCCGGCGATCTTGAAGGCCATCTCGGAGGAGTCCACCGAGTGATGCTGGCCGTCGTAGAGCCGCACACGCAGGTCCTTCACGGGATACCCCGCCATGATCCCCTGCTGCATCGCCTCCGCGATCCCCTTCTCCACCGCCGGAATGAAGCCTCCCGGGATCACTCCGCCCTTGATCGCGTTGATGAACTCGAACCCGGTGCCGGCCTCGACGGGCTCGATCTCGATGTGGCAATCGCCGAACTGTCCGCGCCCCCCGGTCTGCTTCTTGTACCGCCCGTGCGCCTTCGCCGGCTTCCGGATCGTCTCCAGATAGGGGACGCGCGGAGGGTGCAGCTCGATCTCGGCGCCGTACCGGCGCTTCATGCGATCGACGATCACCTCGACGTGGATCTGGGTCAGTCCGGCGATGATCTGCTCGCCCGTGTCGGGGTCTCGGTGGACGTCGAGGGTCGGGTCCTCCTCCTCTAAGCGGCGCAGGGCGCTGGCGGCCTTCTCCTCGTCGCCCTTCGACTTCGGCTCGAACGCGAAGGCCATCACGGGTGCCGGTAGGTCCAGGGGCGGGAACGAGATCGCCGTGTCCTTCGTCGCCAGGACGTCGCCCGCCTGCGTGTCGCGGAGCTTGGCGACCGCGCCGATGTCGCCCGGGCCGAGCTCGTCAACCGGGGAGGTCTCCTTGCCCTCCGGGGCCGCAAGCTGCCCGATCCGCTCCTTGGCCTGGCGGGTCACGTTGAAGGACTGCGAGTCGGAGCCCAGAACGCCCGAGTACACGCGCAGCAAGTTGATGCGCCCCGTGTAGGGGTCGGCGGTGGTCTTGAAGACGTACGCGACGAGATCGCCGTCCTCGGTCGGCTCCACGTCGGTCTCGTTGCCGTCGCCGTCGAGCGCCCTCACCGCGCCGCGCATCGCCGGCGACGGGACGTCCTCGACGAACGCCTCGAGCAGCCGGTTCGTGCCCAGGTTGTGGGTGGCGACGCCGCAGGTCACCGGAAACAGATGCCCCTCGGTGACGCCCTTCTTGAGGGCGGTGACGATGTCCGTGTGCGATATCTCCTCGCCCTCGAGGTAGCGCTCCATCAGCTCGTCCGAGTTCTCGGCCACCTCGTCCATGAGCTTCTCGCGGTACTCCTCCGCCTGCCCCTGCAGGCCGTCGGGGATCTCGCCCTCGGTCGAGTTCCCGCGCCCCTCGCCCTCGTAGCTGAAGGCCTTCATGTCGATCAGGTCGATGACGCCGCGCACCTCGTGCTCGGAGCCGATCGGGATCTCGGTGGCCACGACGTGCGGGCCGAACGCCTCCTTAAGCGAATCCAGGGAGCGGAAGAAGTCGGCGCGCTCGCGGTCGAGCATGTTGACGAAGACGAGCCGCGCGAGCCCCTCCAGGTCGGCGCGCTGCCAGAGGCGCTCCGTGTGGACCTCGACCCCCATGACCGCGTTGACCACGACCACCGCGGCGTCGACCACCCGCAGGGCGCCGAGGGTGTCAGCGACGAAGGATGGATCGCCGGGCGTGTCGATCAGGTTGATCTTGCGATCGGAGTATTCGAAGGAGGCCACGCTGGCGCCGATCGACATCGATCGCTCCTGCTCGTCGGGCTCGAAGTCGGACACGGTCGAGCCCTCGTCGACGCGCCCGAGCCGGTTGACGACCCCGGCCTCGAACAGAAGCGCCTCGCAGAGGCTGGTCTTGCCGCTCCCGCGGTGGCCGATCAGGGCGACATTGCGGATCCGGTCAGCTGCCTTGTGGCCCACGGCCCCAATATATGGGTTCGCCATCCGCGACCAGATTCACGGCCAGGCCGGGAATCGCGAGCGGAGCCCGAGGACGGCCTTGGTGTGGAGCTGCGACACGCGAGACTCGGTGACGCCGAGGACCTCGCCGATCTCGCGCAGGGTCAGGTTCTCGTAGTAGTAGAGAGCCACCACCAACCGCTCGCGCTCGGGCAGCAGCTCGATCGCGTCCGCCAGCCGGTCCTTGAGCTCGGCCGCCTGCGCCTCGCTCTCGGGGTCGACGGCGTGGGGGTCGTGAATGGTGTCGAGGACCGAGATCTGGCCGCCCCCTCCCTCGGGATCCGCGAACGTCCAGAGATCGTCCAGGGCCAGGACCGAGGAGTTCGCGATCTCGAGCAGCGTGTCGTTGAAGTCCTCGGTGCCCATGTGGAGCCTCGCGGCCATCTCCTCGTCGGTGGGAGCCCGCTGAAGCTGAGCCTCGAGTTCGGCATGCGCCTTCTCCACGTCACGCGCCCGCGCGCGCACCGAACGCGGAACCCAGTCGAGGGAGCGGAGCTCGTCGATGATCGCGCCCTTCACGCGGGCGACGGCGAAGGTCTCGAACTTGATCTCGCGATCCGTGTCGAAGCGCTCGATGGCGCCGATCAGGCCCAGCAACCCGTAGGAGATCAGGTCGGCCTCCTCGACGTGAGCGGGCAACCCGGAGGCCATCCTGCCCGCGATGAACTTCACGAGCGGCGAATAGGCCACGACGAGCTGCTCCCGCGCGCGCTCGTCTCCCTGATCCTTGTAGCGCCGCCAGAGCTCTCGGAGTTCGACAGCTTTGACGTTGGTCTCCATCTGCCCCTGTGGAAACCTATCCGTCGCGCCTCAGGCCCGTGGATGAGAGCGTGCGTACTCCCGCCTCAGCCGGCCGGGCTCCACTCGCGTGTACACCTGGGTGGTAGAGACGCTGGAGTGGCCCAGGAGCTCCTGAATAGAGCGCAGATCGGCGCCGCCCTCCAGCATGTGAGTGGCGAACGAGTGGCGAAGCGTGTGCGGCGAGACGTGCCCGGCCACGGCCGCCTCCCGGACCCAGCGATCGAGCCGGCGGCGGATGTCCGACGGCGACAGCCGGCGTCCCCGGCGCGACAGGAACAGCGCCGGCTCGGTGCGATCGCTCGCCAGCGCCGGACGGGCCTGGCTCAGGTAGCGCTCCAGCGCGCGTTGGGCCGGCTCCCCGATCGGCACGATCCGCGTCTTGTCCCCCTTGCCCGTGACGCGGAGGGTCTCCGACTCGAAATCCACTGCTTCGGCGTCCACGTTGACGATCTCCTCGGCGCGAAGCCCGCAGGCGTAGGCGAGCTCGAGCATCGCTCGGTCCCGCACCTCGAGCGGACCCGAGGCGGGTATCCGGTCGAGCAGCCTGGCGATCTCATCGGGGCCGAGCACCCTCGGGAGGCGCGATGCCTTCTTCGGCATCGGCAGGAGCTCGGCGGGGTTCTGCTGCGCCTCCCCCGAGCGCGCCAGGTGGTCGTGGAGGCTCCGCACGGCGGCCAGCTTTCGCGCCACGCTGGCCCGGGCCAGACCGCGCTCGGAGAGCGCTGCCGCGTAGGCGCGCAGATCGCGGTACGCCAGCGATCCCGGCTCCTTGCCCTGCCCCGTGGCCCATGTGGCCAGTTCGGCGAGGTCGCCGCCGTAGGCGCGCAGCGTGTGGCGCGAGGACCCGCGCCGCTCCAGCTCGCGGCGAAAGCCGAGCAACGTTGCCTCCCAGGCGGGGCTGATGGCGGGCTCGGAGCTCGAGTCGCTCATGCCGGAACAGTTCGGCGCTGCGGGCCACTCGCCTGCCGGTGCAGCGGCTTCCGCGCCGACTAGTTGCCGATGTAGATGGGAGTACCCAGCGGAACCTGGTCGTACAGCTCGATCACGTCCGGGATGGACATCCGGATGCAGCCGTGGGACGCGGCGGTGCCGAGCGACGCGATGTCGTCGGTGCCGTGGATCCCGGCGCCGTTGTAGAAGCCCATCCAGCGTGCCTTGAGCGGATCCTCGGGCCCCGGCGGGATGACCTGGCCGGCGAGGTCGCCGGCCCACGCGGCGTCCGGGACATACCAGGATGGATTCACCTGCTTGTCGTCGATCGAGTAGACGCCGGCCGGCGTCTCGAGACCCTGCATGCCGACCGCGATCGGGTACGTCTTCGCCAGCTGGAGGTTCTCCCAGAGCCGTAGCGCGAAGTTGCCCCGGTCGATGGTGAGATAGACCGGATACTTCTGAGTGAGCTCGTCGGTGGTCACGTCGGGCTTCACCGTCTGCACGGGCGCCTTGACCGTGCGGTCGTGCGGGCTCTCGATCGCGCCGCGCAGCTCGGTGCGGAGCCTGTCGGTCAGCAGGGCGGTGCCATTCGAGCCGGGAACGGTGTTGAGGGAGGTGGGCGTGGGGCTGATGGTGGCGTCCTGCGCGGGCGTGTTGACCTCCGAGGCGACCTTGTTCACGAACTCGTCGACCGCCTTGGCGGAATAGGTGATGTGCGGCGCGATCTCGCGATCTACGGAGCCACCGGTCGTGTAGCGCCACACTCGGGTCGGGAACCCGCCGGATCGGCTCGCGTTCAGCGCAGCGTCGATCATCCCGTCGACGTCCGCGCGCACCTGGAGCTTGTCCGGGTTGAGGACGTAGCGGGTTCCGTCATAGGTGACGGTCACCGGCTTGTCCAGAGGCTTGACCAGTCGCGCGTGGACGCGGGTCTTGGCCTCGTCCGCCGACATGCCGCCGACGTCCACCCCGCCGATCCGGATTCCGTTGGCGATCTTGTCGGAGTTCGCGCGGTCGATCGCGTAGGCGGTCACCGCCAACGCGCACAGCAATCCCACAACGGAGACGAGGAGTATCTGCGCCCTGCGACCCACTGGACCCCCGAAGAGTGTAGGGGCCTGGCTTCACGGACCCTGACGGCAGGCGGCATCGCAATGCGGGTTGCGCGCGTCCGACGTCAGGTTTCGGACAGCCTCAGATTCCCATGGGCTCGGTGTCCGCCGCCACCCCGCCGCGCTCCCCGGGGTGCTCGCGCCGCACGTTCGGGCTCCAGCGCAGGAACTCCTCGACCTCGCGCTCGTAGGTGTACTCCTGCTCGGTCCCGCGCATCACGGGAGCCAGCCGCAGGTGCTCGGAGAGCTTGATGACCGTCTCGCGCGTGGTGTAGCCGTAGGCAAAGCCGGTCGACTTGAAGAGCCGGTTGTCCACCCCCCGCCCGAAGCGGAGCTGGTTGACCACCTCGACCGGGATCCGGAAGCCCAGGCGCCTTAGCGATCCGGTCGCGAGCCCGGTGCCCCAGGGCGGCAGGATGGGAAGCGGCGTCTTGCCCACGAGGTCGATGACCTCCGACAGGGCGAGCACCCCGTCGGCCGCCACGTTGTAGATGCCCGGCGCGACATGGAAGGCCGCGTGCTCCAGGGCGTGAACGACGTCGTCCTCGTGGACGAATTGGAGACGGGGGTCGAACCCGAGCACCATCGGCACCATCGGCAGCCGGAGCATCCGGGTGAACGCGGTGTCCACGTCGGGGCCGAGGACGTTCGCGCACCGCAGGATGGTCGTCGTCACATGCGGACTTCGCTGCGCGAACTCGCTGACCGCCTGCTCGGCCTCGAGGATGTCCCGCTCGAGGCCTGTGCGCGGGGGGTGTGGGCGCCCCATCTCCTCCGTGAAGAACGCGGGATCGTCCTGCTCGGCGCCGTAGTAGTGCGTGGAGCTCTTGAAGACGAACTTGCGCACGGGCGAATCCGGGCCGGTGCAGGCGGCCAGGATGTTCATCGTCCCGATCACGTTGTTCTCGTGGGCGAGCCGCGGCGCCGCCATGAGCGAGTTGACGACGAGCCGCGTGTCGACCACCGTGTCGATCTCCGCCGCGCGAACGATGCGCTCCAGGAGGGAGTGCTGGTTCGAGACCTTCACGTACTCCGTGCGCTCGAGCTCCCGCGTGGGCGCCTCGCTGTCGACGCCGATGATCGCGTCGATGTGCTCGAAGCTCTCGAGCGCCTGGGCGAGGCGCCCGCCCCAGTACGTGGACAGCCCGGTGACGAGGACGCGGCGGGTGGTCGTGTCCTGGGGCGCAGCGAGCGAGCTCAGCCCAGCCACACCGACTTCCTCTTCGCGAGCATCTCGTGCAGGTTCTCCTGGATCTGCGCCCTGATCTCCTGGGCGAGCGTCTGGACGAGCGCCTTGTCCTCCGCGGCCTCCGCCCCACCGAGCTCGACCGTGTCGATCGGCTCGAGGAAGCGGATCTTGAACTTGGCCGGCAGGTAGCCGAGCATCCCGAAGGGCCCAAGCCACGGGAACGTGGGCGTGATCGGGAAGTAGATGAGCCCGGTCAGCTTGCGCAGCAGGTCCACGTGTCCGAAGATCGGCGCCGACTCCTCCGCGCCGACCACGCAGGTCGGGACCAGCTGGGCCTCGGCGCGCATCGCCGCCTCGACGAAGCCGCCGCGTCCGAAGCGCCGCAGCCGGTAGCGGTCGCGGTAGAGCTTCTCGGTCCCCTTCCGCCCCTCCGGGAAGACCAGCACCAGCTGGCGCTCGTCGTAGAGCAGGCGGTGGACGTTCGCCGGATGGGCGGCCACCCCGCCCACCTTCGGAATCAGCATCGAGAACCCCGGATAGCCCTTGAAGAAGTGCTCGACGGTCAGGTAGAGCGGCCGCGGGTGCGGATGCTCCTCGCGGATCGCCTTGCCGATCATCGCCGCGTCCGGGGGCAGCGCGCCGGCGTGGTTCGACACGAGGAGGGCGCCGCTCTCCGCCGGCACGTTCTCGATGCCCTCGACCTCGGTCCGGAACCAGTAGCGGTAGAAGAACTCGATCAGGGTCCGGTCCATGAAGCCCTCGACGCGCTCAGAGCGCCCCCAGTCGTTGAGGCGGCGCTCGGGCTCGATCGCGGGTAGGAGCTCCCGCATGACCTCCGCGGGCCGGCGCTCCGGGAGCTCGGCCGCGGTCGCCTGATCGCCGGCGCTCTCGGCGGGGACCACCGGCCCGGCCAGGGATGTCCTGTGCTCGTCGGCCATCGGGGCGTCGCATTTTGGCAGTCCCGCGCCCCCCGCCCCCCGGCCATATTGCTCCCCGCCGAAAGTACGATCGCGTTTGGCGGCGCCAAGCCGCGACCGTACCTCCGCCGCGGAGCAATATGTTTTCCCTGCATGCGCTCCAAGGACCAGGTGCGACGCGCCGTGTGGCGTGCGATGGACCGCGAGGGCGTGTCGCGATTTCCCGGCGCCGAAGGGCGGATCCCCAACTTCGCGGGCGCCAAGCTGGCCGCCGAGAAGCTGGCGCAGCACCGCCTGTGGAAGCGCGCTCAGGTGGTCAAGGCCAACCCGGATTCGCCCCAGACGCACGCCCGGCGTCTGGCCCTCGAGCAGGGCAAGAAGCTCATCATGGCGGTGCCGCGAATGCGCGACCAGCACCCCTTCCGCCTCCTCGACTCCAAGCGGCTGACGAAGGCGGAGGTTCGCGACGCCGCGACCATCAAGGGGGCGCTCCGCCACGGGCGGGTCGTCGCCCTCGAGGAGATCCCGGAGATCGACTTCGTCCTCTGCGGGTCGGTCGCCGTCAATCTGAGCGGCGCGCGGGTCGGCAAGGGTGGCGGATTCTCGGACCTGGAGTACGGGCTGCTGATCGAGGAGGGGAAGATCGACAGCCACACGTGCGTCGCGACCACCGTCCACCCCATCCAAATCCTGCGCGAGCACCTGATGATGACCGCCCACGATCTGCCGGTCGACACGATCGTGACCCCGCGCGCGGCGATCGACGTCGAGCGGGCCCAGGACCGGCCGCGCGGCATCCTCTGGGACCACCTCCAGCCGCCCCAGATCCACGAGATCCCGGTGCTCGAGCGGATGGGGTACGCATAGGATCACCACACGCTGAATTCCCAGGAACAACGGCGGACTGTCGCGGGACCCGTCGACGCGCCCATCCCGCCCCCGGAGCTACTCGCCCGAATCGGGCGCCTGCTGCGCGGCCACGATGAGGAATGGCTCCGCCGGACGTACGAGACGAGCGGCCTGGTGCGAAAGCGGGCGATCGTCGAGTGCCTTCCCGACGGGTACTCGTTCGATGGCAGAAGGGTGCTGGATTTCGGTTGCGGTGCCGGGAGGGTGGTGCGCCAATTCCTCCCCGAAGCGGAGTCGGGCGAGTTCTGGGGATGCGACCTCCACGCTCCTACGATCTCGTGGCTCAACGAGAACCTCTCGCCTCCCATGCGCTTCTACGTCAACGACGAGATCCCGCTGCCGCACCCGGATGGCTATTTCGACCTCGTCTACGCGATCTCCGTCTTCACTCACATCACCAATGACTGGAGTGCCTGGTTGCTCGAGCTGCGTCGCATCCTTAAACCAGGCGGGTTCCTCCTGGCGACGTTCATGGGCCCGGCTACCTGGGAGCGCACCGCCAAGCGCCCGATAGAGGAGGACAAGCTCGGGATGGCGGTGCTCGGTCTGCATCGCCCCATCGAGAACACGAGCGGCCCCGTCGTCCTGCACTCTCCATGGTGGATCCGATCTCACTGGGGCCGTGCGTTCGAGATCGTCTTGCTTCGGCCAGCTGGGTTCACTAAGCCGGGGAAGGGTCATGGGGTGGTTTTGGCGCGTAAGACCGACGTCTCCCTGACCACAGACGAGCTCGAAGCGCCCGATCCCGGGGATCCACGCGAGGCCGAAGCGGAGCGTGAGCAGCGCCGGCTTCTGGACGAGAACGCCGCGCGGCTGGTCGACCCGACGAAACGACGGAAGTTCGAGCAGGCTCAGGCGAAGCATGGCGTGTCCATCGCGCGATCGAGTGCCTGGCAACGCCTCGCTCAAAAGGTGCGATGGGCGTATCTTCGAGCGCGGCATGGGGGCGGCTCGTGATGGCGGCGCAGGCGGCTGAACAGCGGACGAGCCTCACAGCCCAGCTCTTGGACGAATTCTTTCCGTTCGCCGCGCCCGGAGGCGAGCTCCCCGATCCCACACCCGCCGAGGGGCCGGACCCGTACGGCAACCCGGATCCCGAGTGGCTTCGGATCGACTGGCGCGACCACCTGCATCGGATCGATGTCGGTCGCGCCAGGAACGTCAACTACGTCGAGATGGGGCCCGAGTCCGGAAAGGCCCTCCTGCTGGTGCACGGCCTGTCGGGTTCGTGGCAGAACTGGCTCGAGAACATTCCCTACTTCTCACGCGATCACCGGGTCGTCGCGCTCGACCTGCCCGGCTTCGGCGATAGCCCGATGCCAGATTGGGAGGTCTCCGTGGAGGCGTACGGCCGCTTCGTTCCCGAGTTCTGCAACGCGCTCGGCGTCCATCGCTGCACGATCGTCGGCAACTCGATGGGCGGTTTCATCGCAGCCGAGACGGCGACGCAGGAACCAGCGCGATTCGAGAAGCTGGTGCTGGTCTCCGCGGCTGGCATCTCCCACGCCCGCATGCGTCGCCAGCCGGCTGAGGTGGCGGCGCGAATGGGAATTGCGACCGCCCCGTTGACCCTCAGACTCTTCGACCGGGGACTGCGCCGCCCCGGGATCCGCCGTGCGATGTTCGGCGGCCTCTTCTACGCGCCGCACCGCCTCCGGATCGAGTTCCTGTGGGAGTGCTTCCACCACGGGAACGGCAAGCCCGGCGTGCTGCCGGCCGTTCGCGGGCTGATCGGCTACGACATCCTGGACCGCCTCGAGGACGTCGACGTGCCCACGTTGATCGTCTGGGGGAGAAACGACCACATCGTCCCGGCGAACGACGCCGTCGGCTACGGCCGACGCCTTCGCAACTCGCGCACCGTGATCTTCGATAAGACGGGGCACCTGCCGATGGCGGAGCGCCCGGTGAGGTTCAACCGGGTGTTGGAGACGTTCCTGGCGGAGTGAGTATGGAGTAACCCAGTCCGGCGGCTTCGCCGCCGTGCAGTCATCAGGCCCCGCCCGCGCCCACTGCTTACTGCCTACCGCGTACTGCTTACGGCGTGATCGCGCCCTCATGCACCGCCGCGATCGGCCCGCCGCGCGCGGCCTCGGGAGCGACGTGGCCCGCTATCAGCCCATGCCTGGCGCCCGAGAAGCGGCCATCGGTGAGCAGCGCGAACAGATCCTGCCGCGAGTATCTGATGATGACCGACCACGATCGCCATTGCGCTCGCCGGCGCGTTTGCGCTTTCTGGGATGAGGCAGCCGCGTTGAGTCAAATGCTCCCGGAGGGCATCCGCCCGGGCGAGGGGACCTATCACACCGGCGAGGGTGTGGCGCTTGTACCTCGGTCCGGACGTGGCTATGCCGAGTCGCAGTAACTCTCGCGGATGCCGCCGTGGCGCGGAGGGTCGATCGCTCTATCCACGGACCCTGATGGCGCTATGACCAGATTTTCCGTTCCTTCACTCGCGCAGCGACGAGACTTCGAACCGAAGCTGTCGCACTTCATCCCGAAGCTGCTCGATCTGATCGCTCAAACGAGCAATCAGCTCGGGTGTTTGGTCCTGCCGTCCGATGGGGGCCCGCTCTCGCTTATCGGACGTCCCACTCGAAGGATCGTCGATGGCTAGCAGTACACCTTCGTAGTAGCGCGGTCCGTCGGGATCGACCCGCAGGAATGCGGTGTCGCGAACCCAGACGACCCGACCGTCCTTTGCGATCAACCGGTATTCGACGGAGTCGGCCCGGCCGGGCACGTCCATACGCTCCAGCTCGAAGACACGGGCGCGATCCTCGGGATGGACGCGGGATGCCCAGAACCCAGGTTCCTGCCACTCCTCAGCGGTGAAACCGAACATCGTGTCGACTTGCGGCGAGACGTAGGGCCAACGCCCCTCCGGGCCCCATTCGGCGACGTAGGAGACGGCGGGCAGCCGTTCGATTAACGCCTTCGCGACCTCGCGAGGCGATGCATTCCGACGCCGCGTTCCGGTCATCAGGTCGTGCCAAGCGACGCCGATGGTCTTCGGCATACGCGGAACGTGGTCGGCCGCGGCCTTGCTCTCGCGGCCTCGTAGTTCTGACGCGACTGGTAGCTGATGCCGAGCCGCCTTGCGGCGGTCGGCTGATCCCGCTCTTGAACTGCGCGCCATCCACGTAGAACGCGCGCCACGTGCTGGAGGTCATATCTGGTCTCGTCTCTCAAATGGCAGTCCTGCGTGGTAGGTGTCTGCGTCCGATATACGCGGCTCGCACCTTGGCGGCTTCGCGGTGCGATCCGGGTCGTCGTCTGGCGGATCGAGTCAGTGAGAGGGAGGGCGAAGAAACGGTTGCGAATCCGATGCCTAGGGGCAGGGATCAACCCTCCTTCATCAGCCACGCCTCTACGTCGGTCAATGTCATATTGGGGCGTCCGTCGATATCGGTGCCGGCGACGACGGTGTCCTCGTACAGGTCGATGATCACCCAGCGATCGTAATCACTATCTCGTGGATCTCGCGTTCGAGACTTCCTGATGTCGAGTCCTCGGCGCTTCGCTGCGCGTCGGAGTCGTTTGGCGCTCTGCGGTCCGATTTCCACTTGGTATGCCCTTCCTTGGGCTGCCGCGCTGCCTTGCGCGTCATCCGTTGCACTTTCTATCGGCCCGGGAACGAAAAACTTGAGCACTCGCGTCGACCGCGATCAAGCTCGCGAGGCCGTCGTTTGACCACGTCTTCAGGGGCGCCCCGATCATCGCCAGTCATCGTGCTGACAGCTCCTGGCCTCTGATCCACGCCCTACGCAACGCCCGCGCGCCGTTGCGGAACCGAGCATCCCGAGTTGCGGTAACTGCAACGCCAATTGTGGTAGATGCCTTGACCGGCGAAGTCGGTGTCGGGCATCTTCCGAGGAGCGGGCATTGTCCTCATACCTCCCCTAGTGCGTTCTGCGACAACGCGGCACATGTGGGTGACATCCCCCTTCCGTTGCCCACAGGGTATGGACAAGCTCGATCGCGAGGGGCGGCTTCGGCCGCCCTTCAGCGATCAGGGCAGGCGCGCCTTTGGAGTCTCGCGCCGTTGATCGGAGGTGCTCGCCACCGCCAGAGGTAATGGCAGCACGAAAGGCGGCAGGATGCCGACTTCAGGAACCGTCGCCGGCGATGCAGAAGATCAGCCCGCTGTGCGACCAGGCCGCAAACGCACACCTCTGGCCGCTCGGGATTTCGCCGAGCCTCGCGTGGAGTGCGGGCGTCGGGGACCCGCGTCGTCCGTGCCGGGCTCCCCCACAAGTGCGGCAGCTGGGTCGCGCATCATGCGTGCGACCTCGACGGCCTCGCGGCGGGAATGGACAGAAAGCTTCCGAAGCACGTTCTTCACGTGACTGTAGATCGTTTCCTCGGTGAGCACGAGCGTCTCGGACATCTCGTGCGTGTCGAGCCCCTGGCTCATCAGGTCGAGCACCTCCCACTCGCGCGGGGTCAGCGTGCTGCGCACTGGTCGCATTCCGAGGCCCCCCTCCGGCAGCACCCGCAATCGCTCGATCAGCCGCATCGCCGTTCTCGGTGGAATCGCGGCCTCGTCGCGGGAGACCGAACGGGCGGCATCCACGACACCCGCTATCTCCGCGCTCTTGGGCACGAATCCGGCGGCACCGGCGGTCAGCGCCTCGAGCTGGATCTCTTCGCCCTCCTCGCGGGAGAAGATCAATACCTTCACCTCGGGAGCCTGCTCGGTGAGCTGACGGGTGGCCGTGATCCCGCTGGAATCGGGAAGATCGATCTCGAGCATCGCGACCTCGGGCCGGTAGTAGCGGCAAAGCTCGATGACTTCCATCGCGGTGGACGCCTCGGCGGGCACCACGAAGCCCGCCTCCTGAAGCGCGTCCCGTATCACTCTCCTGGCGAGCGGATCGGAATCGCCGATCACGATGCGACAACGCGATTTTTCGCGCCGTCTCAACGCGTCCGCGCCCCCATTCCGCGGCGGATCAGTTGAACCTGGATCGGCCGGCGACTTCGCTCCCACCGGGGCCCCCATTACGAGCTTCACAATTCCTCCTATGCGCCCATCGTCGTGCGCTTCCGTTCCCTCGTCGGAGCGCGAGTCCCATGCCGAGCCCTTCGACTTGAAGTCCAGCCAACCGCACCAATGCCCTCGCGGACAGATTCCAAACGGGCAGAGTCGCCGCTCGAAAGCACCAAGCCCGCCACAGTTGGTGGGGCACCCCAATCGCCCGATGATTTGGGGTGTACGCCGTCAGGTGTCGATACCGGTCGATCATCTTCTTCCTAGCCGATCGGGTAATGAGACGAACGCCGGTAACCTCCGAACTGACTGAACTTTGCCGACGCGGTCTGGTCCCCTACAAGGGCCAACCCACAGCAGGAAGCATGTCCGGACGGGTGCACCCATGTACAACGAGGCCGGGGTAATTACCAAGAATGGGTGGCTCCAAATACCTCATTGTGGCCAGTGGCATCCCCCGGTCAACCACATGGCCGGGAACGCGATTTCGACCAAGAGACCCTGGCTGGCCAGCTAGCTCGGTGAACCTAGACCGGTAGCCGTGGGCCGGAGATCGTTCCGGCGGTCACGTACTCGTGGATCCGCTTGTCGAGCGCCAACTCGGCCTCGAAATCTGCATCCTCTCCGTGCCTGTACGAGAAGCCCTTGTCAGCCAGCACGTCGATCAGCGCATCCACGAATCTTCCATCGAGCTGAGTGCCGCAGAGGCGACGCAACTCGGTGATCGCCTCGAACCAGCTCATGGGCCCCCGTCGGCCCCACGCCTGCGGGGACGCATCTCGCGCGGTCAGCACGTCGTAGGCATTGGCGACGGCGACGATACGTGCGAGCACCGGGATCTCCTCTCCCCGGAGGCCGCGTGGGTATCCCACACCGTCGATGCGCTCGTGGAGCGCGAGGACAATTTGGCCAACCGGTTGATACCCGTCGATCTGCGAGACGATGCGCGCCCCCTCATAGGGATGGCCTCTGATTTCCTCCCAGTCCGATTCTGTGAGCTCGGCCTCGGGTTTCAGGAGATGATCCGGAAGCACGAACTTGCCGATGTCGTGCAGCAGCCCTGCGGTGTGAACGAGCTCTTGATCGGCCTGAGAGAGACCGGCCGCGGCCGCGATCTCCCGCGAGTAGCGCGCGACCGCCGCGCTGTGGCGAGCGGTCATCCGATCGCGGAGGTCGAGCGTCCGCACCAGCGCGGCGAGCAGCGCGACCTGGAAACCGGCCAGTTGCTTGGCTCGCAGCTCGAGCTCGTCGGCCCGCTGCTGGGAGAGAACGAGCGCGCCTAGCAGGTGCTGAAAGATGATCAACACGACTGCGATGAGGGCGATGGCTGAGAGGCCAAATTCCACGTAGAAATAGGCCGCGCCAACCGCCATGAACGCGGACGCCAGCTCCAACGGCAGCAGCGGCAGCAGCGCCCGCCGCACCTTGTCCGCAAAGCGGTCGGCCTCGACATAGCTGAAATAACCGGCAATCAAGACGAAGTTCACCATCAGCGCCACGACGAAGAGCCCGAAGATGAGCGCATAGAAGCCGGCCGAATGGCCGGTGTCCGCCGTGCGCAAGATCGCGTCGAAGGGGATGCCTGCGAGCAGGGGAAACGCGGCGAAGGTCACCACGTTGATCAGCAGGATCGTCCTGGGATACCGGAAGCGAACCCATCCAGCAGCGATCGTCGCTACCCCGATCACCGCGGCGGGCGTTGGGCCGAGGAAGACGATTGCGGTGACGATCGCCAGGAAGCTGCTGGAGATCTTCAGCCGGCTCGTTGGGGTATCGAGCGCTGTGAGGTCGCTGACGACGGACAACGCCAGCAGCACGAAGAAAAGGGGCAGATCCCAGTTGGAGGTGTCGTTGGCCGCGACCGCCACGACCACGGCGGCGAACAGCGCCGTGAGTTCCAGGCTGATGACCCTCTTTGTCGGACGCGGGTTCACGAGTACGCGCCGTCCCCGCGGGCAACGGCCGCGGTAGCACTGGCCTTACCGGGTCCGGTGTCGCTCCATCCCTTGACCGCTCTCGTCCCAAGTGACGCGGAGCCACGACAACTTACCAACCTCGAGGGCGGTTGCACGCCACCGACCACAACGGAATGGTCGCGTGATGGGAAGCGAGCGCGGCCAGAGAACCCGAGCGCGGTTCGCCATCTTCCGGCATACTCAGATCGATGGTGCCCCTATCGATAGGGTGCACGGACGAAGTTTGCACACGCTGGTAGCCGACGGGAGCGTGCTGCCGAAAGGAGGCTGAGATGCCAGAGCCAGGGATCGGCGAGCGAAACAACCGGCGAAGATCCGGCGGGCCACTCTCCAGCCGCGAGCGCGAGATCCTGGGCCTGCTCGCCGCTGGCGAGAGTGGCGCGCAGATCGCTAAGCGGCTCGTCCTCTCGCCGGAGACAGTGCGTACGCACATTCGCAATGCGATGCTGAAGCTCGGTGCGTCGAGTCGTGCCCAGGCCGTGGCTCTCGCTGTATACCGAGAGGAAATCGAGGGTCCGCTCGCAGCCGAACGCCCGAACCGTGCGCCACCCGGCGATGTCCGCCGCTCCGCGCGTGCTCGAATTCGCGCTCGTAGCGCCGTCGCGGTGGCGGATTCACACAATGCTCTGGCCGGAGTCCTGTCGGGATTGCTATCGCTCTACGACGTTGAGGCGGGCGCGTTGTTCTTGACCGATGAAGACGGTCTTTCGTTACGGCGCGCGGCCATGGTGGACAAGTGGACCCAGCCGGGCGTCGCTAACGTGCCCGAGATCATCCCGCTCGGCGAAGGAGCCCTTGGTCGCGGGGCGCTGGAGCGCCGCGCACAGCTGGTCAACGGTACGGGGGGTCCAATAGCAAGCTTGGCCCAGGCTACGATCATCGCGCCGATGGTCGCCTCCGGACGGCTAACGGGCGTGATTTGCCTCGCGACGCGGTCGGCCAGGCTCATCGGTCGAAGCGACCTGCTTCTGCTGCAGGCGTTTGCGAATCGCATCGCGGAGATCCTGATCGCCCCCGGTGAGCCGGAGGACAAGCTCAAGGAAGCACTCCGCCGCTTCCGGGCTTCATGGGCCCGGTCAGACGCTTAGACCGGGAGACAGGGCCGCCTCAAGGGCCAGCGGGTGGCCGGTTGCTGTAAGCGCATAACACGCTCGCGCAACTCAACCCGCTCCTCCACTGTCCGAGTCCTCGCGCATTGTCCTGAACGCCTCGTCGATCGTCTCGCGGATTTCAGCGACCGTGTCGATCTCGCAAAGATCGAGGACCCGGCGCATCGGAGCGCTCGCAGGGACCACGAGGCAGAGTCGCTGGCGGTGCGTCCGAAGTCGTCGCGCCAGTTCGAACAGCAGCTCGATCGCGGCGCTGTCCAGGTAGGACGTCGATGACAGATCCAGGACGAGCCCGGCACTGTCGTTTCGAAGGTGCCGGAGCAGAGCGCCTCGTAGCGCGTCGGCGTTGGCGCTCTCGATCTCTCCCTCGACGCGGCCAACCAGCAGCGCATCGTCCAACTCGTCGAATCTGAGCTGGGCTAGCGGGGCCTTCATGTGGCACTTGCGTGCTCGAGCCGTCTCCGCATTGTCACCCTGGTCCCTCGGTCGCCGGGATCGATTCGCACCTCGTCCATGAGTTCGCGCATCAACGCCACGCCGCGCCCGCGCCCCGCTCTGGGGGGACGACGCCACTTGCCGCTGTCGCTCACGACAATCACGATTTCGTCACCCTCACGAGTCGCGTGGACCTCGAACGGTGCGTCGGATACGGCCGCATTGGCATGCGCGATCGTGTTCACACAGGCTTCGCCGCAT
>JBKPFQ010000143.1:0-9170 GCA_046728915.1 Actinomycetota bacterium | reverse complement strand
TCCTCCAGCTCGACCCTGAAGGTCCCCTCCTGGATGCGAACCAGCAGCAGGAGATCGCCCACGAGCCTCATCTCCCGCTGGGCGTTCCGGCGAATGACGTCCAGGTAGCCGCGCCCCTGCTCGCTGAGCCTATCGGCGTCGCTGTCCGCGAGGAGCTCACCGTAGCCGACGATTGAGGTCAGCGGCGTTCGAAGCTCGTGCGAGACGAGACCGAAGAACTCGTCCTTGGCACGTTCGACCTCCCCCTCCGCGCGGCGGCGGCGGACGTAGTTGCCGATCTGGTCGGTGATGGCCGCCAACGTGCCGATCAGCTCCTCATCGCGTTGCCGGTCACGACGATCGAAGAACTGGAAGGCTCCGGAGAGCTCGCCGGAGGGGACGATCGGGGCCCAGAGCTGGGTTCGAAGCCCTCCGAGAGCCGCTCGCTGGCCGAAGGGAAGCTCATTGGCCGTTGCGTCGGGAGTGAGCCATTGAAGCTCGAGGAGGCTCGGGATCACCTCGGACTGGGCGCCCTCGAGCACAGGGCTTACCTGACGCCTCGTCGTGGGCGCGGTCCACACGCCATCGCAACGCAGACCCTCCTCCGTGCAGGCCCAGTACGCGGCGCAGAGCCAGGATCCGGCGTCGGCGACAAGCGGGAGGATCGCCGGGCCGACATCCTCGAGCTCCGGCATCTGCGCCAGACGGCGACTTGCCCTGTGCTGGGCGGTGAGGTAGCGCTCGCGCCGCCTGCGGTCGGAGATGTCGCGGTGGATCCCCGCACCGGCGATGATCCTGCCGGCCGAGTCAATGATCGGGGTCACCGTGACGGAGAGCTCGACCCGGCGGCCGCCCTTTCCGACACGGTCGCACTCGACGTTCTCGATCCGGCCGCCGCTCCGGACCCGCTTCAGCAGGGGTCCGACGTCGTCCGGGCGGTCTGGAGGAACGAAATCGAAGAGCTCCATCTGAAGGGCTTCGGCCTCCGAGTAGCCGTAGACCCGCTCGGCTCCCGGGTTCCAGCTGGTGATCCGACCATCCAGGGTGAAGCTGAGGATGGCGTCGCCCGTGGATTCGACGATGCTCACCAGGCGCTTTCGCTCTTCTTCCGCCGCCTTGCGCTCGGTGATGTCGTGCCCGAAGACGTGAAAGATCCAGTGGTCGGACTCCCTCACCGCGGAGATCGCGATCTCGATCGGGAACTCGCGCCCATCCCGGGTGAGCGCCCGGCTCTCGAAGCGGCGGCCGATCATGCTCCAGTCGTCTTCCTCCAGGAACCGTCGTTTGCCCTCCCGGTACAGCTCCCGTATTCGTTCGGGCATCGTGACTTCAGCCAGGTCCTTGCCGAGCACCTCGTCGGCACTTGAGCCGAACATGCGCTCGGCCACCGGGTTCCAGGCGAGGATCCGGCCGTCTGCGTCCATCGTGACCAGCGCGTCGGTCGAGCTCTCGACGACCGTCCGCAGCCGCTGCTCGCGGTTCTCGATCACCTCGTGGGCCAAGCGGATGCGCCCCGCGGACCAGCCCACCGCCGAGGCGATCGGGAAGTACACGGCCGCCCTTGCGACGTATTCGATCGGGGTGATCCCGACGTCGTCGACGAGGTCCCAGATGCCGACGCAACCCAGCGCAAGCGCAGCGAACGCCAGGGCCGGGAGGAGCCCGAGCTCCAGGCCTACGAGCGCGATCGGGATGACCGCGAGGCCGAGGATCCCGTTGCTCGGATCCATGTTCAGGAGCCGTGCCACGAGCACCCCGCCCATGAGCGCCAGGCCGATGGCCAGGACGGCGATCGTTCGCCATCGGCCCCTGGGGGTCACCAGAGGGCCGAGCATGTCGGCCAGCCAGGGCATCAGCGGTTTGGAGACTGCTTACGAAACGAGGCGATGGTCTAAGACTAAGCGGACCGACTAAGCCGCCAGAATCCGTTCCTTCTCACGGCGGAATTCCTCGGGATCGAGCACCCCCGACTCCCGCAGCCGTCCCAGTCGCTCGAGTGCCTCGAGCCGCAGGTCGGCGTCGGCAGCCTCCTCCGCCTCCTCGGGCGCCTCGCGGCGGCGGCGCATGCGATCGCGAAATGCCGCAGAGCGGGCCCTCCACCGCTCCTGGGCGCGCTCCCAGGTCTCGTCGGGGAAGTCGCGAAGCGCCTGGTGGCGCAGCGCCTCGAAGCCGGCGATGAGGAGCACGATCAGGACCAGGGACGGGAGCAGGCGGCTGGTGCCCTCGGTCGGGTTCCACCAGAACACGAGCAGCACGATCACGGCGAGCACGGGATACCCCCACTCACGGCGCGCGAGCAGCGGGGTGATGGCGCGTCGCAGCTCCCGTGCAGGGGCGGTCCTGCCCGCCAGCCACGCGCCGACGACGATGGCCAGCCCGTACCCGATCATCGCGACGCCCTCCCCCGAGAGCAGCGAGGTGCCGATCGACCACACCGACTCCACCGCCGGCCTCACGGCGTCCGTCTTCGCTAGCGAATCCACGACGATGTTGCCAGCGATGCTCCGGGCCACCAGCACCACGATGCCGACCGCGATGAAGCTGATCCCGCACGCGCGAACCGCCTCCCGGCGCCAGCCGCGCGGGAGGTAGATCGCGAGCCCGTAGAGCGCCAGCGCCAGGAGCGGGAGCGCGAGCGCGAGGTCCTCCAGCAGGTTCACCATGTCCTGGGCCAAGCTCAGCTGGTCGGACCTGATGAGCTCGATTCGCGCCGCGTCGGGCGGAAGCTGCTCCGAGACGTTGACGCCGGCGTCTTGGCCAATCTCGCTCACGAGCTCCCCGAGGTCCAACGTGACGGCGCCGCCCGTGGTCGACAGGCGCTCGGTCCCGCCGTGGATCAGCGTGAGGAAGGCGGCGTGCGCCTTGCGGTTCGCCTGTGACCAGAGGGCCTGCACCTGCGGGCTGCGAAGCGCTTCTAGCCCGGCACGGAGCGCCAGCTGGTGAAGCCCGCCGCTCGCGGGCCCCGCGAGCCCCTTGACGTCATCCGGAAGCGCCTTCTTCAGCTTCGCCTCGACGTCGACCCTTGCGAACAGTCGGTCGACGAGGAAGTCGTTAAGGGCCGTCTGAACGTCGTGGTCGGCGAGCAGCTCGGTGCTGGTCTCGGTCCACGTATCCGTCTCCAGCACCTGGCGCTTCGCCCAGACCGCGAACACCGCGAGGAACGCGATGACGCTGGCTAGACAGATGACGGCTATCGCGGTGCGCCGCAGCCGTGGCGGCTCGGGCATCGAGGAAAGGATCGCGCCGCGGTCGGACGTTAGCGTCCCACAGGGATCAGGCCGCGCCAGGCTCTCCGCCGCGCAATCGCTCCTCCAGCCGCTTCGCCTGCCCCGCTTCGACGGCTCGCGCCGCTCGCGCCTCGTCGAGCTCGATGCCCCTCGCCTCGGCGAGGTCGAGCAGCCGCTGGCGCTCGGTGGTGTCGGCCGCCCACTTCAGGAACGCCCAGGTGAGCACCGCGAGGGTCACGAGCATGCCCTCGCCCATCATGATCGCACCCGCGATCCCCTGGTCGGTCAGCGGGGCGATGCCGTGCGCCCTGTCGCCGGCCTCGTACACGGGGTAGAAGACGGTTCCCGACCAGATGAGAACGTTGCCGAGGAGCGTGCCCACGAATCGCACGCCGATCACGTAGATCACCTTCCATCCGGCGTTGAACCACGCCGGCTTCGGCAGCGGGCCGAGGACGGGCATCCACATCAGGCAGCCGAAGAAGATGAACATCCCATGCTCGAGGGCATGAATCGCCGGGCTCGAGAGGGTCTCCTCGTACAGCGCGGGGATGTGCCACACATACAGGTCGATGGCCCAGAGCGGCAGGGCGACCGCGGGGTGGGCGAGGACCCGGAGCCGGTCGAACGGCTTGATGGCAAGGATCGGTTGCAGCAGCGGCCCGGTGAGCCCGAGCACCAGCAGGATCGCGGCCAGGTCCCCGATGATCAGGTGCTCGACCATGTGGCCGTACAGGAGCTCGTCCGAGATCTCGCCCAGGCCGATGAGCGAGAGGGCGATCATCAACAGGCCACCCGCGAACGAGACCTGGCGCCAGAGCGGGACCGGCCGGCCGCGCTCGGCGAGGTGCAGAGCCCGCACCGAGTAGAGGAGCGCCGGGATCAGGATGGGAAGGAGCTCGAGCGGCGCGAACTCCGGCTCGAAGTGGGCTTGCGGCGGGATCATCGCTGCGTCACTGGGCCACGATAGAGCGCAGGCGAGGCCGGCAAGGCGGTGCGGGAGAACTTAGGTAAGCCTTAGCTTCCGTTACTCGTCACCTGCCATCCTTAGCCGCCATGACGAGAATCGCAGTGACGCTGGCCGTTTTGGTCGGGGTGGGAGCGCTTGCGGGATGTGGCGGATCGAGCTCGAGTTCCGGCGGATCGAGCCCGGATTCGAGCTCGGACCCGGCTTCGACCGCGGCGAGCTACTCGGGCGCGACGGCCAACCCATCGAAGCCGGCGCCGCCGCTGAAGCTCGACGACTCGCTCGGCAAGCCGGTCAACATCGACGACTACCGCGGCAAGGCGGTGCTGGTGACGTTCATCTACGACCACTGCCCCGACGTCTGTCCGACCATCGTTTCCAACCTGCGGGCAGCCCAGAACGAGCTCGGACCCCAGGCCAAGGACATGCAGATCATCGCCGTCTCCGTGGACCCGAAGGGCGACACGCCGAAGACCGTCAAGGCCTTCCTGAAGGACCACCTGATGACCGGCCGGATGGAGTACCTGATCGGCTCCCGACCGCAGCTCGAGCAGGTCTGGCACAACTGGAACATCGTCTCCAAGTCCGACCCGAGCCGCAAGGACCCGGATGCGGTGGAGCACTCGGCGCTGATCTACGGGATCTCGGGCAGCGGCGAGATCATGACCCTCTATCCCTCGAACTTCAAGCCACAGCAGATCGTGCACGACGTGCCCAAGCTGGCTGCCTCCTAGAGAGGTGAGCACCGGACATGACCCGCGGACGGGCAATCGGTCTCGGCGTCCTGGCGTCCGTGATCACCGGCGTGGTTCTCGCTGAGGTCCTCACCGCGGGAGATGGACCGAATTCGCGGCCCGCTCCCGAGTTGCCTCGCGAGGTACTCGCCGGGCCGCGCATGGACCTCGCCTCGCTGCGGGGGAAGCCCGCGTTCGTGAACTTCTGGGCGAGCTGGTGCGAGCCGTGCAAGGAGGAGGCGCCGGAGCTCAAGCGCTTCGACTCCGAGCTCGGCGAGCAAGCGACTCTCGTGGGGGTCGACTGGGGCGACGCTGCCGGCAACGCCCGCGACTTCATCGCCAGATCCGGCTGGACGTATCCGATCCTGCGCGACCCCTCGCAGAAGGTCGGCACGGCCTACGGGCTGAACGGCCTGCCCACCACCTTTGTCCTCGACGCCGACGGGAACATCGTGCGGACGCTCCAGGGCCCGCAAACCGTGAGCAGCCTGCAGGCGGCGCTTGCTTCCGTAGATTGATATCTCTCTGATGGCCACACGCAAGGAGCAGAAGGAGAGGCTGCGCGCGGAGCGCTTGGCGCGCGAGGCCTCCGAGCAGGCGGCCGCGCGACGCAAGCGCCTCGTTCAGTACGGGGCCCTCGCCGGACTTCTCGCGCTCGTCGTGGTGGCGGCGCTGATCGTCGTCAGCCAGAACAACGGCGGCGGCGAGGCCACCGGGGCGGGGGCCGGCGGCGACGTCGCGGATGCCTCCCTCGTCGCCAAGCAGCTCAAGGGAGTCCCGCAGAACGACACCGTGCTCGGGGATCCGAAGGCGAAGGTCTCGGTGATCGAGTACGGGGACCTTCAGTGCCCGGTCTGCAAGGAGTTCTCGTTCCAGGTCTCGCCGCAGATCATCTCCAACGTCGTCCGCAAGGGGACCGCCACGTACGAGTTTCGCCAGTGGACGATCATCGGCCCCCAGTCGATCACCGCCGCCAAGGCGGCCCTCGCCGCGGGTGAGCAGGGCCGCTACTGGAACTTCATCGAGGTCTTCTACCGCAACCAGGGCACCGAGAACTCGGGCTACGTGACCGACGACTTCCTGACCTCTATCGCGGAGGGCGCCGGGGTCGAGGACATCGACAGGTGGAACGCCGATCGCGCGAGCAAGAGGTGGGACTCGATCCTGTCCCGCAACGACACCCAGGCCAAGGGCTTCGGCTTCACCGGCACCCCGTCGATCCTGGTGGAGGGTCCGGGCGGCCGCAAGACCTTCGCGACGATCCCATCGGCCTCGCAGATCGAGGCGGCCGTGAAGTCCGTCGAGTAGCTCTGGGCGACGGCTTTAGCCTCAGGCGGCGCGCCAGGCGGCCAGCGATCCGTCGCGCGCGAGGCGCTTCAGTCCACGGGCCTCGAGCTGGCGAGCCCGCTCCTGGGAGACGCCCACCTCGCGAGCGACCTCGCGAAGCGAGGCCTCCGGGGTCCCGCCGGTGCCGAACCGCAGCTCGATCACCCGGCGCTCGTCCTCGGGTAGCGTCGCGAGGGCCGCGTTCACGGCGTTCTCCTGCTCGCGCTCGTCGACCTCCTGCTCGACGCTCTCCGAGGCCTCGGCCCGGAACTCACCGAGCGTCGTATCGCCGTCGTCGCCGACGGGGGCGTCGAGGCTGGTGGTGACTCGGGTCAGGTCCCGCACGGCCTTGACCTCCTCGAGCGGAAGCTTGGCGCGCTCCGCGATCTCCTCGTCGGTGGGCTCGCGGTTGAGGCTCGCGCTGAGCTCCGACTCGATGCGGTTCACGGTGCGCTCGCGCTGGGCGATGTGCGCGGGGATGCGAACCGGCCGCCCGGTGTTGTCCAGGCCGCGCTGGATCGCCTGCTTGATCCACAGCACCGCGTAGGTGGAGAACTTGTAGCCGCGCCGGTAGTCGAACTTCTCGGCGGCGCGAATCAGCCCGAGCATCGCCTCCTGGACCAGGTCCTGCATCGACAGGCCGTGGCCCTGGTAGCGGCGGGCGAACTTGATGACCAGCCGGAGGTTCGAGTTGATCAGCCGCTCCTTGGCCGCGAGGTCGCCCCGCTCGATGCGCTGGGCGAGCTCAACCTCCTCCTCGCGAGTGAGCAGTGGATAGCGGCTCGCCTGGTTCAGGAAGAGCTGGAAGCTGTCTGTGGTCTCCGTTGCGGCAGCGTGATCTGCCCCGCGCCGCTCCGGGTGCTCGGCGATCAGCGAACGAGCTGCATGCTCTCCGCGTCGTCGGTGGTTGTCGTTGCGCTGGGTCTCAGCGCCTCTGGACCTGGGCAATTCGTCTCCTTCTTGGTCTGATCCCTGCCGAGGACCGCCGCGATACCTACGCCAGAATGCCGCTGGCGTTACTTTTGCTTCATAAAGTATAGCATTAGTTGCGCGATCAAGCAAAATTTGGCGGCGGCGGCGCGATCAGCCGACGAGTGTGGGGGACCGCGATGAAGGCCTCCTTAAGATGACCGCGGCACGCCCCTGCGCCATCCAGCCGGGCTCTCGGCATTAGTGTGACAGGCATGGAGTCTTCGAGCAAGGTTGGCGGAGGGGAGTCGTTGCCCGAGGGGGCCAAGGTCGCGATCGCGGGCGGGGGGATCGCCGGTCTCGAGGCCCTGATGGCCTTGCGCGATCTTGCCGAGGATCGGGTGAGGCCGATCCTGATCGCCCGGGATCCGGAGTTCCTCTACAAGCCCCTGGTCGTCGAGGAGCCGTTCTCATTTCAGCCGGCGGAGCGCCGTGCGCTGGCGCCGATCGCCCAGGAGTTCGGGGCCGAGTTCATCCGGCAGGCGGTTGTCGAGGTCCACGCCGACGATCATGAGCTCCAGCTGTCCGATGGAACGGCCGTCGGCTACCACGCCGCGATCATCTGTGTCGGCGGACGCCCCGAGCCGGCGTACCGAAGGGCGATCTCGTTCGAGGTCGCGCCGGAGCCTCTAGGAATCGACCAGATCCTCACCGAAAGCGCGCAGCGATCCCCACAGACGGTCGCGTTCGTCGTCCCGCCCGGCGTGACCTGGTCCCTGCCGCTGTACGAGCTCGCCCTGCTCAGTCGCAGGCGCGCGGAGGAGCTCGGGCTCAGCGATCTGGAGCTCCTCGTGGTCACGCCCGAATCCTCCCCGCTGATCCTGTTCGGGCCGGTGGCCAGCGAGAAGGTCACCGAGCTCCTGAGCGCCCGCGGGATAAGCGTTCGCGCGGCCACCTCGGTGAGGGAGGATCCGAGCGACGAGCTGATCCTGGTCCCGAGCGACGAGCATCTGGAGGCGTCCAGCGTGATCGCCTTGCCGAGGATCGTGGGCCCGCGGATTCCGGGTCTGCCGGCGGACGACGCGGGCTTCATCCCCATTGACGACCACAGCCGGGTCGACGGGGTCCCCGACGTCTATGCCGCCGGCGACGGAACCACATTTCCGATCAAGCAGGGTGGGATCGGCACCCAGCAGGCCGACGCGGCGGCGGAGGAGATCGCCGCGCGGGCAGGCGCCGAGGTCGAGGCGCGCCCGTTTCGCCCCGTCCTGCGGGGCAAGCTTCTCACCGGATGGGAGTCGCTCAACCTTCGAGCTGAGCCCGGCGGCGGTGGTGGCGAGGGTGAGGCATCGCTCGACTACCTCTGGTGGCCTCCGCACAAGGTCGGTGGGCGCTACCTGGCCTCCTGGCTCGCGAGCGAGACGGCCCGCTTCGAGCTCGAACCCCCGACCTACTCCCTCGACGTCGAGGTATCGCTGCCCTCCGAGTGGCACAAGGACCCGATGGCCCTCGATCCATACGGATCGCCCGACGTCGAGTAGATCCGGACCCGCCAACGAGGCTCGCCGCCGGTGGCGCTCGGGTCAGTCGCCCCGTTATGATCCTTAATCAGATGGTTAAGGGTCGTTCGCTCGACGCAACGTTCGGGGCGCTCTCGGACCCGACCCGTCGAACGATCGTGGAGCGGCTCACCCGCGGCGACGCCTCGGTCGGGGAGCTCGCCCGGCCCTTCGACATCTCCCTTCCGGCAATCTCCAAGCACCTGACCGTGCTCGAGGAAGCGGGGCTTCTCGTGCGCACCAGGGAGGGACGCACTCGACGGTGCCGCCTCGTCGACGAGCCCATCCGGGAGGTGCTCGAGTGGATCGCTGGCTATGGCAGGTTCTGGGGAGGGACAGCTCGACTCCCTGGAGCGGTTCCTCGCCTACTCGAAGCGCGGCGGGGCCGGCTGATGTACCCGGAATCACCGCCGCGGGCTTAGACGGGCGAACGGCGCGACCTCATCGGTCGCCTTGGTCGGCTGGGAGG
>JBKPFQ010000142.1:0-13854 GCA_046728915.1 Actinomycetota bacterium | reverse complement strand
GCGGGCTTGACCGCGAGCAGCACCACGTCGCACTCGTCAGCCAGATCGCGAAGACCGGGCCGCGTCTCCCCGCCCACCTCGTCGGCCAGCGCCTCTGCTCGCGCGGCATCCAGGTCGCAGAACAGCATCGCCTCCGGCCCGCCCGGACCCGCGGCCCAACCGCGCGCAATCGCGCCAGCCATGTTTCCGGCTCCGGCGAACCCGACCTTCATCGCCGGCGAAGCCTAGAGGCTCGGATGAGCCGTCAGGACTGGTTGAAGAAGCCCTTTTCGACGAGGCGGGCCTTCTCCTCGGCCGAGACCTCGACGTTGCGCGGGGTGAGCAGGAAGGTCTTGTCGGCGATCTTCTGCATCCCTCCGCCGAGCGCGTAGGTGAGACCGGACGTGAAGTCGATCAGCCGCTTGGCGAGCTCCGAATCGGTGGTCTGGAGGTTCAGGATCACCGGGGTTTCCTGCTTGAACCTGTCGGCGACCTCCTGGGCGTCGTTGAAGCTGTACGGGGTGACCAGGTGGACCCGGACGTCCGCGCCGTTACCGGCAACCGGACGCAGCGCGCGTCCGCCGCGGCCCACCGGCTCGTCGTCGGCGAAGATGTCGTCGATCTCGTCGCGTGCCCGGCGCCGCTCGCGAAGCGGGCTCACCGTGGCGCCCCTGGGAGGCGGCGCCTCGTAGAGGTCGCCCTGCCCCGTGTCGGGCTCGTACATGTCCCCGTCGACATAGCCGGGGTCCTCGGCCAGGCCGAAGTAGACCAGCGCTCGATGCCATGTGTCGCGGAAGGCCATCGTTCAGCGTACGTTCGCTTCTGGAGCGGCTATTCCTGTACGAATTATTGCGGGTTCCAGGGGTGTAATCGCAGTACCCGTACGCGGGTCTCGTATGCGCGTCCTATATGTAGAGCGCGGTGCCAAGGCGGATGATCGTCGCTCCCTCCTCGACGGCGACCCCCCAGTCCTGGCTGGTGCCCATCGAGAGCCGGCTCAGCCCGCGCTCGCCCGCCAGCTCGGCCAGGCGTGCGAAGGCCGGCCGCGACGCCTCCGGGTCGGTGCTGAAAGGCGGCATGGTCATCAGCCCGACAACGCGCACGGGGCAGCGCTCGATGAACTCGCCCAGCTCCTCGGGGGCCACGCCGCCCTTGCTCTGCTCGCCGGCGACGTTCACCTCGACCAGCACCTCCGTCGCGTCCGTGCCGTGTCGCCCCAGCTGCTCGAGCGCCGAATCGCTGGCGATCGAATGGATGAGCCGCACCAGGGGCAGGATCCGCTTGACCTTGCGGCTCTGGACGTTGCCGATGAAGTCCCAGGTGAATGAGTCAGCCCAGCGCTCCCGCTTGGCCTCGAGGTCCTGAAGGCGGTTCTCCCCGACGAGCTCGACCCCGGCCTCCGCCAGGGCCTCCATGTCCTCGAGCTGCACGTACTTGGTGGCAGCGAGGATCTCCACCTCGGGCCCGACCCGGTCCCGGATCCGCGCGAGGTTGTCCCGGATGCGATCGGCCTCCAGGCCGCGGATGAGCCCCGGCATCAGCCCCCGCTCCACACCAGGCCGGCCTGCCGGCCGGTGCGGCCCCGGTCGCGGCGGTGCGAGAAGAAGAGCTCGGCGTTGCAGCTGGTGCAGAGCTGGCTCACCTCCAGCTGCTCCACGCCGGCCTCGGCCAGAAGGCGCCGCGCGACCTCGCGCAGGTCGAGCATCCTCCCCGAGACGATGCGCTCGCCGAGCGGGGTGAACGCGTCGCGGACCTCGTCTCCCACCTCGTAGCAGCACGGGCCGATACTCGGCCCGATCGCGGCGGCCGTCGCTCGCACCTCCTCCACCCCGCGCTCCACGATTCCGGCCGCCATCCCCCGCCAGCCGCAGTGGATCATCGCCACGCCGTCCGGGCCGGAGAGAGCCACCGGCAAGCAGTCGGCGACGAAGACCAGCGGCGCCAGCCCCGGTCGGTCCGTCGCGTGACCGTCGGCTTCCGGCAGGCCGGGTGCGGGCTCCGCGAAGGCGCTCGGCTCGGTCGGTCCGTTGTGGCGGCGCACGCGAGCGGCGTGAACCTGACGACCGATCAGGACCCCATGGGGGTCGACGCCGAGCGCGGCGGCAAGTCGGTGGCGATTCTCACCCACCTCGGGGTCGCCCGTCAGGCGCCCGAGGTTCATGGTGTCGAACGGCGGCTCGCTCACCCCGCCCAAACGTGTGCTGAAGGCCGCCGTCGCGCCAGGAAGCTTGGCCTCCAGCCACGGCACCCCGTCCTTCTCGCGCCAGCGCAAGGGGTGGGCTCACCCGCCGGACGTCGCCGCGTTCGGCTCCGCGCTCCCGGCCTCGGCGGCCTTGAGCTTCGCGACGAAGCCATCGAGCCCGTCGTCGAGCAACACCTCGATGCGGTTGAGCACATATGGGTGTGCGGCGGTCGCGAGCCCCGGTACCTCGCTGGTGGCGCCGCGGTACCCCGCATCGGAGACGGCCTGGATAACGGCGTCGTCGTACTGCCCGGTTGGGTAACAGAAGTTGTTCACCGGCACCTCGAAGCGATCCTGAAGGATCTTGCGCGACCCCGCGACCTCGCGGCGGAGCTCGGTGTCATCGAGGGTCGTGAGGTCGGTGTCGCTGATCGTGTGCGAGGCCAGCTCCCACGGCGGGTCGGCGTCGAGCATCTTCCGCACGTCGGCGTCCGGAAGGTCCGCCCCCTCGGCCACCAGGTTCAGGACTCCCGGCCAGTGGAAGTGCTGGAGAGCGGGGAAGGCGGCCACGTACTGGCTCAGGTACCCGTCGTCGAAGGTCAGCACGACCGGCTTGGGCGGCAGCTCACCGCCCTCATACCAAGCGTCCTCGACCTGATCGAGCGTCACGCCCTCGTATCCGTGCTCGTCCAGCCACTTCATCTGCTCGACGAAGTCCGCCTGGGGAACGAACAGCTGCGGGAACTCGGCCCCGGCGACCGGCGGCTGGATCGCGTGGTATTCGAGGATCGGGACCGGACCCGTGTACGGCCCCCAGTCCGCGGGGTAGTTCGCGCTGACGGGCTGGCCGCCTTGTCCCCCACCGCCCTGCCCCGCCTGGGCGCGCGACTCCCTGGTGCCTCCGCCGTCGCCGGTGAGGGTCACGATCGCGACCGCGGCGACGCCGCCCAGAACCGCCAGGACCGCGAGCGCAGCCAACCGACGCCGCCACCGGCGGCGCCTCGCCGCCTGCGCCCGCCTCGCCCGCAGGTCGTCCGGAAGCTCGGTCAGGTAGACGGGATCGTCCTCGAAAGGAACGGTCACATCGCGAAAGTAGCGAATGCGCCAGACCCGTCCGGCTCTATACCGCGTCGGCGTCGCGAGCGGCATCGAGAGCGACCCGGAGCTCCTCCTCGGCGTCCCTGGCGTCGCCGTCGAGCCGCGCGCGCATCGCCGCAGCGAGGCCCCGTCCGATCGCCGGCCCCTCCGGGATCCCCGCCGCAAGCAGGTCGCCTCCGTCGATCTCCAGGCGCACGTCGCGCCACTCGCTCACGTAGCGGTCGAGCCAGTCCGCGCCGAGCGCGCGGGCCAGCGCGAGGGTCACGCCGTCGTGACCTCGGGCCCGCTCGACGGCCTGGGACGGGGTCGCCGGCAAGCTCGCGGCGAGCTGTCGCGCCTGCTCGACGTGCTCTCCCAGCGCCGCGGCCAGCACGGCGTCCTCGCGGCCCACGACCCCCGCCCAGGGCTCCGCGGCGACGACCTCGCTGACGGCTTCGATCAGCTCCGGGGCGCCGGAATCGAACTCGATCAGGCCCCACTCATCCAGGAGCTCGAAGCCCCGCCGCGGTCGGTCCTCCCGCGCCAGCTTGCGGAGCTCGGCCCGGACGCGATCGCGTGAGACGGTGTCGAGATCGGCCTCGCGAAGAAGCCTCTCGGTCTCCGGCTCCAAAGCGAACCCGTACCGCGCCGCGTAGCGAGCGGCTCGGAGGGCCCGAGTGGGGTCGTCGACGAACGATCGCTCGTGGAGAACGCGCAGCGTGCCCTCGCGGAGATCGTCCAGCCCGCCGTGGGGATCGATCAGCTCGGGCTCACCGACGAGCGGCACGCTCATCGCGTTGACCGTGAAGTCCCGCCGCGCGAGGTCCTCGGAGAGCGACGCCGGACGCACCTCGGGGAGCGCGCCGGGCCGTGCATACGTCTCGCTGCGCGCGGTGACCAGGTCGATCTCGCCACCATCGACGCTCACCGTGGCGGTGGCGAAGCGCTCGTGGGCGCGGATCTCGCCCCCCAGCCGCCGGCCGATCGCCGCGGCGTCGCCCTCGACGGCGATGTCGACATCCGCTCGCTCCCTGCCGAGCAGGAGGTCGCGCACGGCCCCGCCGACGAGATAGACCGGTGTCTCACCGGCGGCTTCAACCACGCGGTCGATACCCGGGAGCGCGCTCAAACGCTCCGCGATGCATTCCGGCTCGATCTTGGCGCTCCCAGGCGACATTTGACGATCCCCTCAGGGTCGTTCCCTACCATGACGGGCTTCGCGGATGGGTCGACTGCTGAACATCTGGCGCTCCTGGAGCGTCGCCCGACGGCTTGCCCTGGTCGGCGCGGCCGTCCTCGTGGTGGCCGGGGCGGCGGTCGCCGCCTACCTGGTCACGAAGCGGCCGGCCGACGTGTCGAATCCCGACGCGACGTTCCACAAGCAAAAGCGCTCCAAGAAGAAGGTCGAGACCCTCAACTGGCCGATGTACGGCTACGACCCGGCCCGCACGCGCTACCTGCCCGTCAAGGGGCTGAACCCGCCGTTCCACTCCTCCGAGTGGAGCTTCCAGGCCGGACAGCTCCTCGAGTTCCAGCCCATCGTGGTCCACGGGACCATCTACTTCATGGACAAGGACGCGATGTTCTACGCGCTCGATGCGAAGCGGGGACACGTCGAGTGGAAGCGCAAGGTGGGCAACCGCAACGCGTCGTCGCCCGCCTACTTCGACGGCCGGATCTTCGGCGTGAACCTCGAGCCGCACCAGGCCTTCGCCCTCGACGCGACGAGGAAGGGCAAGGTGCTGTGGCGAACGCCCCTTCCCGACCGCAGCGAGTCATCGCCGCTCGTGCATCACGGCAAGGTGATCTTCGGATGCGAGTCCGGGGACATCTTCGCCCTGGACGAGAAGACCGGCAAGATCCGGTGGACGGTCCACACCAACGGCGCGGTCAAGGGCGCGCTCGCCTACCACGACCACACCCTGTTCGCCACGAACTACGCGGGGGAGGTCTACGCGCTGGACGCCGGCGACGGGCACGTGAAGTGGATGGCGAACACGCAGGGCGGCGGCTTCGGGCATGGCGGCGGCGTCTATTCGACGCCCGCGGTCGCGTTCGGGCGCGTCTACCTTGGCGGGCTTGACGGGCGCGTCTACAGCTTCGAGGAGAAGACCGGCGACCTCGCGTGGAGCCAGTCCACCGGAGCCGAGGTGTACTCCTCCCCGGCCGTCGCCGACACGCCTCACGCGCCGCCGACGGTCTTCGCCGGCTCCCAGGACCATCACTTCTATGCACTCGACGCCAAGACCGGCGCCATCCGCTGGGAGCACCCGATGAACGGAAACGTGCTCGGATCGTCCAGCGTGGTGGACCGCACCGTCTACGTGTCGGTGATCGGGCCGAACATCGGCACGTACGGCTATGCCGTCAAGAAGGGACAGAAGGTCTTCTACAACGACCAGGGCGAGTACAACCCAGTCGTCTCGGACGGCAAGACGGTCTATCTGACCGGCACGTCGACGGTTCGGGCGTTCAAGCCGATCAAGCCCGGAGAGAAGCGCAAGCACGGGAAGGCCAAGGGCTCAAAGCACGGCCAGGCCCAGGGCAAGAAGGACACCCCCAAGCATCACAAGAACGGCGGGAAATAGGGCCCGCTGGAGCCGATGATTGGAAAACCCACGCATCTGTGCGGGAATCCATCCATCGCTCACCGGGAGTGCTGATCCTGGGCGGAACCCTGCCCTACTTGCCCTGGAACGCCGGCGCTAGGCCATGCGCACGGGGATACCCGCGTCGCGCAGGTGCTCCTTCGCCTCTCGCACCGTGTAGGTGCCGTAGTGGAAGATCGACGCGCACAGCACCGCGTCGGCTCCGCCCTCGGTGATGCCCTCGGAGAGGTGTTGGAGCTCGCCGGCGCCGCCGGAGGCGATGACCGGGACGTTCACCCCATCGGCCACGGCGCGGGTGAGCTCGAGCTCGTAGCCCAGGGCCGTGCCGTCGCGATCCATGCTCGTCAGCAGCACCTCCCCCGCCCCCCGCTCGGTCGCCTCACGCGCCCAGGCGACGGCCTCGCGTCCCTCGGCCAGGTGGCGCCCACCGTGCGTGTACACGTCCCAGCCCCCGTTCGCGCGCTTGGCGTCGATGGCGATCACCACGCACTGCGAGCCGAACACCTCGGCGAGCTCGCCGATCAGCTCCGGCCGCTCGAGCGCGGCCGAGTTCACCGAGACCTTGTCGGCGCCGGCGTCCAGAACGGCCTGGGCATCCCCCGCCGAGCGGATGCCACCTCCGATCACAAACGGGATGAAGACGTTGTCCGCCGTCCGGCGGGCCAGCTGGACGATCGTCTCGCGGCGCTCGTGCGAGGCGGTGATGTCCAGGAAGACGACCTCGTCAGCGCCCTCGGCGTCGTAGCGGGCCGCCAGCTCCACGGGGTCACCCGCGTCTTTGAGGCCGACGAAGTTGGTGCCCTTGACGACCCGTCCGGCATCGACGTCCAGGCACGGGATGACGCGCTTGAGCGCCATGCCTATCCAGTCGCCGCCTTCTTCACCAGCGACCAGAGCTCGTCGCGCTCACGGTCGGTCAGGTTCGAACGCCGGCCCTTCGACTTCCGCAGGAGCTTGCCGAGGCTCTCGCGCTCAGCCGGCTCCAGGTTGTTCCAAGCCCGCTTGCCGTGGCCATAGGCCACTCGCGCGGTCTCATAGAGCGCGAGCCACTGGACCGTACGGCCGCGGGCGATGAGCTTGCTGACGGTTCCGGCCATACGCCCAATGACGTTAGCCGTCTAGAGCGGCCTGCCCCTCAGCCACCGTGAACCGCCCCTCATACAGGGCGCGGCCCACGATCACCCCCTCCAGGCTCTCGGTCGCGCCGGTTCGGATCTCGCGCAGGTGGTCGAGCGATCCGACTCCGCCCGAGTAGATCAGCCTCGCATCCACCTCCGCCGCGGTGCGCCCCGCCTCGTTCAGCTCGTCGAGCGCCGGTCCGGCGAGCGTGCCATCCACCTCCACGGGCGTGAAGACGAACCTCCGGACCCCCCTTCCGGCGAGATGGGCGATGGTCGAGGTCGGCTTGGCGAGCGTTTCGCGCTCCCAACCCTCCACGGCCACGTGACCGGCGCGGGCGTCCACGCCCACCACGATCCGCTCGCCGTGCTCGGCGGCGAGCGCGACCACGAGCTCCGGCTCCGCGAGGGCCGCGGTGCCGAGAACGACGCGGTCGGCGCCCGCCTCGAGCGCCGCGGTCACCGCCTCTGGACCGCGAAGGCCCCCGCCCACCTGGACGAGCACGTCCGTTTGGGCGGCGATGCGCCGGACGTGCTCCAGATTCCGCGGCTCGCCCTCGCGGGCGCCGTCCAGATCGACAACGTGCAGGGCGCGCGCCCCCTGATCCAGCCAGCGCCGGGCGGCGTCCACGGGATCGTCGTCGTATACGGTCTCGCGGCCGTAGTCCCCACGGGTGAGGCGGACCGCATGGCCGTCGCGGATATCGATCGCCGGAAAGAGGATCACGCCGGGACCGAGGCGCAGATCTCGGCGAAGTTGGCGAGGATGCGCAGGCCCGCCGCGCTCGACTTCTCCGGGTGGAACTGCACGCCGTAGAGCGGCGGCCGGGCGACCGCGCACGCGAACCGCTGCCCCCACTCCGCGGTACCCAGCACGTCGTCCCGCTCGGCGGGGCGCACGGCGAACGAATGCACGAAGTAGAAGGGCGTTCCCGAGGCCAGGCCGGCCACGAGCTCGGAATCGCGGTCCCAGCGGACCGGCTCCCAGCCGATGTGCGGGATCTTGAGCCCCGGGGCGTCCAGGCCCGTGACGTCACCGCGCATCACGCCGATGCCGGTCGCCCCGCCGAGCTCGGTGGAGCTCTCGAACAGAAGCTGAAGACCCAGGCAGATCCCCAGCACCGGAACGCCGGCCTCGACCCGGCCCGCCACCAGCGAGTCGAGCCCCAGCTCGCGCACGCGCGTCATCGCGCGGGGGAACGCACCCACCCCGGGCAGGATCACCCCGGAGGCCTCCTCGGCCGCCGAGGCCTCGCTCGTGATGAATCCCTCCGCCCCTACGCGCTCGAGCGCCTTCTCGACGGACCGCAGGTTGCCCATCCCGTAGTCGAGGACGGCGATGCTGGTCAGGTCAGCGTCCCCTTCGTGCTCGGCACGCCGCCCTCGTCCGGGTCGATCGACGCTGCTTCGCGCAAGGCCCGCGCGAACGCCTTGAAGCACGCCTCCACCATGTGGTGTGCATTCGATCCGTACCGCGTTCCCACGTGGGCGGTCAGCCTGGCGTTGGTCGCCACGGCGCGGAAGAACTCCTCCGTCAGCTCGGTGTCGAAGCCGGCGATGGACGTGAGCGGCAGCTCGGATTGGAACAGGCACAGCGGCCGCCCGGAGAGGTCGATCGCGCACACGCCGAGCGCCTCGTCCATCGGGATCGCGGCGGACCCGAACCGGCGGATGCCGGCCCGATCACCCAGCGCCTGGTCGAGCCCCTGGCCGAGCGCGATGCCGACGTCCTCGACCGTGTGGTGCGCTCCGGTTTCCAGATCGCCGTCGGCCTTCACGCGCAGCCCGAGGCGCCCGTGGCGACCAAGCGACTCCAGCATGTGGTCGAAGAACCCGATTCCGGTCGTCGCCTCGACCTCCCCGCCGTCGAGGTCGACGGCGAGCGCGATCTCGGTCTCGCGAGTCTTGCGGTTGATGTCAGCGGTGCGCGCCATGCCTCAAAGTCCCTGGAAAACGGGCATCTTGGCGGATCACTCCCCGGCGCGGGCGGCGGCCGACTCGCCGTGCACGGGAAAGCCCTCGGCGGCGGCGAGCGCGGCGACGTACGGGGCGAGCTCCATGGCCGCGGTCCGCGGCATGCTGACGACCGAGGAGCGGCGGTGAAAGGCTCCCGGACCGAGCGGCCCGCCGAACCGCGCGGCGCCGCCCGTCGGCAGGACGTGATTCGACCCGGCGACGTAGTCGCCGAACGCGGCGCCGCCACCTCGTCCGACGAACACGCATCCGGCGATCCGCCCCCGGGCCGCGGGCTCGTCGGCGCCCTCGAAGGCGAGCTCGAGGTGCTCGGGAGCGACCGCGTCGGACAGCGTCAGCGTGGCCTCGATCCCCGTCGTCGCGACGAGCGCGAGCGGCGCCGGCTCGACGCTCGGGCGTTCGGCCGTCAGCTCCTCGACCAGCTCCTCGAGCCTGTCCAACAGGGCGAGGTCCGGTGACGCGACAACGAGCAGGCCGTCCGCGCTGTGCTCCGCCTGGGCGCAGAGATCGAGCGCGATCCACTCCGGCACCGCCGTGCCGTCGGCGACCACCATGAGCTCGCTCGGCCCGGCGATGCCGTCGATGCCGACGGCACCCGAGACCTGGCGCTTTGCCTCGACCACGTAGCGGTTCCCCGGGCCGGCGATCAGGTCCACGCGGTCGATCGTCTGGGTGCCGAAGGCCAGCGCGGCGATCGCCTGCGCGCCGCCGATCGCGTACACCTCGTCGACTCCCGCCGCGGCGCAAGCCGCCAGGACCTGGGCGCTCGGCCGGCCGCGGGCGCCCGCCGGGCTCGCGACGGCGACCCGGGCAACGCCCGCCACCCGCGCCGGGATGCAGCACATCAGGACGGACGAGGGATATGGGGCCTTGCCGCCGGGGACGTAGATGCCGGCCGCGGACACCGGCTCCGCCCGAACCTCGACGCGCTGGCCCGCCGGCAGGTCGACCGCCGCCGGGCGCTGCAGGTTCTCCAGCTCCGCGCGCGCCACCGCGGCCACGTTCTTCGCCGCGACTCGCATGGCCTCGCGCACGTCCGGGTCGAGCAGACCCGGGGCCGCCGCGATCGCATCGGGGTCCACGCGCCAGGACTCGGGCGCCTCCTCCCCTAGGCGCTCGGCGACCTCGCGCAGCGCCTCGTCGCCCCGGCTGCGCACGGAGTCCACGATCTCCGCCACCGCGCCGGCGACCTCCTCCGGCGGGGATGCGAGCGAGCGCAGGCTGTCCGCCAGCCCTTGGGCACCGGACCCATCCCACTCGATGCGCTCGATCCTCACCGCGTCGCCTCCCGCATCCGCTCGGCAAGCTGGTCCACCTCGACGGCGCGGAGCTTGTGCACGACGCGGTTCGACACCAGCCGCGCGGTGCAGGTCGTGATCTCCTCGCGCACCTCGAGCTCGTTCTCGGCCAGGGTCCGGCCGGTGTCCACGAGATCGACGATCCCGTCGGCGAGGCCCACCAGCGGGGCGAGCTCCACGGATCCCTTGACCTCGATCACCTCCGCACGCCGGCCGGACTCCTGGAAGTAGCGCTCGGCCGCGCGCGGGTACTTGGTCGCGATCCGCATGGCGCCGAGACGCCGCTCCGCCTGGCCGAGGCTGTCGTCGCCGCGCCGCGCCGCCAGCACCATCCGGCACGCCCCGTACTTGAGGTCCAGGAGCTCATAGACCGCCCGATCGCGCTGCTCGAGCAGGACGTCCTTGCCGGTGATCCCGAGATCGGCCGCCCCCGCCTCAACGTAGGTGGGGACGTCGGACGGCCTCATGGTCACCAGCACGATGCTCCCGGCGTCGAACACGAGGGAGCGTGAGTCTCCGCGCAGCGAGCCCGTGTCGACCCCGATCCGGTCGAGCAGGTCGAGCGTCCCCGCGAACAGGGCGCCGCGCGGCACGGCGAGCTTGAGCGTCCCGTCGCCGCGCGCGCGGCTGCCGGAGACCTCGCCCAACCTCATGCCTCGGCCTCCTGCTGCGCGGCCAGGCGATCCTCCTCGGCCTGAGCGATGTGGACGCGTTCCAGGTACAGCGCAAAGCCGGCAGCGGGCAGCGGGCGACCGAAGCGACCCATCAGCTCGTCGTAGCGGCCGCCGCCGCCGAGGACGTGGCCGAGTGCCGGGTCGTAGACCTCGAGGATCGCGCCGGTGTAGTAGCCCAAATCGCGGAGCAGCCCGAGGTCGAGATTGATCCTCCCGGCGACCCCACGCTGGGTGGCCGCCTCGTAGGTCGCCGCGAGTCGTTGCGTCGCCCGCTCCACGGCCGAGCCGCCCAGCTCCCTCGCCTCCTCGAGGACCTCGGCGCCGCCGCGCAGGTTCGGCAGGCGCAGCAGCGTGTCGCGCTCGCTCGAGCCCAGTTCGAGCGCATCGACCTCCGCCTCGAGCCCGACCAGGTCGTGCGTGGCGAGGAGCGCGAGTATGCGCGCGCGCCGCTCCTTCTCCACGTTCAGCTCGGCCAGGAGCTGGCGGTAGAGATCCGCGTCCCCCAGCCCGATCACGGCCCGCGTCAGTCCGATGGCGTCGAGCGCTGCGCTCAGCACCTCGATGACCTCCGCCGTTCCATCCGGCGCCTCCGCGCCCACCAGCTCGACGCCCGCCTGTGCGAACTCGCGCATCTGGCCCCGCTGCGGCCGGACCGCTCGATATGCATTGGCGAAGTAGGAGAGGCGGAACGGCGGATCTTCGCCGGCGAGCCGCGTGGCCGCCAACCTGGCGATCGGCACGGTCATGTCCGTGCGCATAGCGAGCAGCTCGCCGTCGGCGTCGAAGAACCGGTACGCCACCGGGGCGCCGCGCTCGTCGCCGCGCGCCAGCACCTCGTCGTATTCGATCGTGGGAGTCGCCACCTCGCCATAGCCGAAACGCTCGAATACGGCCGCCAGCGCACCCTGGAGGCGCCGGAGCTCGCGCATCTCGGCGGGAAGCACGTCCCTCGTGCCAGGGGGAATCCGGTGGATCATCGGCGCCACCTTACCCAGGGGATTCCTTCAGCTTCCCGCGGGCGGCGGCTACGCGGGGACGGGTTCGGCGCCGACGCGTTCGATGCGCGCGCCCAGGTCGCGCAGCCGCAGGTCGATGCGCTCGTACCCGCGGTCGATCTGGATGACGTTGCCGATCTCCGACGTCCCATCGGCGGCCAGCGCCGCGATGAGCATCGCCATCCCCGCCCGGATGTCCGGGCTGTCGACCCGCTCGCCGTGAAGACGGCTCGGACCGTAGACGATCGCCCTATGGGGATCGCACAGGATGATCCGAGCGCCCATCGCCACGAGCTTGTCCACGAAGAACAAGCGGTTCTCGAACATCTTCTCGAAGATCAGGATCTGGCCCTCGGCCTGGGTGGCGAGCGCGAGGGCGATCGAGGTCAGGTCGGCCGGGAACGCAGGCCACGGGCCGTCCTCGATCTTCGGCGTGGCGTCCCCGACGTCGACCTTCACCTGGAGGACCTGCTCCGGCGGGACCAGGATGTCGTTGCCCTCGACGTCGGACTGCAGCCCGAGGCGCTGGAACTGGCGGCGGATCATCATCAGGTCGTTCGGCTCCGCCTCCCGGATCCGCAGCTCCCCGCGCGTGGCGGCGGCGAGCGCCATGAAGCTGGCGACCTCGATGTGATCGGCGCAGATGCGGTGCTCGGCGCCGCCGAGCTTGTCGCGGCCGTGCACGGTCATCACGTTGGACCCGATGCCGTCGATGTCGGCGCCCATCTTCAGGAGCAGGCGGGCGAGGTCCTGGACGTGCGGCTCGCAGGCAGCGTTGCCGATCGTCGTCGGGCCAGTGGTGAGGGCCGCGGCCATCAGCGCGTTCTCGGTCGCCATGACCGAGGGCTCGTCCATGAAGATCCCGCACGGCTTGAGCCCCCCGTTGGGAGCCGACAGCTCGATCCAGCGATCGCCGTCCACCCGCGCGCCCATATCGGCGAAGGCGTCGAGATGCGGGTCGAGGCGACGCCTGCCGATGAAGTCGCCCCCCGGTGGCGGCATACGCACCTCGCCGAAGCGGGCGAGCAGCGGACCGGCGAGCAGGAACGAGGCCCGGATGCGGGCCGCGAGCTCCTCGTCGACGCTTGTGTGGCCGACGGAGTCGGCCTGGAGGCGCAGCTCGTTCTGCCCGCTCCAGTTCACCTTCACGCCGAGCCCCTCGAGCAGCGCGACCTGGCTCTCGGTGTCGCGGATGCGAGGGACATTGGTGAGGACGATCTCCTCGTCCGTCAGCAGGCAGGCGGCGAGGATCGGGAGCGCCGCGTTCTTGTTCCCCGCGGCGACGATCTCCCCCGAGAGCGGCGCTCCGCCCTGGATCACGAACTTCTCCATCGGTCCGGCGGCTAGGGTAACAATGGGTCATGGCCGAACCTACACGCGATGATGCCTGGGCTCTCGTCTGCGAGTGGATCGACTCGGATTCGCTTCGCAAGCACGTTTTGGGAGTCGAGGCGGCGATGCGAGCGTACGCCCGACGCGACGGCGAGGACGAGGAGATCTGGGCGATCACGGGCCTCGTCCACGACCTCGATTACGAGCGCTACCCGGATCTCGAGACCGGCCATCCCCGCTACGCCCTGAAGGAGCTCGAGGCGCGGGGCTACCCGCGGGAGGTCATCGACGCGGTGGCGGGGCACGCCGACTTCATGGACGTACCGCGGGAGACCCGGCTCGCCAGGACCCTGTACGCGGTCGACGAGCTGTCGGGATTCGTCGCGGCGTGCGCCCTGGTCCGCCCCACGGGGATCGAGGGGATGAAGCCCAAGTCGGTTCGGAAGAAGCTGAAGCAGCCCTCGTTCGCGGCCAAGGTCGATCGCGAGCAGATCAGCCGCGGCATCGATGAGCTGGGCGTCGACGAGAGCGACCACATCCAGCTCGTGATCGACGCTATGGCCGCCGACGCGTCCGAGCTCGGACTCGCGCCTGAAGCCTCACCACCGCAGTGAGC
>JBKPFQ010000141.1:0-8570 GCA_046728915.1 Actinomycetota bacterium | reverse complement strand
GGTGTCGTTGGGGGGGGGCGGGCCGCCCGGCGGGGCCCCCCCACCACACGCGCCGCCCCGCGCGGTGGTGGGTGTTTGCGCGGGCCGCCCCGGCGGCCAGGCTGCGAGTTACCGTCCTCATCCCATCAGCGCCTGCTCACCCGCTCGCAGCTCGATGCGACGTCGTCGTTCCGGTCTCCCCGGTCGAGGATCACCCGATCGCGGCCGCCTCCGCAGCTGACGCGATCGTGCCCGCCCCTGCGGAGGTTCACGACGTCGGGGCCGCCCCGGGACTTGATGCGATCCCAACCCCGCGTCCCCTTGATGCGATCGGCGTGCTTGGAGCCGTACATCAGCTCGCCGTGGGCGTCCGGGCACTTGGCCTCGGCGGCGTCAACGCAGATGGACACATGATTGGACGGGATGTCGTTCGCGGTCCCCCTGGCCTCGAGCGTCGCCGAGCGGCCAAGGCGCACCCGGGCCTCGCCGTTCGGGCCGGTCGTGCCAACCCGCCTGTCGTCCGCCGTGATGGCGACCCCAGCGGCCGGGCTCGACTTGCCACTGCCGGTGAACCGCAGGACCCTGGCCGTGAACGCGGCGCCGGGCGTCGCGGACGCCGGCGCCTTCAGCACCAGCTCCCTCGGGCCGGACGCCGGCTCGTTGCCGGACGTGAAGTACCACAGCACGCGATCTCGGTTGTGGACGGGCGTGATGCTGGCGCCCGTGGACGAGGTCACGTGGTCGACGACGAGATCCCAGTAGCTGAAGCCGACGGTGGTGAAGCCGCCGATTGTGCACACGCCGAGGCCGAACCCGTCGTCGACGAACGCGTTGCTGAGCACCAGCGGGCGCAGCGCTGGGTCCGACGCGAGCGCGTCCTTGACGATCCCGAGCGCGTTCGGTCCGCCCAGCCGGTAGCGCTTGTCCGTGCTGGGACTGCCGAAGCAGTCGGCCTCCGTGCTCGACTTCACATGAGTCGAGCCCGTGTACTGACGAAACTCGGCGAGCGTGCGACCGGTGTGAGTCACCACGCGCAGGTGCGCCCACTTCGTCTTCGCGGCAGCCGAGCCGGCAAACGCGAGGACGACGACGATGGCAGCGGCGATCGCGGCGCCGTGCCGGGAGCTGGATCTGAGCATTGAGCCACCCCTTCCTCGAGGGTCGATTGGGCTGGCCTGGTGGACAGGTCTCCTGGCTTCCGGGATCTCGACGCCGCGCCTTCCCGGGGACGCTGAGGCGCCCCCAGTGGCTGGCCGCATGGGCCCAGCGGAGCCGTGCTACCCGGTCACAGTGGCGGGACCGCGCCGGCTTTGCACCGGACTTCCCTTGACCACCGGCCCTTATGTGGCCGTGAGTCTATGCCCCCCGGACGCGGAGGTCTACCCCTGGCGCTCGGCGACCTTGCGCTGGAGCTCCTCGACCACCTCGGGCATCGTCTTGCGCATTCGCGAGAGCTCCCAGTGCTCGATCTTGATCACCCGCAGTCGGGAGGTCGCGGCGACCGTTGCGGAGCGCTCCTGCTTCTCCAGCAGTCCCTGCTCCCCGAACACGTCTCCGGGACCGAGATCGGCGATGTGCTCGCCGGCGCGCTCCACCTTGGCAGTGCCGTCCTCGATCGCGAAGAAGTGGTTGGAGTACCCGCCCTCCTTGACGACCACCTGGCCCTCGGCGAACTCGTCGGTCTCCGCGAACGGTGCGATCTTGCGAAGCTTGTCGTCCGGGACATCGGCGAACAGCGGAATGGTCTTCAGCAGGCTTACGTCCACAGCTCCCTCCGATCGTTTCCGGCTTGGAACCTAACCGATGAGTTGAGGTGACGCTACCGCGAGCGAGCGCTAGCGGGCCTCGGCCTGGACGTCGAGGCTGAAGCGCACGTCGTCGCCCACGTAGTCGGCGTCCAGCAGCTTGTCGTCCAGCAGCTCGGCCGCGTCGGGATCGACGAACACGCGCTCCTCCTCCAGCACCTCGTCGCCCTCCTCGGGCTCTGCCACCACCGAGAGCCGCAGGTCGGTGCGGGGCTCACCGCCGGCCTCCGTGTTCACCTCCCGCGTGATCCGGAGCCCGGCGCCCTCCGGCACGCCGGGCGCGCCGACGATTCCCCTGATGGCTGTGGCCGCGTCCTCGCTGATCGCAAGCACGAGTGCTCCCTTCGGTGTTGTTGGGCGGCGACTTCGTCGCCGCAGATGCAGGTGTCGTTTCGGTAGTGGACTGAAGAGGTAGAACCTAGCCGACTTCCGGGAGCTCCTGGGCGACCTCGGTCAGATCGACATCCGAGTCCGTGGGCTCGAGCACGAAGATCTCCACCGCCAGATCGGGGTCCTCGTGGATCTGGCTCATGTAGGCGATCACCTCGCGACCCGTCGCCTCCTCGACCACGGTGCTGGAACTCGCGCACCCCGTCTAGGCCGAATCGGCGCCCGTCGCAGTCGCGCCGCGGGCGATAATGGCGATCCGTGCCGGCAGGGACCCACAAGCGGCTTCCGTGGCTGTGGCTCGCCCTCGCGGGGGCGCTGGCCGCTGGGCTCATGGGCTTCGCTCCCAGAGCGGATGCCTACGTGTATTGGACGAACGCGTTCGGCGACTCGATCGGGCGGGCGAACCTCGAAGGCGGGGACGTCGACATGGGCTTCATCGATGCCACCCGGCCCCGCGGTGTGGCGGTCGACGGCTCGCATGTCTACTGGGCCGAGTACTCGCTGAGCGGCGGCTCGATCGGACGCGCTGACCTCGACGGCGGGGACGCGGATCCGACCTTCATCATGGGCACGACCGATCCATGCGGGGTCGCGGTGGACGACCAGCACCTGTACTGGACCAATGCGAGCCGCAACCCGCCGACGATCGGGCGCGCCCGGCTCGACGGAACCAAGGTCCGGCAGTCCTTCATCACCGGGGTCGGCTCGCCATGCGGGCTGGCGGTCGACCACGCGCACGTCTACTGGACCGATACCGAGGCCAACGCGATCGGGCGCGCGAACCTGGACGGCACGCAGGCCCAGGGCACCTTCGTATCGACCGCGGGGTCGCCCTGCGGCGTCGCGGTGGACGATGCCCATCTGTACTGGGACAACCAGCTGGTTCCGGATCCCACCGCTCCCAACGCCCCCGGCACCACGATCGGGCGCGCGAACCTCGACGGCACCGGGGTCGACCAGAGCTTCATCGGCGGCGCGAACCGGCCCTGCGGCGTGGCCGTCGACAGCCAGCATGTCTACTGGGGGAGCATCAACTCAGGGATGCGAGGAGACGGCACGATCGGACGCGCCGACCTCGACGGCTCCAATCCGGATCAGAGCTTCGTCACGGGCGCGAGCCGGCCCGTCGGGGTGGCAGTGGACGCCGGGTCGCCCGCGACGGAGATCTTCGACCTCGGCAGGGTCATACGGCACCGGCGAAGCGGGACGGCCGCGCTCGTGGTGCGGGTGCCCCAGGACGGACGGCTGAAGCTCTCGGGCCGGGAGGTCAGGCACGCCGGCCGCGAGGTGGCCGGGCCGGCGAAGCGCAAGTTGCGTATACGGGCGCGACGCGGCGCGCGCAAGCGGCTTCGGGCCGACGGCAGGGTTCGGGTGCGGGCGCGCGTCGTCTACCAGCCGGAGGGCGGCGGCCGCGAGGTGAGGACGACGTCCTTCACGCTGGTCAAGCAAGGCTGACGCCGCGGTTTTCGTTTCCCGGGGGTCCCGGGCGGGCAGGCGTCCTACGTGCCCGATCTCAACCCACTGCGACGGCTCGCCCGGTCCCTGCCGCGGCCGCTCGACGGCGTCGCCGAGATCGGCGCCAACGTGACCCACGAATGGGCGGACCTGCTCGACGGCCTGCCCGGCGACGACCTCGACGACTGGGACCCCGAGTACATCCGCCGCACCCTGCCCATCCTCGGCAGGGTATTTCGCTCCTACTTCCGCGGCGAGGTGCACGGGCTCGAGCGCATCCCCGACGGGCCCGCGCTGCTCGTCGGCAATCACTCCGGCGGCACCATGATCGCCGACACGTTCGTGTTCGCCACATGCTTCTACGAGCGCTTCGGCCCCGAGCGGCGCTTCCACCAGCTCGCCCACGACCTGGCGGCTCCGCCTTCCGGCCTGGGCATCCGCCCGTGGGGCACCCTGCGGGCATCACACGAGAACGCGAGGAAGGCCTTCGCGAAGGGCGCGCCCGTGCTGGTCTATCCCGGCGGCGACTGGGAGACCTTCCGGCCGAGCTGGCACACCGACCGGATCGAGTTCGCCGACCGCAAGGGGTTCATCCACCTCGCGTGCGACCAGAACGTCCCCATCGTTCCCGTGGTCTCGATCGGGGGCCAGGAGACCGCGCTGTTCCTGACCCGCGGACGCCGCGCGGCGAGACTCATGGGCCTGGATCGCGCCGCGCGGATCAAGGTCCTTCCGGTTTCCCTCGGTCCGCCGTTCGGGCTCAGCGTTCTCGACCTCCCGCCGCGCCTGCCGCTGCCGGCGAAGATCGAGATCGAGGTGCTGGAGCCGATCGAGCTCCGGGAGCGCTTCGGCGCCCACCCCGACCCCGATGTGGTGTACGACGAGGTCACGGCGGAGATGCAGGAGGCCCTGAGCTCGCTCTCGTCCGAGCGGACCGCGCCCGTCATCGGCTGATCCGGATCTTCAATAAACGGCGCACCCAGGGAGGACGCTCGGCCGGAGTTGACGCCCTATCGCTGCATACCGGCAATAAGGCGTCAATCGTGGCCGATGCTCCCCAGGAACGGGATCAGGCGCTTGACGAACGCGTTCTTGGGTGACGCGGCGTTCGGGTCGTTGTGCGCGTAGGTGTGGCGGCGATCCACGATCGTCACCCTGCTCGGTGGCAGGTTCGACTGCCTGGCGAGCGTTCGAGCGGCGTCGACCACGCGGTCGTCGCCCAGCGCGGTCGCGAAGGCGTAGATCGGAACGTGGACGTCGTCTCCGTGGATCGCCTTGACGCCCAGCACCTTCTGCGCGGGGTTTGGGTTGCCGTCGCCGACGGCGTCCGAGTCGATCGTCAGCCGCATCGGGTGGTACCACGCGGTGCCGTCGACGTCCTGGAGCCTCCAGCCCCCGATCATCCTCGCGTAGCGCTGGATCGGCGTGATCGCGCCGTCCCTGACCCAGCCGCACGGGTCGCAGCTCCCGCCCTGCAGGTGCCCGGCGTGCACCTGGAACGCTCTCAGTGACTCGGGCGATGTCCCGACGTCCGCCGCGTAGCCGAACTGTGCCTCGTTGGTCACCGGGACCGGGGGCTTCAGGTCGCTGGGCAGGCCCGACCAGTCCTGCGCCAGCGAGCGGGCGTCGGGGGCCATCTTGGTCGAGAGCGCTCCGCCATCCCCGAAGAGGCCGGCGAACGGCGCCGGGATCCCGCCGAACTCGCGCCACGGCGATGGCGCCTGGCGCAGGTCGTTGAGGGACTTCCTGGCCTCGGCCTCGGTGACCGGGTCCGGTCTCGAGCCCCCGTCGATGAAGACGAGGCCTGACAAACCCTTGGCGCCCGCCTTGCCGTCGAAGTCCCAGGTCGCGTAGGCGGTCGTGATGGATCCGCCGAGCGAATGGCCCCCGACGACCACGTGCCGGCCGCGGTGCTCGGCCGCCCTCACGACCTTGCGCAGGTCACGGATCTCGACCCGCATCCCCCACCTCTTCGCGAACTGGACCTCGGAGTTCGGAACCGGCTGCACGTGGTTCGTGATGCTGCGATCGGTGAGCCAGCGCAGGTAGTAGTCGAAGACCTCCCACGGCGACGCCTTCCCCCGCTTGGCCCGGTTGAACACCGACTGGTCCTCGAGCAGGTTCTCGCGGCGCTCGACCGACCACACCTGCCAGCCGTCCGCCTGCCGCGCGATCGTCCGCCCGAGCGCCGTGAAGTACGCGGAGCCGGCCGAGGTACCCGGGTTCAGGACCAGGATGTTGGGCGCGTGCTTCGGCCCGATCTTGAGGACACCCACCATGTCCAGGCTGCTCGGCGTTCCGGGCGCGTCGGCTCCCGGCATCCACTCCACGTGGGGCCTCGCCGATGCGGCCGTGGCGGTCCCGAGCACGACCACGGCGCCGGCGAGCGCCGCAAGTGCCAACCCTGGCAACCTGCCCTCAGAGCCCATTTGCGACAGGCCGTAACGTATGACTCGTTTCGAGGCCGCCCCGTGGTCCCGCCGCACCGTGCGCCCGTCACACAACTGGGGCCCTGTGCTCGTACGATGAACGTCGTACTACTGATATCACGGCCCTGACGGCTGAACCGTTGTATCGGTAGCGATCCAGAGGACGGGACCCTTGCTCGAAGCCGCTCGAAATCCGATCCGAACCCGCTCGCGGATCACCTTCCGCCGCGAGACCGCCTTCTGGCTGCTCGCGTCCACGCTCGGACTGCTGTTGTTCGCGTCGAGCGCGCCCTCCCCGCTCTACGTCGTCTACCAGGAGAGCTGGGGGTTCTCGGCGATCACGCTGACGAGCATCTTCGCCGTCTACGCGATCGCGCTTCTGGCGACGCTGGTCACGGCGGGATCGGTGTCGGACCACGTGGGCAGGCGGCCGGCGCTCTTCCTCGCCCTCGGCATCGAGATGGTCGGGATGCTGCTGTTCGCCGAGGCCGGTGATGTCGCATGGCTGTTCGCGGCTCGCATCCTCCAGGGGATCGCCACCGGAATCGCGATGGGCGCGATCAGCGCCGCGCTCCTGGACCTGCAGCCCGGCGACCGCCCGCGGCTCGGCGCCCTGGTTGGTGTGGCCGCGCCCCTCTCCGGGCTGGCGACTGGGGCGATCGTCTCCGGAATGCTCGTGCAGTACGCGCCCGAGCCCACCCGCCTCGTCTACTGGCTGCTCCTGGGTGGCTTCGCCCTCGCCACCCTCCTTGCCGTGGCCGTTCCCGAGACCGTGCGCGGGGACGGCTCGTGGACGGCCGCGGTGCGACCGAAGGTCGCGGTCCCGGGCTCGTTGCGGGCAGCCTTCCTGGCGGCGATTCCGTGCCTGATCGCGACCTGGGCGCTCGGCGGCCTGGTCCTCTCACTCGGGCCGTCCCTGACCGCGGGGGTTCTCGGCGACACCAGCCACGTGGCCGGCGGCCTGCCGATCTTCGTCATGGCCGGCATCAGCGCCCTGGCGTCGATATGGCTTCGCGACTCACACGCGAGAGCGACGGCACGGAGCGGGCTAGTCGCCCTGATCGCCGGCATCGCGCTCGCCCTCGCCGCCCTGCAGGCCGGGTCCACGGCGCTCTTCCTCGCCGGGGCCGCGGTCGCCGGGCTCGGATTCGGCCCCGCGTTCGCGGGGGCGTTCCGCGCGCTGACCACGCTGGCGCCATTGGACCAGAGGGCGGCGTTCGTGTCGTCGATTCTCATCGTCGCCTACCTGGCGTTCAGCCTCCCCGCGGTCGCTGCGGGGGTGGCCGTCACTCAGCTCGGGCTCCAGGAGACCGCCGACATCTACGGGATCGCCCTGATCGCGCTCGCCGCCGTCGCGCTGGCGCTCTCACACCAGCTCCAGGATCCCCAATCGTCGCCGGGCGTCGACCTGGCGACCTCCGGCTCCTCCTAGCAGTCAGCGCCAGGCGCGCCAGTAGGCGCGGATGCGCTTCGTGAAGTCCTCGCGAGCCTCGGCGTAGAGGCGCTCGCCAATCGGGACCGCCGCCTCGAGGAGCTCCTCCTGGCGCCCCTCGATGACGCTCATCACCGCGGCCAGCTCGTCGCCGTCCTCCGAGAGCCGGTCACGGGCGCGGATGTCCTCGGCCAGCACAGTCAGATCGTGGTGATCGCCGAGCAGGTCGGACAGCTCGTGCGCTCCGTCCGCCATCTCGCCCATCACCTTCGGCCAGCTCGAGCGCAGGAGCCGCAGGTCGTACCAGAGATCCTTGACCCGCTTTCGCCACTCGTGGATGTTCTCCGGGCTCGGCTCGCTGCGGACGTCGCCGAAGCGGTTGCGCCCGCGTGCGTAGCTTCTCTCGACGCCCGGTTCGAGGAGCTTCCATCCGGACTTCTCAAACGACCACGACTCGACCGATTTCCGGACGGCCTCGATCTTTTCGCTCACCTGGCGCGCGGCGCCGCGAATCGGGGCGTCCGGATCGGCGTTTGCGGTTGCCGGCGCGTCCCGTTCCGATTCGAGATGGCCCTTCAACGAGCTCATCCCCGCGGGCAGCTCGTCGCCGAACCGCTCCTCGAGCGCCTCGACCGTTCCCACCTTGGCTTCGGCGTCCCGCGAGCCGGCGAGGGCCTGGCCCGCGTCCCGAAGGCGCGCGTTGTCTCGGCGGTAGACGTCGTCGTCCAGCCGGGTGCGCACGAGGCGCAGAACCGCCCGAGCCTTCTTCAGGTCCTTTCGCGTCTCGTGGATGGCGCCGGCGACATCGTCGTCCAGACGCTCGCGGAGCTGCTCCAGGGCATCGTCGAGACGCCCGGCGACGATCCGGCGCACGGCCTCCGCGGCCTTCGCGTCACGCCGGATGCGGTACGCCCGTCCCGGGTCCGTGTCCGAGTCATCGTGATCTCGCGACATGAGCTCGCGCGCGACGCCCGCGGCCAGTGCGGTCCCGGCGGTCGCCGCCGCCCCCGCCAGGAGCCGCCGGTCGCCGGCGGCGCGCGCCAGCGTCCGCTGAGCACGCCGCGGCGTCGAGCGTTGAGG
>JBKPFQ010000140.1:0-40223 GCA_046728915.1 Actinomycetota bacterium | reverse complement strand
GCTCATGAACGGCTCCGCCACGCCGAAGGTGATCGGCTTCAGCGGCTGCCCGTTGAGATCGTGCGGGAGCGGCTTGTTCGCGATCTCCAGCAGCAGATGGTTCTGCCAGAAGCAAAGCCCACACGCCACCACCAGCACCACCGCCGAGACGATGATGCGATTACGTAGCTCGTCCAGATGCTCGACGAGCGTCATCTGCTCGTCGAACTTCGCCGCCCTCAAGCGCGGCACGGCTCAGGATCGCTGGTGGGTAACGACCTCGCCCTCGACGGGCTCATCGGCATCCTGCGTGCCCTCGATCTCGGCCGGCTTCGAGGATTCGTCCTCGTCCTTGTCCTTGCCCGAGACCGATGACCTGAATTCGCGGATGCCCTTGCCCATCGAGCGCCCCAGCTCCGGCAGGCGCTTGGGCCCGAAGATCACGAGGGCGATGATGAGGACGACGACCAGCTCGAGTGGTCCAACGTTTGGCATCCCGAGGGATGGTACTGACGTCGCGGCCTCCGCACCGAATTCGCGAGCGCACGTGGCATCCGGCTGACATCAGGGCAGACGTGGCCCCGCCTCGACCGGAGATACGCTGCGGCGCATGATCCTGTCGGACAAGACGATCCGCGCCGAGCTGGAGGCCGGCGGGATCGTCATCGACCCCCTCGCCGAGGATGCGATCCAGCCGTCGTCCGTCGACCTGCACGTCGACCGCTTCTTCCGTGTCTTCCGCAACGACACGACGCCCTTCATCGACCCGAAGCAGCCCCAGGACGACCTGACCGAGTTCGTGGAGGTCGACGAGGGCAAGACATTCATCCTGCACCCGGGCGAGTTCGTGCTGGGCTCCACCCGCGAGCGCGTGGCGCTCGGAGACGATCTCGTGGCGCGCCTGGAGGGAAAGTCGAGCCTCGGCCGGCTGGGGCTGCTCATCCACTCGACCGCCGGCTTCGTCGACGCCGGTTGGGACGGACATCTCACGCTCGAGCTGTCCAACGTCGCGAACCTGCCCATCGCGATCTATCCCGGGATGAAGATCGGGCAGATCTCGTTCCTTCGCATGAGCAGTCCGGCCGAGCATCCGTATGGCAGCGATGCGACCGGCTCGAAGTACCAGGGGCAGCGCGGGCCGACACCCTCGCGTTACTACCTGAACTTCCCCGAGGACGAATAGACCGGGGCGCAGAGGGACCCCGCTCGGATCGGAGCGCTCACGCGCGTTTGATCCGAACCCGCACGTAGCACGTATTCACATGCAGATGGCGTGCGTCGTTTAAAGCATCTGAGTGGTCTGGCCGATACACCATTCGAAGTGGCCGACAGGGAGACAGCCAAGGGGACCGAGCTCGAGCGGGGGCTGGAGCCGAGCATCTTCGAGACTCGCGTCTCGTCCACCCAGCGCCGGCGGCGCGGTGACCTTCACATCTGCCCTGAGTGCGGCTCCGATCTCGTCTATCCGACCGACTGGGCTCCCGCCAGCGAGCGGCAGTGGCAAGTCGCCCTGCGCTGTCCCGAGTGCGAATGGAACGGCGGCGGGCGCTACAGCCAGGACGTCGTCGACCGACTCGACGAGGCGCTCGATCACGGCACGGAGGCCGTGCTCGACGATCTCAACACCCTGGTCCGCGCCAACATGGAGGACCAAATCGACCGCTTCGTGGCGGCCCTGAACGGCGACCAGATCCTCCCCGAGGACTTCTAGGTCCCTGGCGCGCTGCGCCTACGAATAGCGCTCGACCACGCCGTCGGCGACCAGTTCGAGCAGCCGGCGCTGCTCCGTCCGCAGGCCGGAGGTCGCGAGCCCCCGCTTGGCAATCTCCACGCGGCCGCGCGCGTCCGCTCGCACGCGCTCCAGCGCGCCGGTGGCCGCCACGCGATCGCAGACCGCGGCGGCGCCATCCGTGTCCAGCTCCTCGAGGTCGAGCTTCGCCAGCGAGCGATCCTCCTCGCGGGCGAGGATCAGCGGCAGGGTGACGGTGCCGTCGAGCAGGTCGGTCCCGCGCGCCTTCCCGGTCCGCTCCGGCGGCCCGGTGACGTCCAGAACATCGTCCAGGAGCTGAAAGGCGAGCCCGATCTCACGCCCGAACGTCTGCAGGGCCCGCTCGAGGGACAGGTCGGGCTCAGCCGAGTTGGTGGCGAGCTCCCCGCCCTTTCCCGCTCGCCCGATGAGGCACGCGCATTCGAACAAGCGGGCCGTCTTCAACCCACAGCGGTCGAGATAGCGCTCGGCCGAGATCGAGATGTCGAATGCGTCCTGGCGCTGAGCCAGCTCCCCGAGGGCCAGGGCGACCGAGGCGCCCGAGAGAAGCTCCACCTGGCGCTCGCTGCCATCCCGGCCCAGCTCGGCGAAGGCACGCGAGAAGAGCAGGTCGCCGACGGCCAGGGCTCGCTCGCGTCCCGACCGCGCGACGACCGTCGGCCGTCCGCGCCGCAGAGGGGCGGCGTCGAGCACGTCGTCATGCACCAGCGTCGCCATGTGCACCAGCTCGATCGCGGCGGCCGCGCGGATCGCGGGCTCACCCGCGCCCGGGCCCGCGCACAGCAGGACCAGCATCGGCCGCAGGCGCTTGCCTCCGGCCGCCAGGGTGGCGCCCGCATCGGCAGCCAGCGCCTCACCGTGCCCCTCGACAAGCCGGCGCAGGCGCTCCTCGACCGCCTCCATGCGCGTCGGGAGCCAGGCGTCGGCGGCGTCCAGCACCATGGTCACCGGCGGCGGGACCGCGGTCCGGTTCACCTCGCTCCTCCGATCTGGTGCATGCTCGCGATCCCTCCCAGGCGGCCGATCTCAGGTGCCGGCAACGCCGGCGTGGATAGTGATGATGCCGCCTGCGAGGACCAGGTAGCGCACTCGTGGAAAGCCCGCGGAGCCCATCCGCTCGGCCAGGCCCCGCGGGGATGGGAAGCGCTTGACCGATTCCGGCAGGTACGTGTAGGCGCTGCGATCGCCCACCAGGGTCCCCAGGAGCGGCACGATCCGGTCGAACCACAGGGAGTAGAAGGCGGACAGCGGCGGTCGGGTGGGCTGGGAGATCTCCAGGATCACCAGCCGCCCGCCGGAGCGCACGACCCGGCGAAGCTCACGGAGCCCCCGATCGAGATCGGCGAGATTGCGCGCGCCGAACCCGACGGTCGCGGCGTCGAAGGAACCATCCGGGTACGGAAGCTGCAGCGCGTCCGCCCACTCGAAGCGAACGTTGGTGGCGTTCACCCGCGCCGCCTTGGTGCGGGCGAGATCGAGCATGCGCTCCGAGAAGTCGCACCCGATCACGGTTCCCTCCGGCCCAACCCGCCGGGACAGCTCGAGCGCCAGGTCGCCGGTCCCGCAGCACACGTCGAGCGCTGCTCCGCCGGGTGAGAGCTCGGCCAGCTCCCCGGCCCGCTCGCGCCAGCTGTGATGCATCCCCGCGGTCATCGCGCTGTTCATGAGGTCGTACACGCCCGCGATGCGGTCGAACATGCTCCGCACCTGCGTGGCGAACTCGCCGGACTCGCGATTGGGTAGTGACGTCTGGGTCGTGGCCATGACCGCTGCTGGGCCTCTCGTGGCCTGCAGTCTTGCTACTTCAGGTATGCGAGGAAGTCAGCGACCTCGTTCAGCTTCTTCTGGCCGAGGCTCTTGAAGGAGGGCATGATGCTCGGGCCCGCCTCCAGCGAGCGCAGAATGGCCTCCCGCGGGATGCGCGACCCGACGTGCGTGAGGTCGGGGGCGAGCGTGCCGTTGCCGCTGTCGCCGATCTTGTGGCATGCGAGGCACGCGGACTGCGCGACCACGAGCTTGCCCGCCTCATATTGCGGCGGGACGTCCATGCTGACCTCCGTGGGCGGCCCCGCGATGGCGCCGGTGTAGGTCAGATATGCCATGGCGACGACCGTCAACGCCAGGGCCGTCATCGCGATCGGTCTTCGCTCCGGCCGGCGCTCCGGCCCGCGGTCGTAGAAGGGCAGGAGGAACAGCAGGATCATCGCAATCGTCGGGATCCCGATGGTCGCCAGCGGGACCAGGTACGGCGGCTTCAACACCCGCAGCAGCTCGAAGAGGAAGAAGAAGTACCAGTCCGGGCGCGGCGTGTAGGTGGTCGTCGTCGGATCGGCCTTCGGCCCCTGCTCCGCGCCCAAGATCAGGGACAGGAGCACGATCACGAGCACGACGATCAAGGCCATCGTCGAGTCCTTCATCACCGCGTAGGGGAAGAACGGCTTGCCCTCCTTCTTCAGGAGCTCGTATTCGCGGAGATAGGCCTCCTTCTCGGCGCGGTTCAAACCCGCTCCTCCCTGACGGTGCCCTTGGTGCGCTTCGAGTGCAGCCACGGCGGCGCCGTCGTTCCCAGCTTCACCACGAGATAGAGATGCGCCCCGATCAGCGCGATGATCAGCCCGGGCACGAGCAGCATGTGGATCGCGTAGAAGCGGGCCAGCGTGGTGGGCCCGAACTCGGCCCCCGCACGGAGGAAGTCGCTGAGGTAGGGACCGATGAACGGCCCGGTGCCGTTGATGTTCACGCCCACGACCGTGGCCCAGAAGGATCGCTGGTCGAAGGGCAGCAGGTAGCCCGTGAAGCCCATGATCATCGTGAGGATGAGAAGCGTCACGCCGATCACCCAGTTGAGCTCGCGCGGGTACTTGTAGGCGCCGAAGACGAACACCCGCGCCATGTGGAGGTAGATCAGGATGATCATCACGCTGGCCCCCCACTTGTGCATGCCGCGGACGAATTCGCCGAGGAACACGTCGTTCGTCAGGTGCGTGACCGAGGCGTAGGCCTGGGTGGGCGACGGGTCGTAGTACATCGCCAGGAAGACCCCCGTCGTCGCCTGCACCACGAACGCGAACAGGGTTGCGGACCCGAGTGTGTAGAACCAGTTGGTCCCCTTCGGGACCTTGCGATAGAGGAGCCCGGTGAGGAAGCTCGCGCCGCCGGTGCGCTCGTCCAGCCAGCCGACGAGGTCGGCGGGCGTCTCCTTGAGTCGCGCGGTGGGCTCGCCGCCGTTTCCGGTGGTGTCGGTGCCGGGCTTCTGCGGCTTCTTCAGCGGCGGCGGGATGAGGAGGTCGGGAATCTTCATCTCGAACCCCTACGGCGCCGGCGGCGTGTCCGGCCGCGGCGGGTAGATGTAATTCCAAACCCCGCCCGTGAACTCGCCGGGGTCCCTGTAGCGGACGGGGTCGAGCTGCGAGGTGACGCTGTAGCGCGGGCCGATCTGCACCTCGCCCTTCGCGACCCGTGTCTGGAAGCGGTCCAGCGGGCGCACGGGCGGCCCGCCGATCACCTTTCCCTGGAAGTCGTAGACGCCGCCGTGGCACGGGCAGACGAAGCTCTGCGACGCGCCGACGTAGTTCACGGGACAGCCGAGGTGCGCGCAGCGCGTCGAGATCGCGATGTAGCTCGAGGGGTCCTCGTCGTACTTCTTCGAGCCCTGTCGGACGAAGGCCGTCGTCTTGCCCGCCTCGCCGATCCCCTCCACAAGCGTGAACACGACCGGCTTGTAGGTGTCGGGGGTGAAGCGGCTGGGCGGACCGACGCTCTCCCAGATCTCGTCCGGCTTCTCGAACATCGGCGCGACCGCGAACCCCACGGCCGGCAGCACGATGATTGCTCCCGCCAGCCCGCCCACCGCCTGGCCGGCCACGGTGAGCGCACGGCGCCGGTTCATCGATTCGCCCTGGAAGTAGCCCGCGGGATCCGGCTTCGGCGGGGAACCGTCGCCAGTCAAGCCATTGGTCTTGTCGGCGGCGTCGGCCACTTCAGGCTTTGATCGATGCTCGCGCTACGCCCAGATCCATTTCCTTGCTTCGCGCGCCTTGGAAAACTCTGACGCTCAGGAGGGGGGCCGGAAGCCTATCGCCTCGGCGGCGCGCTCCAGCTGCTCGGCCAGGCCGGCTCCGGCGGCTCCGGCCGCCGTCCCATCCCATAGCTCACGCGACGCGTCCGGCTCCCCGTCGCGAAGCGCCGCCTTGGCGTCGACGTGCCCCGGTGGGGCGCCCGCGGCGACCGTGACGGCGGATGCCAGCCACAGTGCGCCCGATCCCTCCTCGGCGGTAGCCGGCGCGTCGCGCGCCGCGTGCAGCTGCGCGACGAGGGAGATCAGGTCCGACAGCTCGCGCACCGCCTCCAGGTCGCCCATCGCCGCCAGGCGTTCCAGGCCTCGCGCGTACAGGTAGTCCCCCGCGAGGAGGGCAAGGTCCTTGTCGGCGCCGTTGACGACCCGGGGTCGCGCGTAGTGGAGCAGGTAGCCCTCACGGATCGACTCGAACAGGATCGCGTACTCCGCGGGAGCCGTCGCGGCGCGGGGCCCGTCGGCGACGAGCATCCCAAGGGCCGGGACCTGGCCATCGGCATCGCCGACGTATGGAGAGATCACGGACCTCTCGCTCCGAAGCTGGTCGGCGAGCTCGTTCAGGGCTTGCGTCGGCCGTGGCACGGCGCGAGATTAGCGGCACTTCGGCGGCGGCTACGGCGCCACCTCGGGGGCGGATAGCCCGACGATCGAGGCATGGACGTCCCCGTCCCCGCTCACGACCCACATCGCTTGGCCGGCGGTCAGGATCTCCGCCTCGCCGGGCTGGGCCGGGTCGCGGTACTCGATCTCGACATCCGTGGTCCCGAGCTCCGGCGCGCCCGAGAGTCGCTCCTCCACCGGCTCCCAGTAGACGGCGTTGTTCACGTGACCCGCGACGTCCACGTCGGCGGCGCGAAAGCGCCACGGCGAGCGAGAGGCATCCGCCGGCGGCTCCGCATGACGGAGCCGGAAGTCGGCCTTGCGGTCCCCCGCGCTCTCGCCGTAGACGGCCTGGAACTGCTCTCCCAGTCTCAGGGGGCGAAGGGTCTCGGTGTCGACGTGGATCCACAGCGCGACCGCCTCGACGGCGCCGCCGGCGCCCGCCACGCTGGTTCGCCGCTCGGCCGCCAGGCGGCCCGCGGCGCTGCACCAGGTACGCACCAGGACGGGCTCGCCGAACCGTGGAAAGGCCTCGACCCTCAATCGGGCCCTCCGCACCACCCAGGCGCCGCGGTCCGCGAGTCCCACATCGACCACGTCGGCGTAGGCGACGTCTTGGAGCCATCGCGAGATGGCGTCGAGCCGTACGCGCCGGGACCCGGTGGCGTCGGCGAGCCCGGGAACGACCTCGCGCTCGAACCTGCGGCCGCGATCCGGCGGGGGGACCAGCTCGGTGAGCGGGGTCGCGGGAGCCTGGCTCACGCGAACGCGGCGTCGAAGGCCTCTGCCGCCGCCTCGGCCGTGCGGTCGATCGCTGCCTCGTCGTGGGCGAGGGAGACGAACCACGCCTCGAACTGCGAGGCGGGCGGGTAGATGCCCCGCTCCAGAAGCGCGCGGCAGAAGCGACCATAGGCGTCCAGGTCGCAGGCCGAGGCGCCCTCGAAGTCCCGGACGGGCTCGGCGCTGAAGAACGGGGTCACGAGGCCGCAGACCGAGGCCACCCGCACGGGGCGATCCCCGGCCGCCTCCCGCAGGCTCGCCGCGAGGCGCTCGGTGAGGGCATCGAGCCGCTCGTACGCGGCCGCATCGAGCTCACGCAGCGTGGCGAGCCCCGCCGCGACGGCGAGGGGGTTGCCGGAGAGCGTTCCCGCCTGGTAGACGTCGCCGGCCGGCGCCACACGCTCCATCAGGTCGCGCCGACCGCCGTACGCGGCCGCCGGCAGCCCACCGCCCAGCACCTTGCCCATGATCGTGAGGTCGGCCTCCACGCCGTAGGCCTCCTGGGCGCCCCCACGGGCGACCCGGAAGCCGCTGATGACCTCGTCCAGGACGAGCAGCGCCCCCGCTCCGTCGGCGCACTTGCGAAGCGACTCCAGGAACCCATCCTCCGGCGGGACGACGCCCATGTTGGCCGGCACGGGCTCGGCCAGGATCGCCGCGGGCGCGTGCTCGGCCGCTGCCGCGGCCACCGCCTCGGGGTCGTTCCACGGCACGACCACCGTGTCCGCGGCCTGCGCGCGCGGCACGCCGGGGCTGACGGGGATTCCCTGTGTGGCCAGGCCCGAACCCGCCTCTGCCAGCAGGCCGTCGACGTGTCCGTGGTAGGCGCCGGCGAACTTCACGATCGTGTCTCGTCCCGTCACGGCCCGGGCGAGCCGGACCGCGCTCATCGACGCCTCGGTCCCGGAGCTCACCATCCGGACCATCTCCACCGACGAGAATCGATCGGTCACCTCGGTGGCGAGGTCCACCTCGGCCTCCGTCGGAGCGCCGTAGCTCGTCCCCCGCTCGGCGGCCTCGCGCACGGCGGCCACCACCTCGCGCTGGGCATGTCCGAGGATGAGCGGCCCCCAGGAGCAGACCCAATCGACGTACCGGTGGCCGTCGACGTCGATCAGGTCCGCTCCCTCCCCGCGGGCGACGAAGATCGGGTGCTCTCGGCCGATCGACCGCATGGCCCTCACCGGCGAGTTGACCCCGCCGGGCATCACCCCGAGCGCCCGGCGATACAGCTCCGCTGAGCGATCCTCGCCGCCGGCCAACTGCTCAGCGAACGGCGGGCAGCTCAGACATCTGCAACGGCACCAGCCAGTTTCGGGGGCTGAAGCCCCCTCATCTCAAACACTTGCGTGCTCCCGCTCCCACGTGGCGTAGTCATCGGTGAAGTAGTGCAGGCGGATCTTCTTGAACTCGGTCGAGGAGTAGAGGACCGCGCGGTCGTCGCCGTGGAGCTGGTGCTCGTCGGCGATTCGGTCGAGGATCGCGTCGCACTCGTCCTTCGAGCGCCCGTGGGCCATGGTGAACACCGAGTACGGCCAGTCCGGATAGGTGGGGCGCTGGTAGCAATGGGAGATGCCCCGCACGGCGGCCATCCGCCTGCCGACCGCGAGGACCTGATCCTCGGGCACCCGCCAAACGCCCATCCCGTTGGCCGAGAACCCCGCTCGCCGGTGGTAGAGGATCGCCGCCACGCGTCGCAGGAGCTTGCGCTCGACCATCCCCTCGAGGTGGGCGAGGAACGCGTCGACCGGCATCCCCGCCCCGCGGGCCGCCGTGTCGTAGGGGCGGTCGCCGACGCTCATCGGACCCTGGAGGGCGCGGATGACCGCGACGTCCACGTCGTCATAGGGCTGGCGCTCGAGCTCGCGCGGCGGCGCGGCGTCGACGGCCCCGGCCAGGGCCTCGGTTCCCTGCTCCATCTCGAGGTTCATGTTGATCTTGAAGAGGGTGAGCGTGGGCAGCTGGCGGATCGAATCGGCCCCCGTCTCTTCCTGCAGCACCTCCAGCGTCCCGTCGAGCCCGAGCGCAGAATCGGGCGGCGTCGCGATCGTGAACCACAGGTTGAACTCGTGGGTGCGCAGGTAGTTGTGCGAGACGCCGGGATGAGAGTTGATGATCCGGGCCGCGCGGTGCGGGTTCTCCGCGTCGACCTTCGCGGCGACCAGCATGGACGCGTAGCCCAGAGCCCGGGTGTCGAAGATCGGCGTGATCTCGCGGATGATGCGCTCGTCCAGCAGCCGCTGGGTACGCGACTTCACCTCGTCCAGCGGCATGCCGGCTTCGTGGGCGACCGAGGCGAACGGCTCCCGAACGAGCGGGAATCTCGACTGCAGCAGGTTCATCAGCTGCTTGTCGGCATCGTCGAGCGGCACCGCGGCGCCGCCCTTGCGGGAGCGAACCTTCGGGCGCGGTTCCTTGCGCGTCGCGCCCGGCGACCTCACAGCCAAGCCGCGGCGTCCTTCGCGTAGTAGGTGAAGACGAGGTCCGCCCCGGCGCGGCGAATGGAGGTCAGCGTCTCCAGGACGGCGCGCTCCTCGTCGATCCAGCCGTTCCGTGCCGCGGCCTTGAGCGTCGAGTACTCGCCGGATACGTGGAAGGCGGCGACCGGTGCCCCGGTCGAGTCCTTGACGCGCCGGATCACGTCGAGGTACGGCGTCGCCGGCTTCACCATCAACACGTCCGCCCCCTCGGCGAGATCGAGCTCGGCCTCCCGCACTCCCTCGAGGGCGTTGGCCGGGTCCATCTGGTAGCCGCGGCGGTCGCCGAACTCCGGCATGGACTCCGCGGCCTCCCGGAACGGGCCGTAGAAGGCCGATGCGTACTTGGCGCTGTAGGCGATGATCGGGACGTTCGAGTGGCCCTCGTCGTCGAGCTGCGACCGGATCGCGCCCACCCGGCCGTCCATCATGTCGCTCGGCGCGATGACGTCGGCTCCCGCGTCGGCGTGCGAGATCGCGGTCTTGGCCAGGAGCTCGAGCGTCAGGTCGTTGTCGACCTCACCGTCGCGGACGATGCCGCAGTGCCCGTGGGACGTGTACTCGCACAGGCACACGTCGGTGATCACGATCAGATCGGGATGCGCCTCCTTTAGCGCCCGGACGGCCAGTTGCACCACACCCTCCGGGTCGTAGGCCCCCGACCCCGCCTCGTCCTTCTCGCTGGGGATGCCGAACAGGATCACGGCGCCGACGCCCGCCGCCTGGAGCTCGGTCGCCTCGGCGACCACCTCGGAGATCGACAGGCGCTCGACGCCCGGCATCGATGGGACGTCCTCGCGCACGCCTTCGCCGGCGACGACGAACAGCGGCTGGACGAGGTGCTGCGGCGAAAGCTCGGTCTCGCGCACCAAGTCGCGGAGTGCCTTCGTGCGCCGCATGCGCCGCATGCGGGTGGCGGGGAAGCTCACCCGCCTGATTCTAGGAGGGCGGGCATGGCGGCGCGGTTGGCGCGCTTCCGCGGTGCGAACCGAACCATGCCGATAACCCTTCAACCGACGCAGCGGCTGGAGCCGGTTGAAGGGGTTAACCGCCCTACGGACGGTCAACCCTTCATTCGCTTCGCAAGCGAGGGACGAGTGAAGTGTTAGCTGCGGCGGGTGGACACGGCCGCAGGCCCGGGCCGGCGCCGCCCTTACTTGCCCAGTTTTTCGGCCGTTACCACGCGAAGCGCCGCAGCGCGAGCCGGGCCAGCACGCCGTACGCCGCCGCCAGGATCGCGAGGTGCAGGAGCGGCAGACCCAGCGCCGGGCCCGTGGCTTCGAGGCCGCCGGACATCGCGTCGAGCGCCGCGTCGAACGGGAACAGGGCTCTCACGACCTTGATGACGTCGTAGAGCGTCGGGCTGACGGTGCCGGATTCCACCAACGAGATGAACGCGATCGGCAGCGAGATCATGAACGCGAGCAGCGAGCTGGCTCTGACCTCCTTGGCCGCCGCCCCGATCGCGGCTCCGAAGGCGGCGAAGGCGGCCCCTCCCGCGACGATGGCCAGGAGGATCAGCGGGAACCGGCCCCAGTCGATGTGGACGAAGAGGGAGAGGCCCGCCAGCATCACGATGGTCACGACGATCGAGAGGGCGACGCCGAGGGCCACCTTCTCGGCCAGCAGGCCCCACTTGGCCACGAGCCCTCGAGTGAGGCGCGTGAACGCGTTCTCCTCGCGCTCGAGGGCGAGCGATCCCGCCACCAGCAGAACGGTCACGAACATCAGCGTCACGGTCGCCGCGACCGCGATCGCGAATGCGTCGAGGCTCGGCGGCGAGCCCGACACGACCTCCTTGTCCACGTTGATCGGGTGCGCGATCGAGGACAGAAGCGGGTTGGCGAGATCCAGGTTCTGGCGCGCCAGCCGCGCGAACGTGATCACCCGCTGCAGGGCGCCCGCGAAGGGGCTGTCCTTCGGCAGCTCCGGCTGAATCGCCTCGAGGATCCGCTGGGTGTTCTGGAGGCCGAGGACGTCGAGGGTCTGCCCCAGGAGGTCGAGTTGGCCGCCGCGCAGGAGCAGAGTCAGGTAGTTCGCGGCCAGCCGGCTGACCTTCTTCGACAGCCTGAGGTTGGCCTGGTTGATGAGCGCGTTGATGCGGTCGTCCACCAGGTTGGCCTTGACCGGGTCCTCCTCGTTCACCAGCACGCGCACGGTCGGCTCCGACGGAGTCAGCGAGGCCAGCGACTCGAGGTCCGAGATGAAGTCCTTCGGGAGGATCAATGCCGCGAGCGCGTCGCCCGACTCCACCATCTGGCGCGCCTGGTCCTCGTTGGACACGTCGATGCAGTCGATGCGGGAGCAAAGCTCCCCCCTCGCGCCCGTGATGTCCAGCTGCCGCCCCCCGATCACCAGCGGCGTCCCTTCGGGGATCTCGTTGAGGAACGCCACGCGGGGCTTCGACGGCCCGCGCGACAGCGCGAACCCGATCAGGACCGCGATTGCGATCGGATAGATGATCAGGAGGGCCGTGAGCAGCGGCGACCGCCGCATGATCTGGAGGTCCTTGACGAAGAGCCAGCGCATCGCTCAGCCGCCGGACTTCAATGCCCCCGCTCGCGCAGGAACGCCACGAACGCCTGCTCGAAGTCTCGCGCTCCCGATTCGGGAACCGCCGCGTGCAGCTCGGGAGGCGCGCCGTCGAAGAGGTTCTCGCCGTCGGCCAGGACCAGGAGGCGGCGGCCGTACCGCTCAGCCTCCGCGAGATCGTGCGTGGAGAAGATGACGGTCGTGCCGCCGCCGGCGAGCGCCAGCACGAAATCCCAGAGGCGCTCACGCTGCCGGGGATCGAGCCCGGCGCTGGGCTCGTCGAGGAGGAGCACGGCGGGACGGGCGAGCAGCCCGATCGCGATGTTGATGCGCTGCTGGTTCCCACCCGACAGGGTTCCCGCCTGGTCATCGCGGCGATCGGCCAGCGCAGTCTGGGTGAGCATCTCGTCGACGACCAGATCCGGGTCGGGGACCTTCTCGAGCCGGGCGAACAGCCGGAGGTTCTCGGCCACCGTCAGGCGCCGGTAGAGCGCTGCCTGCTGTGGAACCCAGCCGATCTCCCCGGACGGGCGACTCACCGATCCCCCGTCCGGGCGCCGGATCCCCGCCAGGATCGACAACAGCGTCGTCTTTCCCGCCCCGTTCGGCCCGATCACGGCCAGGAGCTCTCCGCGATGGGCGACGAAGCTCACCCCGCGCAGCGCCTGGCGATCCCCGAAGGTCTTGGCGAGCCCGCGGGTTTCGATCACGACCTCGCGGCCTACCTCCTGCCCGATCACCTCGGGAAAGCTAATGGACGGCGCGCGCCGGCCAGCGCGGGTGCCGCCCGGGCGCCTCCACCATGCTCCGATTCGGACAGTCGAGCGCGGAAATTTCAGCGAAGAGACCACCGCAACTTTCCTCCCCTGCAGGGGTCTAATGCCACGGGGGGCAGAAAGGGCACCGGTGGTCACAGCAGAAACTCACGGCGGGCGCGCGACGCGTTCGCTCGCCCAATCGGAATCGCGTCTGGTGCGCCGGGCGAGCGTATGGATTCCGGGCGAGGACCCTCGCACGATGTCGCTCGCCGAGCTCGAGGACGTCGCCGGGATCCGATGGGTCGACATCCACCCGTCCGAGCTCCACACGCCGCGATCGCTCGGCGTCCTGAACCGGGTCTGCCAGGGCGCGCTGACGCAGCGGATGGCGCGGGACCTCGCGACTCCGCGACGGTTCCCGGCCGCGGGCACCTACGAGCCCACGACGATCCGGATGACCGCCGCGTACCTCGTCAGGCACCTCCAGTTGGACGTGGACGGCGACGAGTCGATCGGGCCGGTCGGGTCCGTGCTGAAGCCCGTCCAGCTGCTCGTCGGCGACTGCTGGCTGCTCAGTGCGTGGCTGCCCGCGCGCCTCTTCCGCGGATCGAGCGCGGCGCTGGAGGCGGACTGCGACGGCGGTGATCCCGATCGTCTGCATCTGTCGGTGGCCTCCAGCTGGCCCGAGAGCGGATGTGACACAGCCGACGGCCTCGCCGAGCTCATCCGGCGCGAGCTCGAGGTGGCCTCGGGCCACCGATCGCACGCTGTCTAGGGCCCGCGACCGAGGCGGTGCGCGCGGGCAACTAGGCTGCCCCGGTGCGCGTCCTCTTCATAGGCGACGTCGTCGGGCGCCCAGGCCGGGCGGGTCTCGCGAGCGCGATGCCGCGGATTCGCGAGCGCCATGCTCCCGACCTGATCATCGCCAACGGCGAGAACGCCGCCGGGGGGCTGGGCATCACGGAGAGGACCGCCGACGAGCTGTTCGAGATGGGCGTGGACGTGATCACGACGGGCAACCACGTCTATCGCCATCGCGATGCCTACGAGTTCCTCGACCGGGCCGAGCGGGTGATCCGGCCCGCCAACTACATGGCCGGCAACCCCGGGCGGGGCTCGGTGATCGTCCCCGTCGGCGACCGGCGGGTTGCCGTGGGGAACCTGAGCGGCACGGTTCAGATGAAGGCCGCGAGGTCCCCCTTTCCGGAGGCCGATGCGATGGTCGACCGCCTGTCCGGTGACGCGGACGCGATCATCATCGACTTCCACGCCGAAGTCACCAGTGAGAAGGTGGCGATGGGCTGGCATCTCGACGGACGCGTTGCGGCGGTGCTGGGAACCCACACCCACGTCCCCACCGCGGACGCACGCGTGCTTCCGGGCGGCACGGCGTTCATCACCGACGTGGGGATGACCGGGTCCCGCGCCGGCGTCATCGGCGTGCGCCGCGAGCAGGCGCTCGAGTCCTTCCGCACCCAGATGCCGGTGAAGTTCGACACCGCGGACGAGGACGTCTGGGTCAACTCCGTGGTCGTCGACGTTCGCGAGGACGGACTGGCCGATTCGATCGAGCAGGTCCTGCTCCCGGCCTCCTAGATCAGGCGACTGGCCGGTCGGCCAGGACAAGCTGACATGCCGGCGCCCCACCGCGCCGGTATTCCCTCAGGCCTGCGGGTAGCCGGATACGGCACGGAAGGTGCCTGACACCAAGGAGGAGAGAGAGATGAGCACGATTGTCATCATCGCCATCGTCGCGGGCGCCGTGATCCTGGCGCTCATCGTCGCCGCGCTGGTCACCAGGCCGCGCAGGCAGGAGAAGCGCCGCGTGCAGGCACGCGAGCTCCGCGACCGCGCCGCGGCGCGCGAGACGCACGCGAAGAAGGAGCAGGCCGTCGCTGCCGAGCAGCGGGCCCGGGCTCAGAAGGAGCACGCCGATGCCGAGGAGCGCGCCAGGCTCGCGGAGCGCGAGCTGGCCGGGGCCGGCAAGGATCATCGCCGGGCCGGTCGCGTCGATCCGGATCGCTGACCCGTAACGAGGAGGAGCGAGATTGACGGCCGCCCCGGGCGGCGGTCAATCTTCCCGCGGGAGCTGCGCGAGAACCCGCTCCTGCACCCGCCCGCCGTACATGGGGAGCTCGATCCCGGGCCCCTCGCGGACAATCTGGTCCCACATCCTCGACACGCCCGCGGTCCCGATGCGTCGCACCCGCTCGACCGCCTCCAGGTCGAGCACGTCCGTGATCAGCTCCTCGCCGCTCCCACCTGCGACCCGTACGAGTCCCTCCGGGTCGACGATCACGCTTCGTCCCACGCCCGGGGGCGCCGAGGCGTTCAAGGACACGACGTAGAGCTGATTGAAGATCGCGTTCGAGCGGGCCATCACGAGCTCCTGCTCGCGGTCGCTGGTGGTCGTGAGGTTGGCCTGCAGAACGACCTCCGCGCCCATCCAGGCGAGCTGGCGGAAGGTCTCGGGAAAGCTGCCGTCGTAACAGATGGCGAGGCCGACCCGGCCGACGTCCGGGATCTCGAAGGTGACGAACTCGTCGCCCGGAGCGCACGACTCGTGTGGCTGCCAGGGGAAGACCTTGCGGTAGCGGGCCACCAGCTCGCCGTCAGGTGCGAACACCAGCGCCGTGTTGTGGATGCGGCCGTCAGCCGCCCGTTCGTAGACCGATCCGGGCACCAGCCAGACCTCCGAGGCGGCGGCGATCTCTCCGAGCGCCCCGGTCAGCGGACCCGGGATCTCGACGGCGGCGTTGGCCGCATACCCCGAGTGGTCCTCGAGGATCGGCGGCGGGGCCGACAGGTGAAGCTCGGGCAGCATGACGAGCTGCACGTGCGGCACGGCGGCCCGGATCGCGCGGACCCGATCCGCCAGCAGACCGAGCGTCGCGTCGGGATCACGCGAGACGGGGGCGGTCTGTAGCGCCGCGATCGAGAGCGGGCGCACTAGCCGTTGACCACGGCATTGAAGGCCCGGGTCACCTCGCGGCCCTGCTCGCCGTCAAGCACGGGCTCGAACGTGCAGTTCCTGGTGTACGCCTCGGTTGGGAAGATCAGCTTGCTCTTCGCGAGCTGCGGATCGCGCTTGGCCAGGATCTCCTTCACCCCCTTCACCGGGGTGACGTAGTTCACGTACTTCGTGATGTCGGCCTGCACCTCGGGGTCGTAGACGAAGTTCATCCAGGCCTCCGCGGCAGCCGGGTTCGGCGCGCCGGCAGGAATCTCCATGCTCGTAGACCACAGCATGCAGCCCTCCTTGGGCATGACGAACTTGATGTTGGGGTCGTCCTTCTGCAGCTGGATCGCATCGCCGGACCAGCCGAGCACGAAGTCGACGTTGCCCGAGCTCAGGTCGCGGATGTAGTCGTTGCCGGTGAAGCGGCGGATCTGGCCCGAGTCGGCCGCCTCCTTGACCTTGTCCACGGCCGCGAGCCACTGGTCGGTGGTCGCGTGGTCGGGATCGATGCCCATGCACTTCAGCGTCATCGGCACGGTGTCGCGCATCTCGGTGAGCATGTCGACCTTGCCCTTGTACTTGGGATCGAAGAGGTCGCAGATCGAGTCGACCTCCGGCGCCAGGTCCGTATTGACGATCAGGCCCGTCATGCCGCTCTGCCAGGGCACCGTGAACTCGCGGTTTGGATCGGCGGCCGGATGCCGCAGGGGTTCGATCAGGTTGTTCCGGACGTTCGACAGCTTCGAGTAGTCCAGCTTCTGGATGTAGCCCGCGTCGTACATCTGCTTCGCGAGCCAGTCGCTCACCGTGATCAGGTCGCGGCCCCCGGACTGCCCTTGCGCGAGTTGCGGCTGGAGCTTGCCGAAGAACTCGTTGTTGTCGTTGATGTCCTCGATGTAGTCGACCTGGACGCCGGTCTTCGACTCGAACTCCGCCACCGTGCCCTTCTTGCCCGGATCGATGTAGAGCGGCCACTGCGAGATCGTCAACTTGCCCTGGACGGGCCCCGAGGCGTCCACCTGCTCGCCCGACGCGGTGTCGCCGGACTCGATCCCGCTCGACCCGCCGCAGCCCGTCGCCAGCACCGCCGCCGCCAGCGCGGCGGTGAGCGCGAAGGCCGCACGCCGCTGGACCGATCCTCGGCCGCGCCGCCGGCTGCGTTCTGTCGTACCCCGAATCATTCTTCGAACGCAATTCGAAGAATACCCTTCCGACCGCCATGCTGCAAGTTGGGCCGAGAGGGCCGACCTACTGAATAACATTCGGGTATGCGGCGCAAGGACCAGGCCGGGCGACGGCAACAGCTCGTGCGGGCGGCGCGGCAGGTGCTGCTCGAACGCGGCGCCGTAGGCGTTCGGGTAAAGGACGTCGCCGAGCGCGCCGGGATGGCACCCAGCTCGGTCCTCTACTACTACCCGAACCTCGACGAGCTCCTGATCGAGGTGTCGCGCGGCGCGATCGAGCGGTTCGCCGAGCGGCGCGCGGCGGCGGTTCGCCGGGTCAGCGGTTCGCCTCGCCAGCTGCGCCTGGCAATCCGTCTGGGCGTCCCGTCCGGCCCGGACGACGCCGACAGCCGGCTGCTCTACGAGCTGGACGCATTCACCGGATCGAGCTCGGCGTTCGCGATCTTGACCTCCTCGTACTTCGACCGGCAGGCCATCCTGTACGAGTCCATCCTCGAGGCCGGCGCGGGAGAGGCAGACTTCGAGTTGACCACCGACGCGCTCGCCATCGCGCGCGGCCTGGTCGCGCTCGAGGACGGCCTCGGCCTGCAGGTCGTGATCGGCCACCCCTCCATCGACAGCGCCGCGGCCGAGCAGATCCTCGTCCGATACGCGGAGATGGTGACCGGGGTGAAGCTCCCAGAGGTGGCACCCGCCAGGCATCCCGCGGACTAGAGTCGCGGCATCGACGCGGCAACGATTCCGTCGCTGGGCGAGCGCTTCGTGCGTGGGCTCGATCTCGCCTTCGAGCTCCATGCGGGACAGACCCGCAAGGGCTCTGGCGTCCCGTACTTCGGTCACCTCCTCGGGGTGACCTCGATCGTCATCGAGACGGGAGGCTCGGAGGACGAGGCGATCGCCGCGTTGCTCCACGACGCCGCGGAGGATCAGGGAGGTCGCGAGACCCTGGAGCGCATTCGCGCCGAGTTCGGGGGCGACGTGGCGGAGATCGTCGAGTCCTGCAGCGACAGCATGGGCGAGCGAATCCCGGATGGTGAGCGCGTGAGAAACCAGCCCGGGCGCCTGTCCGGAACGGGCGCGGCTGGTTTCGAGCCCAAGCCGCCATGGCGCGAGCGAAAGCGCGCGTACCTCGAGCATCTCGAGGACGCAAGCGAGGCGGCCCTCCACGTCTCGCTCGCGGACAAGCTCCACAACGTGCGGACCATCGTCGTCGACTACCGCGACGCCGGCGAGGCGCTTTGGGATCGCTTCAACGCGGAGCGGGACGAGGTGCTCGCGTACTACCGCGCGCTGGCCGCGATCTTCTCGCGGCGAATGCCGGGCGCGCTCGCCACCGAGCTCTCGGCGACGGTCGCCGAGCTCGACGAGCTCGTCGCGGCGACGAGCCCCGCCAGCGCGAGCCCGAAGAACCAGGGGATGTAGAGGTAGAACCAATGCTCGGCGGTGAGCTCAACCGCGATGATCACCGCGGCGCTCAGGGCGGCGACCTGGGCGAGCGAGCGCCAGCGGGGCACGAAGGCGACGAGCAGCGCGAGCGCGATCGCGAGGATCTTGACCGCGGTCTGAAGCCACTCAAGTGAGTGGTCCTGCCCCCAGATGCTGAACGGCGAGGAGCGATCGATCTGGCTCTTGATCGTCCGGTCGTAGAAGGTCCCGAGCCCCGGGTCGACGGCGGGGAGGGCGACCATCAGGCCGAGGACGACGATCAGGGCGGCGCCGAACACGATCGCGGGCCGCACACGGCGGAGCAGCGGCTGCGGTGGATCCGGTCGCGACAACAGCCCGGACTCCCCCGCCGCGAACAGGGGTATGAGCGGGATCGGCGCGAACTTCGTCGCGATCGACAGGCCGAGCATCACCGCGCGCCCGATCGGGGAGGCGAAGACCACCAGTGCCCACACGAGCAGGGCCGCGACGAGCACGTCGTTTGAGTTCGACTGCAGCGCGTAGTCCGTGAAGGGGTAGGCGGCCCAGGCGAATCCGAGGATCACGCCGAAGCGAGTGCCGTCGCGACCGGGGCGGAGTCGCCGCCCGAGCACGAAGAGGCCACCGACCGTGGCGAGGTCGAAGAAGATCGCCGCGGCGTGCGCCGCCGGCAGGTTGTCCCAGTGCCCGCTCCACGGCAGCACGAGCTCGAACGGGACGTAGGCGTAGTAGTTGAAGGGCCCGTAGGTGTCGCCGAAGGGATTGTCGGAGGGGAAGTTGTTCCAGATCGCGTGGCCGTGGGTGAGGTGGTCGGCGCCGATCACCCCGGCGTAGCCGACGTCGATGACGCCGGAATCGGCGATGTTGAGAGCGATGCGAAAGCCGAGCAGAAAGGCCCCGCCCACCGCCAGCCAGGCGGTCGGCGTGGATGGTCGCAAGCCCTCGCCCGCCCCACGGAACCCCACCCAGATCATCCGCGCGAGCAGGTAGACGAGCGGCGGATACGCGAGCGGGACGCTGACCCCGATGTTGCCGTCGTTGAAGTAGATCTCCGAGATTCCGAACGACAGCAGGACGAGCAGATCCAGATGCACCACTCGCCGCAGCCGGCGGAGGTCGAGCAGGCCGAGCAGGAAGATCGCCGCCAGCGGCAGCCAGACATACGGCGCGTTCAGCTTGTGTCCGAACTGCTCCGGGTAGCCGCGCGCCATCTGCCACGCGATCTGGTAGCCGGTCCACGTCTCTCGGATCTGCCCCGTCGCGTCGTCGACCACCACCTGGAGGCGGTCGGTCCCGTCCGCGTAGAAGTCGACCTGCCAGGTCCCCGGCTTCGCCTCGGCGGTCGGCTCGAGGTGCCCGTAACGCCGGCGTTCGGCCGCCGCCTGCGGATCGGTTCGGGCGATCTGGATCGCCCGCGATTCGGAGAGGTTGTGGTCGGCCTCGGCCGCGGTCTCGCGGGCGGTCCGGCCGGCGGTCGATCCCGGCTTCGACCCGGGGGTCGAGCCCGCCGCGGAGGTGGTCTGGGCGTGGCCAGACCCTGGAAGCGCGACGAGGAGCGCGGTGGCCGCCAGTGCCAGCGGGGCGAGCGCCCGCCGCAGGGGTGACCTCAGCGCCCGTCCACCCCGAATGTCCACAGCTTGTTGCCGAGGAAGTTGAATGGCATCGCCCCCGCCACGGCGAGCGCCTGGGACGGCAGCTCGGGCGCGGAGGCGACGTCGACGAGCAGATACAGGAAGAGCAGGTTCACGCCCAGCGCGAGCACGCTGACGGTGAAGAAGCGGGCCGCCTGGAAGCCCGCGTGGCCAGCGGTCGCCCGGAAGGTCCAGTGGCGGTTGAGCAGGAAGTTGTTGGAGACGGCGACGCAGAACGAGGCGACCGCAGCGAGCAGGTGGTAGACGCCGATTCCCTGGGTCAACAGGGCGAAAACCAGCAGGTTGACCACGTAGCCGGTGGCCCCGACCACCCCGAACTTGAACAGCTGCACCCAGTTCTCCGGCTTTCGGGTCCCCAGGTGAATGCGTCGTATGAGGCCCCACGTCCAATCGGCTGCGCGGGCGCTCGAGTCGCGGGCCCGCGCTCCCCTGCGGGCAGGTTGGGCGGGCTCAACGGCCTCCCGTCCCTGCGGGGTCATCTCGTCGCCTCCGCCATCCCGGCCACCCGCAGCTCGGGACCGCCACCCACCCCGAAGTGATCCGTGACCAGATCCGCCACGTCCCTGAGCGTCCACTGCTCACGCAACTCGGCGGCGCCTGGCTCCAGGCCGCAGAGCACGAGCGGCCCCAGCGAGTCCCCCGCCAGGAGCGCGCCGTGGCTTCCACCACCGGTGTGGCTGGTCCCTCCCCAATCCACGCACTCATAGCCCGCGCCGAGCGAGACCATGACGTCGCCGGCGTGTGGAGCCCGCAGGGCGGACCACAGGCGCGAGAGCCCGTCCGGATACCGATCGCTGATGAGGCGCCCGTCTCGTCGCTCCAATTCGAGGACCGACAGGTCGCCCTCGGTGTCCCAGCGGCCGCCGCGGCGGTCGTTCTCCTGCGATCCGGGTTGGAAGCGGAGCTCGCCTCCGTTCCGCTCGACGACCGCCGCCGGCGCGGAGCCGTTACCGTCCTCGAGGCGGGCGATGAAGTCCACGCCCTCCAGCTCGCGCAGCCTCTCGCGAACCCGGCGCAGGATTCGCTGCCGCCGCGTCCCTTCCGCCAGGACGTACACGGCCGCCGCCCGCGCCGTGGGGCTGACGGCGAGCTCGGCGAGCTCCGGGCGCTCGCTGTTGGGCGCCAGCACGTGCCAGTCGGCGCCGAGGGCCGCGGCCAGCGGAAGCTCCCTGTCCACGTCCGTCTGGGCGTGGTCGGCCATCAGGATCACGGCGTGGGAGTCGAGGAACGCGTCCATGCCGCCGGCGGCGTCGACGAGCTCCCCGAAGCTGTGATCGGCGTGGGCGATCGAGTCGCGCATGGCGTCCACGCCGTGGGTGTGGGTGTGATGGTCATTGTCCGGGAGCGAGAAGAGCAGGAAGTCGTAGCCGTCGTCGGCAATCAGCTCGCGGCTGACGCAGGCGGAGTAGGCATCCCGCGTGCCCGGCCGAGCCAGCGTCGGCTTGCACGGCACCTTCCGGGAGGCATACAGCTCGCCGTAGAAGAGCTCGTCCGGGCCCCACACCGCGTGACGGAAGCTTGCCGCCACCGCGACCCGCCTCATCAGGCCCTCGAGGCTCAGCTCGTGCCGGCGGCGGCCCCGGTAGATCAGGAAGGGGGTGCATGCCGTTCGGACGCCGGCGTCGCCGAGGCGCTCGAACACGGTCTCCACCTCGTGTGAGAGGTGGGCCATGTTCATGTTGTAGACGGTGTCATAGAGGGTGCGGAACAGTCCGAACGCCCGCGTCGCCTCCCACGATGACCCGTACTCGACGTAGCGGTGCTCCGCGCGGTGGTACCAGTTCATGCCGCTGATGTGATGGTGCTCGGGTCCGGCGCCGGTCGCGATCTCCGAGCACGCGACGGGTGTCACCGAGGGAAACGCCGAAACGCAGTCGCCGATGAGCGTCCCCCGCGCGATGAGGTCGCCGAAGTTGGGCGCGAGATCCTCGGCGACGGCGCGCAGCAGCATGTCCGCGCGCAGCGAGTCGACGACGATCAGGCAGAGCTTTCGGGAGGTGGGCATCGGTTGAGAGTGTGACGACAGAGGGGGCGCGCTCACCGAAGAGATCGCAGCCCCTCGTACTTTCGCTGCGCGCGGCGCTGACGGGCCGACGCGAGCCACAGAAGCCCCAGAAGGAGCAGCAGCCCGAATGGCTCCCACACGAACGCTGTGACCGCGGCCAGCACCAGGGCGATCCCAGCGACGATCAGGCCGATCGACGAGGCGCCCCGCACCCGCGCCTGGGCGCCGGCCACGACCGCGCTCACCACACCGTAGGCGACGACCGCAAGGATGATCCCGAGCGGTACGCCGACGATCGCGGGGTGATCGCGGTTCGACATCGACAGCGCGAAGAGGACCGCCCCACCGGCCGCGGCGGCGATCGCGAGCAGGACGCCGATCGCGTCGCGGCGCCCGGAGGCGCCGGCAAACGCCCCGGCGGCGATCGCGAGCCCGACCCCCTGGCAGATGGCGAGGAAGAGGCTCATGAGCGCAGAGAGGCTAGAGCATCGCGATCGCTTCACTCGCGTCAAGCGCGGGGGTGGCCGCGTCCCGCGTCAGCCGAAGCTGGCGGTGCGGTGGCAGCCGGCGAGCCTCACGTCGAGCGGCCCATCCGTCGTCACTCGTAGCTTCGCGTCGCAGCCGAGCTTGGCGCGCCTCGGGTGGACCACGACCCGCGAGAGGTTCTCGACGTCCAGATCCAGGACGTTCCGGCGAGGCGTCCGAGGCGCCTTGCCCCAGGCCTGGGACTGCTCCACATAGGACATCGCGGGTTCGTTGCCGCCTGTGAGGACGCCGGCGGTGTGCTGGGTCCCTCCGGGCGGCGGATCACCGGTGGCGAACGCGGCGGAGCGGGCGTCCACCTTCCCCAACGGCGCCTCGCCGCCGGTGTCGCGAAGCCTCATGCCGGAGAGCCAGTACACGTGGTTGGCAACCGTGCCCGCGCTGCGGAAGTCCATGGTCGGGTTGACGACGTAGGAAACGTGTGCCGGGTTGCGGTTCACCCGGTGGGCGCCGAGGAACTTCGCGGCGGGCGCGTACTGGTCGTTGACCGCGAGCTGGAAGTGGTCCGACGTCGCGAACAGGTCGAACACGTAGCGGTAACCCAGATCGTCGAACGTTCGCGCCTGAGCGACGGGGCCGGGCACCGGCACGAGCTCATCCGCCGTGCCGTCCCAGATCAGAAACGCGATGTGACGAACCGAGGCGAGCATCCGGTTCGTGTTGCTCCCCTCCCCGCCGGGCTCGGGCGGTGAGGGCGGAGCCCAGATCCCGAGCCCCGGAGGACCCACGACTGGATTGGCGCGGGCGAACAGGTCCGGGTACTGCGTTGAGAACTTGTAGGTCCCGTACCCACCCATCGAGTAGCCGGAGATGGCGGTCCACGACGGGTCCAGCCGATACCGCCTGGCGACGTCGGCCCAGACCTCGAAGGTGTCGGCGCCGGCGTGCCCGTAGTACCAGCCGTCCGGGCCCCGGCCAGCGGGTGTGATGACGATCGAGCCTGCCCCCCGGTCGCCGAGCTGCGACTGGTTGCGGGTGTCGCCGAACTGGTTGTAGCTCGCACCAAGCGAGTGGAGCAGGAGGGTCAAGCCGTAGCCGCGGCGCGGCGCCGGCTTCCTCGGAACGTAGATGGCATACGGCTGCAGGCGACCGCGCAACTCGCCCTGGCAGTCGTCGGGCGCGCCGCAGGTCTTCGAATAGTCGACCCCCTGCTCGGTCTCGAAGTGGCTCGCCATGATGCGGTCCATCGGCCCACTGGTCGGCACGCCCATCGCCTTGCCGTGCATGGGATCGCGCACAGCCCGATTCAGCTTCCCGAAGTTCACCTCGGCGTGGAAGGGCGCGAGGCTCCCCTGCGCGAGCTCGTCGCCCTGATCGCGGTCCCGCCACCAGGCCGGATCGGTGAACACCGGGCCCGGCGGGTAGGGGTGCTGCCACGGCTCGTCGAAGCGAAAGGCGACGTTGAAGAACGCGGTCGGGTTCTGAAGGCCGGCGGCGCCTCCCGGGTGCGCCGCGTCCGAGGCCGCCCTCGGGATCAGGTACCGGTGGGAGGACTTGTCCCACAGGCCCACCCCGGCGGCGAGGCGGACGCGGCGGTGGCCGGGATCCCACGCGCGATGCGGCACGACGACCTGGACCTGGCGCCGTCGCTTGCTTACGGCGACCCTGGGTGCGGGCTCGACCGCCTTCCCGGAACGGGCGCGCAGCAGGTCCGCGTGATGGCAGTGGACCGTGAGGAAGAGCCTCGCGGGAGCGGTCGCGTTGGCGCCGTGCGGGAATTCGCGCGGCTGCTTCGAGCTCCCGATCGCGATCGTCGTCCCCACCAGCGACGGCTTCTTCATCGCGTTGAGCGTGATCCGGAAGGCCGTCGCGTGGCGGAGCGGTTTCACCCGGAGCTCGACGAGATCCGCCGCGTTTCCGGCATAGGCGGGATCGCTCGGATACGTGTAGGTGCCGTTGGGCAGCGAGAACGCGTCCAGGCTGGGGTCCTGCGATGTGCGCGGGTCGTTCGGATCCCGGGTCGCTCCCCGGGCCCCGTGGTCGTCGTACAGGTAATCCTGGTACAGGAACTCGCCGCGACGGTAGGCGCTCGAGCCGGAGATCAGGATCGGCTTGGCGTGCCAGATGCCGCGGTTGGAGAGCTGGGGCGACTTCGCGGGCTTGCGGTAGAGGATCAATGGCCCGGGACGCGGCGCCGGCCCGCGATAGAGGGAGTTCTTCCCCGCCCAGGCGGAGACGGCGAACGCCAGCGTCGCGACGCACACCAGAAGGGAGGCGGCCCCTACCCGAACCCTCACCGGGCGAAATCTAGACCCGGGTCAACCGGTCCGCGCCGGTTCCTCTTCCGGCACACTTCACCGATGCCCGAACCGCAGGATCGCCCGGCGGGTCCCGCTTCCCCACCGGCCCACCGGCGCTCGCATCAGACCGCTCGGGATCTCGAGCGCTACGCGGATCTCTTCGCCCAGCGAACGCGGGTCATGCGCTCATCCGCGATGCGCGACCTGATGGCGATCACCGCCCGACCTGACGTGATCTCGCTCGCAGGGGGACTTCCCGACACCTCGACCTTCCCGCCAGAGACATTCGCCGCCCAAATGACCAGGATCGCGCAGGAGTCCGCGGCCGAGGCGCTCCAGTACGGGCCCACCGAGGGCTTCGACGAGACGAAGGCCGCTGTCCGGCGAGTCATGGAGGCCGAGGGGATGTACCCGGACGAGGAGGACATCATCATCACGACGGGTGGACAGCAGGCGCTGGATCTGATCGCGAAGACGCTGGTGGATCCGGGCGACGTCGTGATCTGCGAGGCACCCACCTACCCGGGAGCGGTCCCGGTGTTCTGCTCGTACGAGGCCGAGACCCACCAGGTGCCCATGGACGCCGAGGGCATGAGAATCGATGAGCTCGAGTCGCTGATGGACCGGCTCGACGGCGATGGGCGCAGACCCAAGTTCATCTACTCCGTGCCGAGCTTCCAGAACCCCGCCGGGGTGACGCTCTCTCCGGATCGGCGGCGGCGGCTCGTGGAACTGGCGCGCAGCCGCGAGGTGCTTGTGGTCGAGGACAACCCGTACGGCCTCCTGCGCTACGAGGGCGAGCCGCAGGTGCCCCTCTACCAGCTCGATGGGGGCGACTACGTGATCTACGTCGGCACGCTGTCGAAGATCCTCTCGCCCGGGATCCGCCTCGGGTGGGCGGTGGCGCCCCCACCGGTGATGGAGAAGATCGCGCTCGGCAAGCAGGCGACCGACCTCTGCACCTCCACCCTCACGCAGTACTTCGCGCTCGAGTACTTCGCGGAGGGCCGCTGGCGCGCCTATGTCGACAGCCTGTGCGAGATCTACCGGTCCCGTCGCGACGCGATGCTCGAGGCGCTGGAGCGCCACTTCCCGGACCAGGCGAGCTGGACCCGACCGGCCGGCGGGCTCTTCGTCTGGGCCACGCTGCCCGACTACATCGACACCTCCGACCTCCTGGCGAAGGCCCTTCGCGAGAACGTTGCCTTCGTGCCGGGCGCGGCCGCCTACGTCGACGGGCGCCAGGGCCGCAACTCGATGCGGCTGAACTTCTCCGGCTCCGACGAGGACGAGATCCGCGAGGGGATCCGCAGGATCGGCGGGGTCATCGCCGAGCAGGTCGGTCTCTACGAGACCATCACGTCTGAGCACCGGCTGCCGGCGGCGCCCGAGCCAGCCGAGCCGGGCGAGGTGGTCCCGCTCCGCCCACCCCGCCGGGAGGATTGACTCGAGGCATGCGGGTCGCGGTGCTGAAGGGGGGCAGCTCGCTCGAGCGGCAGGTGTCGCTGCGGTCGGGGGCGCGCGTGGAGGACGCGCTCGCGGCGCTGGGCCACGAGGTCATCCCCATCGACGCGGACGCCGGGCTGGTCCGCCGCCTGCGCGACGAGGCGCCCGACGTGGCGTTCATCGCCCTTCACGGCCCCGGCGGTGAGGACGGAACTCCGCAGGAGCTCCTGGAGATCCTCGGCATCCCCTACACCGGGCCGGGCGTCGCCTCGTGCATCCGCTGCATGGACAAGGTGCTGGCCAAGCACCTCATGCGAGCGGCCGCGATCCCGACCCCGGACTGGGTGGCGTTCACATCGACCGCGTTCCGCGAGCTCGGCGCGGCCGACGCGCTGGACGAGATCGAGGAGCGCCTCGGCTTTCCGCTCGTGATCAAGCCGGCGGCCCAGGGATCGTCGCTCGGCGTCCGGTTCGCCGCTTCGCGCGACGACGTACCGGAGGCCCTCGTGTCCGCGCTCAGCTACGACGACCGGGTGCTCCTGGAGCGCCACGTCTCCGGGCGGGAGCTCGCGATCTCGCTGCTCGACGGGGAGGCGCTCCCGATCGTCGAGGCCCGCCCGAAGGAGGAGGACCGCTTCAACTACGAGGCCCGCTACGAGATCGGCCGGACGGAGTACGTGTGTCCCGCCGAGCTGCCCGAGGACGTCGCGGCCGCCGCGAGGGAGATGGCGTCGCGCACCTATCAGGCGCTCGGGTGCGCGGGGTTCGCCCGGGTGGATCTGATGCTCGGGGATGACGGCGAACCCGAGGTCATCGAGACGAACGCCATTCCGGGCCTGACGGACACGAGCCTGTTTCCGATGGCGGCGGACGCAGCGGGGATGTCGTTCGAGGACCTCGTGGCGCGCATCATCGACCTCGCACTCGCGGACCAACCCATCGACGCGACGAGTTCCGGCTAAGCGGCCCGCTCGACCATCCCGGCCATCAGGTCCACGGCCTCCGCGTTCGTCAGGCCCTCTGCGCGGACCAGGGACTGCCAGGTGGAGAGGGCGATCGCGTGAGCGATCGCCGCGGAGGCGCGCCGCCGTGATTTCCCTCGCTGCGAGCGGCCGCGCAGGAGGATGAGCCGCACCTCCTCGAGATAGGCGCGCCCCGCCTCGACCGGAGCTGACAAGCCCCCGACCAGCGGAGCGTCTCGCAGCACCAGCGACATCATGTCCTCGGTCTCCTCCCACCAGCGGTACAGATCGGCAAGCGCGCGACGGAGCCGCTCCCCCGGATCGTGAATCTCCGTCCACGCGGACGGGTCCGGGGGCGGATGGAGCGACGCGTAGTGGCTCGAGCAGGCCTGGAACAGGCTCGCCTCGTCCGGGAAGTGTCGGTAGACCGTCGCGCGCTGAACGCCGGCCTCCTCGGCGATCCCGCTGACCGTCGTGCGCGCCGGTCCCACCTTGCCATGCAGCCTCATCGCAGCCTCCGTGATCGCCTGGCGGGTCCGGCGCTCCTGTTCCGCCCGCAGACGCTTGCGGTAGCGGCGGGTCTCGGGTGACGTCACTTCAGCGGACATATCTGTTCAACCAATATTGACAGACCGGTGGGATCTGTGGTAGTTTCGCGACACATTGCTGTTCAACGAAATAAGGGGATGCACGGATGACGATCGACAGGAAGTCGCTGAACAGGTTCGACGGCTCCCGGGGGCCGCGCAACATCGGGCCGTCGGACGGGAAGCTCGTGGACCTCGGCTCGATCGGGGCCAGGTTCATGGCCTGGACCGAGGAAACCGGTGGCGGGTTCTCGCTCGTCGAGCACCCGATGCCGCCGCGGCATCTGGCCGTGGGGCTCCACAAGCACTCCCGCGAGGACGAGTACAGCTACGTGGTCGAGGGACGCATGGGGGCCATCCTCGGCGACGACGTCGTCTATGCGGAGGCGGGCGACTTCGTGTTCAAGCCGCGCGAGCAGTGGCACACCTTCTGGAACGCCGGTGACGAGCCCTGCCGCATCCTCGAGATCATCTCGCCGGGAGGCTTCGAGCACTACTTCGACGAGCTCGGCGACCTGGTGGCGGCGCAGGAGCCCGACCTCGCCGCGATCGAGGAGCTCAACGCACGCTACGGGCTCGAGATGAGGCCCGAGACCGTCCCCGAGCTCTGCCGGGAGTACGGGCTCACGCACCCGATGCTCGAGATGATGGCCGGCTAAGAGAGAGCGCGCCGAGGAGGTCTAGGAGTCCTCGCCCTTGGCGAAGTCCTCGGGCGTGACCTGGTCGAGGAAGTCCTTGAACTTCTCGACGACCTCCTCGGTGTCCTCGACCTCGTGCTCGAACTCAATCGACGACTCGTCGATGACGTCATCGGCGGCGAAGATCGGCGCCGAGGTCCGGACCGCCAGGGCGATGGCGTCCGAGGGGCGGGAGTCGATCTCGAGCTCGGAGCCGTTCACCGAGACCGTGATCGACGCGTAGAAGGTGTTGTCGCGGAGCTCGGTGACCGAGACCCGCTCGCACTTCGCGTCGAGCTGCTCGAGCAGGTCGGACAGCAGGTCGTGGGTCATCGGCCGCGGCGTCGAGGCCCCCTGGAGCTTCATCAGAATCGCCGCCGCCTCGGGGTGCCCAATCCAGATCGGCAGGAAGCGGTTTCCGTCAACGGTCTTCAACAACACGATCGGCTGCTTGCCGACCATGTCGAAGCTCACGCCGTAGATCTGCATCTGTTGCAAGTGTCGTCTCCGAGCCGTCGCTGGCCTGCGAACGGATTATAGGTGCGGGTTCCTGGGCCCCCGAGCGGCCGATTTGGCCCCTCGGTGCGGAGCGACGATAATCGAGACGCCATGTCCGAGGCCCGTCAGCAGGCGTACATCGAGGCGCCGGTCGAGGTCGTCTGGGATCTCCTTGCGGACGTCGACCGCCATCCCGAGTGGTGGCCGCGCGTCCTGTCGGTTGAATGCGAGGGCCTCGAGCCGGGGTGCACCTACCGCCAGGTGACCCAGACCCCAATGGGCAAGGACGAGATGAAGCTGCACGTCGACGCCATGGACGACTGCCGGAATCTGCTGATCCGATGCGTCAACACCGGCACCTTCGTCCACTGGACGCTCACCCAGGCCCAGGACGGCACCTTCGTGGACGCGACCTTCGGCATGGAGCCATTCAAGCTCCAATACCGCGTCTTCGACTGGACGGTCGGCCGCCGCTTCTTCCGCAACTGGCTCCAGGAGTCGCTTGACGCGATGCGGCGGGTCGCGCCGGAACGGACGCACGTTGACCCGTAAGGCAGGCCGGAGATGCAGATCCGTACCCGCTTGTGCATGAGTGTCGACGGTTACGTGACCACACGGGATGGACGGCCGGTGCAGCTCGCCGATCCTGCGTTCGTCCCCGGCGAGAGCTACGGCTTCCCCGAGTTCCAGCAGGGTTGCGATGCGGTGCTCATGGGTCGCACGACGTTCGAGCCCGCCCTCGGCGCCGACCGGTGGCCGTGGCCGAATCTGGATGTGTTCGTGCTGGCCTCACACCGTCCGTCGGGCACCCCCGACGACGTCGTCATCGAGACCGACCCGGCCGCGCTGCTCGACGAGCTGCGCCAGGCCAACCGAGGCGGCGACGTCCACCTCGTTGGCGGGCCCCGCACGATCGAAACCTTTCGCGCCCTGGGGGCCCTCGACAAGCTCGGACTGATCGTGCTGCCGTTTCTCATGGGGGAAGGGATGCGGCTGACACCGCCCCTCAGCACCGACATGCGGTTGTCGCTCGAGAGCGAGCGCGCCCTACCGGGCGGGTCCGTGGAGATCGTCTACGACTGCAAGGCCTGAGCCAGCTGCAAACGAGGTGAGTGGCCAGGAGGCGAAAACCGAGCCTGCCTAGGACGCAGGGAGGCCGCCGAAGGGAGTGCACTCGAAATGTGCATGACCGAGGCGGCCGACCGAGGACACCGCCAGGCGAAGGTTTTGCAGCGTCCGAGATGGGCGATCCTGGAGTCCAGCGAGCCGGGAGGGCGAGCGATGTGAGAGTCCAGGACTCGCCCAGCCAAGGACGGATGGGCGATCCTGGACTCGAACCAGGGACCTCCTCCTTATCAGAGAGGCGCTCTGACCGACTGAGCTAATCGCCCCGAGGGACGCATTTTAGAAAGCGCAGCGAGGGGCGTCGCTGCGGTTCGGCGCGGCCTCCGCTGGCGGTGCGATTAGCCTGGCCCGCGATGCCTCGCCGACCGGACATGCCGCCGCTTCATCGTTCCGCCTTGGCGGATGATCCGATCGAGCAGTTCCGCGATTGGTACGAGCGGGCCGTACAGGAAGTGCCGCTGGCGGATGCGATGACGCTGGCGACGGTCGATGCCGATGGGTCGCCCGATGCCCGCATGGTCCTGTTGAAGGGCTTCGGGTCCGCGGGCTTCCGCTTCTTCACCAACCTGGAGTCCGCCAAGGCGCGGCAGCTCGAGGCCGTCCCGCGGGCCGCGCTGGTCATCTACTGGCGCGAGCTGGATCGCCAGGTCCGGGTTCGCGGCTCCGTCGAGAAGCTGACGCCCAGGGACGACGACGAGTACTTCGCGACCCGCCCGACCAGCGCCCGAATCGGCGCGTGGGCCTCGCCGCAGAGCGAGCCGCTGCCGGATCGCGAAGCGCTCGACGAGCGGGTGCGCGAGGTGACGGAGCGGTTTGGAAGCGACGAGGTGCCGCGGCCCGAGTTCTGGGGGGGGTATCTCGTCCGGCCCGAGTGGATGGAGTTCTGGCAGGGACAGGCCGCGCGCCTGCACGACCGCTTTCTCTACACGCGCTACGGCAAGGGTTGGTCGATCCAGCGCCTCGCGCCCTGACTCAGGCCGTCAGGACCGGCGCGTCGACCGCGCGAACGCGTGGAGCTCGTCGAGGTCCTCGAAGCGCAGCTCGGCCCTGATGCCGCGACGGGCCGCGCGGACCCGAACTCCGGTCCCGAGCGCCTGCTCGAGGTTCTCCTCGGCGCGGATCAGCGCGGCCTCCTGGTCCGGGTGCTGCACGATCTTTGCCCGCCGGGTCTCCCCCGTCTCCTTGGCTCGGCGTTCCGTCTCGCGCACCGACCAGCCCTGTGCGGCGGCCTGCCGCGCCAGCTCGCGCCGAGCATCATTCCCGCGCGCAAGGAGGGTCGCGCGGCCGTGGCCCTCGCTGAGCTGTCCCGAGGCCAGCAGCTCCAGGGCCTCGTCCGGCAGGTCCAGGAGCCGGATGAGGTTCGAGATCGCGGAGCGGCTTCGACCCAGGCGCCGCGCCAGTTCCTCCTTCGACAACCCGAGGTCCTCCACCAGCGCCGCACAGGCTCGCGCCTCGTCCACCGGATTCAGGTCCTCGCGCGCCATGTTCTCGATCAGCGCCGTCTGCAGGCGGGCGGTATCCGCCTCGTCGCGGACGATTGCGGGAACCGTCTGGATGCCTGCTTCGCGCGCCGCGCGCCAGCGGCGCTCGCCCGCGATCAGCTCGTAGCGGCCGTCCGCGAGTGGGCGGACGATCAGGGGCTGGACGATCCCCGCGTCCGCGATCGAGACCGCGAGGCTCGAGATCGACGCCGGGTCGAACCGGCTTCGGGGCTGATCGGGGTTCGGCCGGATGAGGTCCAGGGGCAGGTCTCGGAGCTCCGGTCCCTCGCCCGACTCCTCGGGAATGATCGCCGCGAGCCCGCGCCCGATCCCACGGCGGGCCATTACTCGACCTCCACCGGAGGCTGAGCCTCCGGCTTGACGGGCAGTCCACGCTCCACCGAGACTCGGTCGGCTCGCTCGCGCTCGGCCAGCTCGCTCGCCAGCTCGCGGTAGGCCGCGGAGCCGTGGGAGCTCGGCGCGTGCTGAACGACCGGGATCCCGAAGCTCGGCGCCTCGGCCACTCGGATGTTGCGGGGGATCACTGTGCGGAGAACGAGGTCCGAGAAATGGTCCCGAAGCTCGCGTTCGACGTCCTGCGCGAGCCTGGTTCGCTCGTCGTGCATGGTGATCACCATGCCGGTCAGAACGAGTCGGGGGTTCATCTCGCGCCTGATCAGGTCGAGCGTCTCCAGGAACTGCACGAGCCCCTCCAGCGCCAGGTACTCGGCCTGCACCGGCACGATGACGCGATCCGCCGCGACCAGCGCGTTGACCGTGACCGGCCCCAGCGACGGGGGGCAGTCGAGCAGCGTGAGCGCGAAGCGCTCACGCACTGGGCCCAGCGTCCGCCGGAGGGTTCGTTCGGAGCCCTCGATTCGCGGGAGCTCGATCGCGGCGCCCGCAAGGTCCGAATTCGCCGGCACGATCCACAGGTTGTCGGGGCCCGCCGGGCGTGCCGCCTCGGCCACCGAGTGCTCGCCCATCAGGCAGTGGTAGGAGGACGGGCTGAGCTCTCGGCCGAGTCCGAGTGCGACCGTGGCGTTGCACTGCGGGTCGAGGTCGCAGATCAGCACCTGGTTGCCGGCGTCCGCCGCGCAGGCGGCGATGTTGACGGCGGTCGTGGTCTTCCCCACGCCGCCCTTCTGGTTCGCGACCGCGTATACGGATCCCATCGGCGCCCGACCTTACCGACCGGCCCAGCGCCCAAATCCGCGCTGGGCGGATCACGGGAGTCCCCTTCTACGCTCCCAGCGGGCGCTTCTTCGCCATGCCCGGGCGCCGGGGAAGCTCCGCTGGGGTGGGACCCACCTTTCGCAGCACGTGGAGGTGTCGGTTGCGCGAGCCCGCATAGGGCCCCACCCAGCGCACATCCTCCGGCTCCATCGCGAGCCGCACGGCGGCCCGGTCGAGCTCCGCCTCCTCCTCCTGGTCTCGACGGCCCTTCCAGGCGACCAGCACTCCCCCGTCCGCGAGCAGCGGAGCGGCAAGTTCCGCGAGCGTCGCCAGCCGGCCCACGGCACGGGCAGCCACCGCCTCATATCCCTCGCGACCGCCCTCGGGGGGAAGCCTCAACGCCCACGTCTCGGAGCGCTCGCAGACCACCCGGGCGTTGGGAACGCCGGCCGCGGCGATCGCCCGGCGCATGAACTCGCACTTCCGCGTGGTGGCCTCGATCAGATCCAGCCGAGCCTCGGGTAGCGCTACGGCGAGGGGCAGCCCTGGGAACCCGGCGCCAGCGCCGACGTCGGCGATCGCCGCAGCCTCACGCAGACCATCGACCTCCAAGCCGGCGAGCGAGTCCGCGATGTGGACCCGCCAGGCCGTCTCTTGGTCCCGGACGCTGCTGGGTGCGTGTGGGTCAGCGGCCAGGGCCTCGACCAGCGACTTCAGGCGTGCGCGAGCCTCGGGCGAGAGGTCCTCGGAACCCGCCTTGCCGGGACTCAATCCCGCAGGAGCGGGGCGACGACGACGCACCGCTCCGGCTCGTCGCCTTCGCTGAACGTCTCGATCCCGGCTCGATCCTTCAGATGCTGGTGGACGACGCGGCGCTCCGTGGGGGTCATCGGTTCGAGCTCGATCTCGTTGCCGCTCTTGAGCGCACGCTCAGCTGCGCGGTCGGCCTGCCGCTCGACCGCCTCACGCCGCCGCTCCCGATAGCCGGCGGCGTCCACCGTCACCCGCTTACGGTCCTGGCGGCCCCGGAAGGCGGCGCGGTAGCACAGGAGTTGAACCGCGTCGATCGTCTGGCCACGGCGGCCGATCAGGAGCCCAAGCTCCTCGCCCTCGACCCGGCCCACGATCTCGTCCGGATCCTCGGACACCTCCACGCTGGCGTCCACATCCAGCTCGTCCACGATCCGCTCGAGGATCGCGCGGACCCTCTCGACGGGTTCCGTCGCCAGGGACCCTTCTCCTTCCACCATGTTCGCTAGGCCCGCCCCGTACGGCGCCGGCAGTGGCATGTGCTGCTCATGGGTGCCGCGAGTCTAGTCACACGAAAAGAGCCGGGCATCGGCGCCCAGCCCTTCACGCTTCGCTTGGAATGCGGCTACTTGCTCGAGTCGCTCACCTTGGACTCCGTCCGGCGAAGCAGGCTCTCCGCCGTGTTCTGCGCGTCGTCGAACCGGCGCTCGAAATCCTGTCGAGCCGACCGGACCTGCTGCTCCGCGTCGCGGCGATTGCGCCTGACGGCGCGCAGCGCCTGATCGCGCTGGCGCTTGACGGTGCGCTGAGCGCGCTTGCGAGCCGTCGCTCCGCGGCGTTCCACCTTGCGAAGGTTGGTCGCCGCACGTCGCTGCAGACGCTGCGCCTCGCGACGCGCCTCCGCCTGGCTCCGCAACGGCTTCAGCGTCTCCGCGACCTTCTCACCGCTGCTCACCGCAGCGCCGACCGCTGTGTCGGCGACGCGTAGACCCTGCAGCCCGGCGGCCTTGAGCCGGCTCTGCTGAGCCCTAGCGCGCGTCTCGGCGGCCTTCTGAGCCGACCGGCGTCGCTTCGCCTCGTTCTGCCTCCGCGTGGCCGCAGCCTTCTGGGCAGCGGCCTTGCGCTGTGTCTCGGTCTGCGTAGCCATGTTGGGTTTCACCTTTCTCTGGTTTGCGTAGTTACTGGTAATACGCCTACCCCGCGTCGGGACACGGGAAAACCGCTGGGGTTTATCGCTTACGCGCCGTGCCTAGCGCCGGCGGCGCTTCTTCTTGCGCGGGGGCGGAGGCGGCGGTTTGGTCGCCTTGACCTCCTCCGGCGTGGGCGGCGCAGGCGCGGGGATCAGCTTCTGGACCACCCACTGCTGGCCAAGGCTGAAGATGTTAGTGGCGATCCAGTAGACGGCGAGGCCAGCAGGCGCATTGATGATGAACGGGACGATGACCAGCGGGAAGGCCAGCATGATGTAGCGCTGCGCCGGGCTGGCCGTCGGGCTCGTGGCGGTGGTGAGGAGCACGCTCGCGGCCGTCGTGGTCACGAAGAGGATGATCAAGACGATCAGCTCAGCCCCCTGAGGGGCTTCGATGACCGACTTCACGAAGAGGAACCCCGGGGGCGGGCTGGCCTCGACATCCGCCTGGAAGGTGTCTCCCCGCAGGAGCTGGTAGATGGCGATGAAGAACGGGATCTGAAGGATGAACGGGAGGCACGAGGAGAACGGGTTGACCCCCTCCTTCTTGTAGAGCTCCATCGTCTCCCGCTGGAAGCGCTGCGGGTCGTCCTTGTACTTCTCCTTGAGCGCCTGGATCTTGGGGGCGACGACCTGCATCCGGCGCATCGAGCGAATCCCTCGCAGCGAGAGCGGGAGCAGCACGAGCCGCACGATGAACGTCATCGCGATGATCGCCACACCCCAGCTGAGCCCGACGTCGTCGTGGCAGAACTTGATGAGCGCGTCCGCCAGGTCCTCGAGCGGCTGGAGGATGTTGGCGAGTGGCAGGATCATGCGTGGATCTCACGGCGGTGTCGCTTGAACAGCGTTTGCGCCTCGACCGGGTCATAGCCGCCCGGGCTGAAGGGGTTGCAGCGCAGAAGGCGCCAGCCGGCGAGGACCAGCCCGCGCACGAGGCCGAACTCGCGCACGGCGTCGACCGCGTACGCCGAACAGGTGGGGTAGTACTTGCAGCGCCGCGGCAGAGCGGGCGAGACGAAGCGCTGGTAGGCACGGATCGGAGCGAGCACCACGCCGGCGAGAAACCGTTTCACGTCAAACGCCCTTCCCGCCGATTCCGGCCTCCGCCATCAGCCCACCGAGCGCCTGGGCGACGCCCGGGGCGCCCTCGCGCTCGATCAGCCCGGCGACGTCGGGGCGGGCGACCAGCACGAAGTCGTGCTGCCCCGGGATCTTGGGGTCCAGCGACCAGAAGGCCTCTCTGAGCGCGCGCTTCACCGCATTTCTCTCTACGGCGCCGCCCACCTTGCGGCTCACGGAGATCCCCAGGCGGGTGTCGTCCTCGGCGGCCTCCCGGTCGCCTCGCGGAAAGGCGTAGAGCACGAGGAAGCGGTTGGCGTGCGAGCGACCCTCGCGGTAGACGCGATCGAAGTCGCCGCTGCGTGACAGGCGCCCACGCCTGCGCCGTCCGCCCGCCGAGCGGTCGCTCACGGCGTCAGCCGCTTGCGACCCGTGCGGCGCCTGCGCTTGATGACCTGCCGGCCGCTGCGAGTACGCATCCGGGCGCGGAACCCGTGAGTGCGGGCGCGCTTTCGCTTCTTGGGTTGATACGTCCGCTTCACGACCGGCGAGGCAGTATAGGGAGGCGCCGATCCTTTTTCGCGCAGGATGCGGGCTCCCCATCCGCGGTGGCGCGGCCGGTCGGAAACCCGGTTCTATGATCGCCCGCCGATGCCCGAAGACGCTTCCTGTGACGATCTCGATTCGGTCTGGAGGGGCGTCACGGAGGATCTCCGCGCGAGCCTTCCGGCCTCGACCTTCGATCTCTGGCTCACGCCGCTGCGCCCCCTCGCCGCCGACGGAGCCACCCTTCGCGTCGCTGCCCCGCGCTCGATCCGGGCATGGGTCGAGCGGCGCTACTCAGGCGCGATCGAGACCGCGCTTCGTCGACGGGGATGCCGGCTGGAGCGCGTGCTCGTCGTCGACGAGGGGGCGGAATCCGCTCCCGCGGGCTCCACTGGGGGGATGGGGTCCGTCGCGTCACTCGACCTCGACCCGAGGCACACGTTCGAGCGCTTCGTGCTCGGCGAGGGAAACCGAATGGCCCACGCGGCCGCGCTCGCCGTCGCGGAGCTCCCCGGCGAGGCCTACAACCCGTTGTTCCTCCACGGGCCTCCCGGCCTTGGGAAGACCCACCTCCTCGGCGCGATCGCCGACTACCTGCGCCGCCGCCGACCCGAGCTCACGGTGCACTACACCACGGCGGAGCGGTTCACGACCGAGTTCGTAACCGCGCTGCGAAAGGACGGACCCGACCTCTTCAAGCGGCGCTATCGCAAGCTGGACGCGCTGTTGATCGACGACGTCCAGGCGCTCGAGGGTAAGGAGCACACGCAGGAGGAATTCGTCCACACCTTCAACGCCCTGCATGTCGCGGGCAAGCAGATCGTGCTCTCGAGCGACCGTCCGCCCGAGGCGATCGCGAGACTCGCCGACCGGCTGCGGGACCGCTTCGAATGGGGGCTTCGCGTGTCGATCGGCCCGCCCGACCTGCGCACCAGAACCGCGCTCCTCTGGCGGATGACGACCGAGGTGCCGCTCCAGATCACCGACGCCGGGGTGCTGCGCGACATCGCGGGGCTGGCCGCCGGAAACGTTCGGCGGCTGGAGGGAACGATGACCCGCATCGCCGCGCTCTCGTCCGTGCTGGGCGAGCCGGTCAACCGGGCCCTCATCCGCAAGGCGCTCGAGGACCCCGTGGATTCGGGCACCGCCGCGGGATCCTCGACCGCCGACGATGCGCATGCTCACGCCCCCTCGATCCCCGCCATCCAGGGCGCGGTCTGCTCCGTCATGGGCGTCTCCCAGCCGGCGATGCTGTCCTCGACACGCACCGCCAGCGTCTCTGGAGCCCGCCAGATCGCCATGTACCTGTCGCGTGAGATGACCTCACTCTCCCTCGCCGACATCGCTCGCCAGTTCGACCGTGACCACACGACCGTGCTCCACGCGATCCGTGCTGTCTCCGCCCGCGCCACCGGCGACGCCGACGTCAGTGACACCATCCACCAGGTTCGCGTGCTCCTGGGTACAGAGCCCCCGTCGTCGTCGGCCCTTTCCCCGGGCCACTCTAGCCGTCCACAGACTCCGTCCACCGACGAAACCCGGCAGGTGAAGCCATGACCATCAGTTCTCCACAGCCCTCCACCACACTCAATACATCTGATTCAGATAGGAAGATGCAAGATTCAGCCATGAAGCTCTCCCTGTCGCGTGACAACCTCGCCTCCGCGTTGCAGATCATCAGCCGTGCGGTTTCCACCCGCGCCACGCTGCCGTCGCTCGGCGGCATCCAGCTCGAGGTCGCGGACGGCGGCTTGACCCTGCGGGCGACCGACATGGAGCTGGGCCTCACCATGACGCTGGACGAGGTCCAAGTGGAGTCACCGGGCACGGTTCTCCTCCCCGGTCGCCTGCTCGGTGACGTCGTGCGCAGCCTGCCCCCGGGCGACGTCATCCTCGCGCTGCGTCCCGAGCCACGCGATGTGGAGATCACCGCCTCGGCCGCGCGTTTTCACCTCCGCACGCTCCCGGCGGAGGACTTCCCGCGGATTCCCGAGCTGGGCGAGGAGCCGGCGACGCTCCCGGCGGCTCCGCTGGCGGCCACCATCGATCGCGTCGCCCGCGCCGCGTCGCGCGATGAGGTCCGGCCCATCCTGACCGGCGTCCTGTTCCAGGCCGAGGGATCGACGCTCACCATGGTGGCGACGGACTCCTATCGCCTGAGCGTCAAGCACACCGAGCTCGAGTCGCCGCTGGCGGAGGCGATCGAGGCCAACGTGCCCGCTCGGGCGCTGCGAGAGCTCGCGCGCATCATCGGCCAGGGCGGCGCCGAGGAGGTCGCCCTGTCGCTCGACCGAAATCAGGCGGTGTTTCGCGCGGGGGGCGTCGTGCTGTCGTCGCGGCTCATCGAGGGCCAGTTCCCCAGCTGGCGCCAGCTGATCCCGGAGTCCTTCGAGCATGAGGTGAGGCTGCCGCGCGAGGAGCTCCTCGAGGTCTCCCGGCGCATCAGCCAGCTCGCGCAGCGCAACGCGCCCCTTCGGTTCGCATTCGCCGAGGGCGAGCTGACGATCGCCGCCGAGACGCCGGAGGTCGGCGACGCGAGCGAGGCGATCCCGGCGCCGTACTCCGGCGAGTCGCTGGAGATCGCGTTCAACCCGCAGTTCGTCGTGGAGGGCATCGAGAGCGTCGACGGGGAGGAGCTCGTGATGAAGTTGAGCTCCCCGCTTCGCCCGGGCCTTCTGGAGCCGATCGGAAGCGAGGACTTCAGCTACCTCGTGATGCCGATCCGGCTCAACGTGTAGGGCCGAGCCATGCGGGTGACGCGGCTTCGCGTCCTCGGCTTTCGCAACCTCCGAGCCCAGGAGGTCGAGCTCGGCCCCGGGATCACGCTGCTCTCGGGCCCCAACGGGGCCGGGAAGACCAACCTGCTCGAGGCGCTGTTCACTGCCCTCGCTGGGCGCTCGTGCCGAACCCGAAGCGACCGAGAGGCGATCGCGTTCGGTGAAGCTATGGCTCGAGTTGAGGTTGAAGTCGATGGTCCCGAGAAGAGCACCTTCCTGTGGTCCCGGCGGCGCGACGGGGAGCGGCGGCATCTCCTGGACGGCGAGGAGATGAAGCCCGACCTCGTGGAGCGGCGGCCCCCGCTCGCCGTCTTTCTGCCCGACCGCCTCGCCCTGGTCAAGGGTGCTCCAACCGAGCGCCGATCTCATCTGGACCGCCTGACCGCGGCGCTGTGGCCCTCGCGCGCGGACGCGCGACGTCGCTATGGCCGGGCGCTGGCACAGCGCAACGCACTCCTGGGCCGCGTCCGCGCCGGCGTCGTCTCCCCCGACTCGCTCGAAGCCTGGGACCTCGAGCTGGCCGCCGCCGGATCCGACCTCATGGAGGCCCGGCGGGATGCGACCTCGGCCCTCGCGCCGGAGTTCGCCGCGGCCGCGGCGGAGCTCGGCCTCCCGGGAGAGGCCGCGCTGCGCTACGCCCCTCGCTCGGATGCACGCAGCGCGGGCGAGCTCGCGTCCGAGCTCGCCGAGCGCCGGGATGGCGACATCGAGCGCGGATACTCCGGTTACGGGCCGCACCTCGACGAGCTCGAGCTGTCGCACCGGGACCGATCACTGCGGCGGTACGGATCGCAGGGCGAGCAGCGCGCGGCCCTGCTCGCGTTGCTGTTCGCGGAGCGGCGGGCGCTGCTGGAGGCGCGCCGAACGCCGCCCCTGATGCTCCTGGACGACGTCATGAGCGAGCTCGACCTGGACCGCCGGGACCTGCTGGCGAGCCGGCACGCCGAGGGGGATGGGCAGACGCTGATCA
>JBKPFQ010000139.1:0-3838 GCA_046728915.1 Actinomycetota bacterium | reverse complement strand
GTGCAACTCCTGTCTCGCCGGATGCGCGGCGACTACCACGAGGACGAGTGGGGCTTCGACGAGGAATTCGCCGAGGCCGTGTTTCCGCTCCTGGAGTTCCTGTACGAGACCTGGTGGCGGGTCGAGGCGAAGGGAGTTTCCAACGTCCCGGCCCACGGGCGAGCGCTCCTGGTGTCCAACCACGCCGGGGCGCTGTTTCCATTCGACGCCTCGATGATCCTCCTGTCGATCATGAAGCGGCATCCGCTGCCCCGTTGGGCGCGGTTCCTCGTTCTGGACTGGGCGTTCGTGCTTCCGTTCGTCTCGGCCTTCATGCGCCGGGTCGGCGGGGTGCCCGCCAGCAAGCACAACGCGGCACGCCTCCTCGACCAGGACGAGCTCGTGATGGTGTTTCCCGAGGGGGCGAAGGGCACCGGGAAGCAGTTCTCGGAGCGCTACCGGCTCCAGCGCTTTGGCCGGGGCGGCTTCGTGGAGGTCGCCCTTCGAACCGGCGCCCCGATCGTGCCGGTGGCGGTGGTGGGCTCCGAGGAGATCTATCCGAAGCTCGGCGATGCGAGGCCCCTGGCCCGTGCGCTGGGAGCGCCGTTCGTCCCGGTGACCCCCACCTTCCCGTGGCTCGGACCTCTCGGCCTCATCCCGCTGCCGTCCAAGTGGCGAATCGAGTTCTGCGAGCCCATCGACGTCTCGCAGCACGGGCCCGATGCGGCCGAGGACCGCCGGCTCCTGTTCGACCTCTCAGAGCAGGTCAGGGAGACCATTCAGGCCAAGCTGTACGAGAACCTCGTCACGCGCCGAGCGGCGTTCTTCACCCCCTTGTAGCGATAGCCTCCATCTCGAGATGGGGAGCGGGATGGGATCGTCACCGACCGCCGCCGCCGAGTTCCGGCATCTGCTCGACGACGTGCTCACCGAGGCCGACGCCGACGACCACGCCGGGCCGCTGCTGCGGGCCGCGGGCCTCCGGGTCCGATTCGAGTTTCCAGACCTCCCCCTGGTCCTGAACCTCGCCGCGACGGAGGAGGGCGATCACCATCTGCGGTGGAACTTCTCCGACGAGGTGGACTGGAAGCCCAAGCTGAAGCTGATGATGGGCTCGAAGGTGGCGAACGCCTACCTCCAGGGAAAGGAGAGCCTGGCGATCGCGATCGCTCGCGGTCGTGTCCGTGCCACCGGGGACACCAGGTCGGCGCTCGTCTACGTCCCGGCGCTCCGCCTGCTGGTCGGCTCCTACAAACGCCTCGTGACGCAGGAGCACCCGCACCTGGTTTTGGAGTAGCCGGCTGCGCCCCGGCCGGGGGCCGCCCCAGGCGAGGGGCACCCCAAGGAGGGCGCCACGAGGCGGATTGGACATTTGCTTTCGCTATGCGAAACAAACTGTCCACATCGGGCCACGCGAGCCGTTTCGGGCCCCCTTTGGGTGCCAGTCCCGCCGAGGACGCCGGCGCCAATCCCCGTTGACGTGGCGCGCCGGTCGGCGTAGCCTCCCGTCCTGAGAGATTGGAAAAAGGCCGCAGTGGGCCCCGCTCCGTCGCCCTTCGGCGACTGGGGCGGAGGAGCGGGCTCGCGAGGCGCCAGCACGCCGTAGGCCGACGTGGCGGGCCGAACGCCCGCGGGCGACGGGGAGGCGCGAGCCCCGTCGCTCTACGTTGGGAGGCGTTTCGCCGGGGGAGGAACCGTCCGCCGGGCGCGGGCGCCAAACAGCCGGACGACCCTGAAAGGATCGACCCCGATGCCGGACGATCACATCTCCATGAGCGAGGCATCGAAGATCGCGGGTGTCTCGCCGTCCACCCTGCAGCGCTGGGTGAAGGAGGGCGTGATCCCGGTCAGGCGCGGGAGGTGGACGACCGCCGCCGCCGCTCAGGCGCGGGTCGTGAGCCGGCTTCGCGAGCGCGGTCACTCGCTGGCCGAGCTTCGCCGGGCCGTTCGCGAGGGGCGCCTGGCGTTCGGTTACGTCGAGGACCTGTTCCCCGGCCGCGAGCGCAACCTGACCCGGCTCGAGGCCGCGGAGCGCACCGGCCTGGAGGAGGCGCTGATCGAGCGGATGATGTCCTTGCTCGGAACGCCGACGGCACTCGAGGGCACCCTCAACGAGCAGGACGTCGTCGCGATGGAGCACATCCGCGACGTGCTGCGGGCCGGGTTTCCGCTGGTGGCGCTCCTCCAGCTGATCCGGGTCTACGCCCAGTCGATCCGGAAGATCGCCGAGGCCGAGGTGCGGCTCTTTCACCTATACGTGCACGAGCCGCTCATTCGACAGGGCGTCGACGCGCTTCAGATGGCCGAGGAGATGGAGGGCCTCGCGCGGGATCTCCTCCCGATCACCTCACCGCTCATGGAATACATCCACCAGCGCTACCTGCGCTTCTACATCGAGCAGGACGTCGTCGGGCACATGGAGACCGAGCTGGCCGGGCAGCGCCAGCTGGGCCGGGTCCAGATGGCGTTCTGCTTCGTCGACCTCACCGGCTTCACCCGCTACACGGAGGAGGAGGGAGACGAGGAAGCGTTCGACCTCGTGGAGCGATTCGTCGAGACGGTTGACGCGACGCTGCCGGCCGAGGCGCTCATCGTCAAGACCATCGGCGACGAGGTGATGATCGTCTCCCCGGACCCGGTCACCCTGACGGAGTGGGCGATCGGGTTCCTCGGGCTGTTCCAGGAGCGACCTCAGCCGCGGGTGGGGATCCACCGCGGTCGAGCCGTGTATCGGGACGGCGACTACTTCGGAAGCGAGGTGAACCTCGCGCATCGCGTGGTCGCGCGAGCACTGGGGGGAGAGGTCATGGTCACGGCCGCCGTCGCCGACGCGATCGGCGAATCGGGTTACCTGGAGTTCGATCCGATCGGCGCCGTCGAGCTCAAGGGCTTCCCGCAGCCGGTCGAGCTCTTCGTGGCTCGCGCGCGGGAGCCGGACGCCGCCCCCGACCGGATCGCCTACGAGTAGAGCCACAGGGTCCGCCTTCAGGTAACTGCGGCTGGCGCCGCCCCCCACCTTAAGATCGACGCATGGGAAGCGAGGAGGCTCTGGATCGCCTCACCGAGGCCGTGCGGCGGAGCGGCCTTGTTGATCCCATCTCCTCGGGAGTGATGCTGGTCTCCGGCGGGGCGGATTCGGCGTGCACGGCCGCCGGGCTGGCCCGCGCGATCGGACCCGAACGCGTCCACGCCATCCACGTCAACTACGGCCTGCGCGACTCCGCGAACCGCGACGAGCGCGTTTGCCGCGACCTCTGCTCGCGGCTGCGGATCGACCTGCACATCGATCGTCCGGCGACGCTCCACGGCAACCTGCAGGCGGCGGCGCGGGAGTTCCGGTACGCGGCAGCCGAGCGCCTGCGGATTCGCACCGGCGGGGACTGGATCGCTACAGGCCACACGCGGACGGACCTCGCCGAGACGGTCGTCTACCGCCTCGCGGTCTCGCCGGGGGCCCGGAGCCTTCGCTGCCTTCCGGCGCAGAGCGGGCGCGTCGTCCGCCCGCTGCTCGGCTTGGAGCGCGTCGAGCTTCGCCGGCTCGCAACCGAGGCGGGATTGCCGTTCGCGGACGATGAGACCAATCTCGATCCGGCGTTTGCCCGCAACCGGATCCGGGCGGAGATCCTTCCCGTGCTGCGCGATCTGAGCCCCGGCGCCGAACGGAACATCGCCGAGACCCAGGCCGAGATGATCGAGGAGGCCAGGCTGCTCGACCGGGTGGTGCTCGAGGCGCTGGAGGCGGCGGGCGCGGGGGCCGGCGCCGTCGCGATCCGCGCCGACGCGCTGGTGGGCTCCGAGCCCGCGCTTCGCCGGCTCGCCCTGCGCGCCCTCGCCGAGCGTGCCACGGGCCGTGCCGTGC
>JBKPFQ010000138.1:0-19506 GCA_046728915.1 Actinomycetota bacterium | reverse complement strand
GCGCGCGGCGCGCCGCGCGCGGGCGGACGCACCCCGGCGGGCGGGCGCGGCGCGGGTCTCGATCTCGCGCTGGGCCTGGTCGAGCAGGCGCTCGAGCTGCTTGATGAGCTCGTCGCTGTAGCGGCGGCTTCGGGTGAGGAGGCTCGAGACGAGCTCGTTGGCGTCGTCGCGCGTGATGCGCCCGCGCTTCACTGCATCGTCGACCACGTCCTGAAGGCGATCGCGCGACAGCGTCACGCTGCGCTCCAAGGCGTCGCGGAACGCCTCGACGCTCTTGTCCGCCCGCCCCGCCCCACTGGTGGTGGCGCGGCTCCTGCCGCTCTGCTTCGAGGTGGTGCGCTTGGTGCCCGAACGTGAGCTGCTCGAGCTGCGGGATCCCGACCTGGAACGTGAGCCGCCCGATCTAGTCGCCATCAAGACTCCTCCTATCGCAGTTTCTCGTCCGCGCCGCCCGCGCCGGGAAGCGCGATGGCCGGACTATCTCACTAACTCGAGGCGGCCGCACGAATCAGCCCGGCAGGGCGAAGCGGGCCTGGATCGGAGCGTGGTCGGAGAGGCGGATCGCGAGATCGCCCTCCCTCACCTCGCGTCCCTCGTTGGGCCAGGCGGCCGGCGGCTCGACGATCTGGAGGTTGCGGGCGAGGAGATGGTCGATCGATCGCGGCCCGGTGGGCGGGCCGAGCCCGAAGCGGCGCCGGAGCTCGTCGAAGACGCCGGACTCGCCCGGGCTGACGTTCAGGTCCCCGCCCAGGATCAGCGGATCGTCGCCGGCCCAGTTCACTGCGGCCTCCGCCGCGAGCCGGGTGTCCTCGGCGGCGAGGGGCGACGGCCCGCTGGCGTGGAGGTTTGCGACCGCGAGCCCGGGCTCGAGCCGCGCGAGCGTGACCATACGGCGCTCTGGCGGGCCCCGCAGGACCACCTCCCTGGCGCGCTGCCTGGAGTGCAGCGCCCCACGGGCGAGGATCACATTGGTGCCGCCCTCCCACGCTCCCATCAGGTCGGGGTTGCGGCTGGCGATCGGCCGGCGGATGAACTGGAGCCAGTTGCGCGACGTCAGCGTGAGCTGCAGATCGGCGCCGCAGGCGCGGGCCATCGGATGGGCCCATCGGGGCGGGAACTCCTGGAGAAGGGCGACGTCCCATCGCGCCCCCGCGAGGACTTGGGCGAACTCCCGGTACAGGCTGCGGTTGACCTGGACGTGGGTGGCGTTTCGCTCCTCGGTCCCGAACAGCCACGACCGCCAGGTGAACAGGGCCGGGTCGGGCGGGTGATCGCGTCCGTGGAAGACGTTCCAGCTGACTGCATCGAACTGCATCGCCTGCGCCTCTTCTACCCGGGGCGTACCATCTCCCGCTTCCCATGGCCCGCCATTTCCTCACCGGCGAAGAGCTCTCGCGCGATGAGTTGAACGCGCTGCTCGACCGGGCCGCGGAGTTGAAGGCCGGCAGGGCGGCGGGGCTGGGGAGTGACTCGCTGGCCGGCAGGAGCATCGCGCTCGTCTTCGAACGGCCGTCAACCCGAACCCGCGTCTCGTTCGAGGTCGGGGTGGGGGAGCTCGGCGGGACGCCGCTGGTGCTCCGCGGCGACGAGCTGCAGCTCTCGCGCGGGGAGTCGATGGGGGACACGGCTCGGGTGCTGTCCCGCTACGTCCATGGGATGGTGGTCCGCGCGGGCTCTCAGGAAGCGGTCGAGGGATTGGCGGCCGGCGCCGCGGTGCCGGTGATCAACGGCCTCACTCCGATCCACCACCCCTGCCAGGTGCTGGCCGACCTACTGACCCTTCGCGAGCGCTTCGGCGAGCTGGATGGCCTGAAGCTCGCCTACGTGGGCGACGGCAACAACGTCGCCCGGTCGCTGGCGGTCATGGCGCGCATCGTCGGCGTGGAGGTGCGGGTCGCCTCGCCGGCTGGCTACGAGCTGGAGCCGCAGATCGCGGCGCTCGATACCGCCGATGCGGCGGAGGCCGTCGAGGGCGCCGATGCGGTCTACACCGACGTCTGGGTGAGCATGGGGGACGAGACGGACGCGGAACAACGGCGCTCGGACCTGGCTCCATACCGCGTCGACGCCGAGCTCTTGGCGCATGCAGCGGACCGGGCGATCGTGCTGCACTGCCTGCCGGCCCATCCGGGCGAGGAGATCACCGAGGACGTCCTGTACGGCGAGCGCTCGGCCGTTTTCGACCAGGCGGAGAACCGCCTACACGCGCAGAAGGCGCTGCTGGAACGGCTCATCGACTAGGCTCGGTCCATCCCCGCGCCGGGGAAGAATGAGGTTTTGGGATCTCAGGGTCGCTATAGCGTCCCCAGATCCCCAAAAGTTGTCTGTGGGCCTGCGGCGCTACCTAGACTGAGGTCTCTAGGCCCCGTCGTCTAACGGTCAGGACACCAGGTTTTCAACCTGGGAGCGGGGGTTCGACTCCCCCCGGGGCCATCACGATGCAGCCCGAGATCCATCTAGGCCCGGTCACGCTCCAAACGTTCGGGATCATGTTCGCCCTCGGGTTCATCGCCGCGGGGGCGGTGCTCGGTCGGCGCCTCAAGGAGCTCGGCAAGCCGACCGACTGGGCCTATGAGGTGGTCATCGCGGCGCTCGTCGGCGGCATCATCGGCGCCCGCCTCAACTTCGTCATCGAGAACTACGACGCGGTCAAGGGCGACCTGCTGGGCAACCTCTTCTCCGGCTCGGGCCTCGTCTGGTTCGGTGGTGCGATCGGCGGCGCGATCGGCGTCACGCTGTGGGCGTGGCGGCGCAAGATGCTCAACCTCACGCTCCTGGACATCTGCGCCGTGCCGCTGTCGGTCGGCTACGCCATCGGCCGCATCGGCTGCCAGGTCTCCGGCGACGGCGACTATGGCAAGGCGTGGGACGGGCCGTGGGCGATGGCCTATCCCAACGGGACGAAGCCGATCGACACCCCCGTCCATCCGACGCCGATCTACGAGACGCTCGCGATGGGGCTGGTCGCCTACTTCCTCTGGCGCCTCCGCGACCGCGTGCAGCCCGGCATCCTGTTCGCGATCTACCTGGTGCTGGTCGGCACCGAGCGCCTGTTGGTCGAGTTCATCCGTCGCAACAGCCCGGAGCTCCTCGGACTCACCGAGGCCCAGCTGATCAGCGTCGTGATGATCGCCGCCGGCACCGTCTGGCTCGCGGTGAAGGCACGCCGCGGCCCGTTGATACGAAGGGGTGCCGGGCCCGGCCCGCGCGCGAGCGAAGCGCCCGCTTAGGCGGGAGCCGGGCCGCTCAGTTGCGGCAGGCTCGGCAGGCCCCGTGGAGCACGACGTCGTGCTCGGCGACCTGGAACCGCACCTTGTGGGTCAGGCGGTCGATGGTCTGTTCGAGCTCGTCGTCGTCGAACGGGATCACCCGTCCGCAGTGATCGCAGACCAGGTGATGGTGATGATCGCCCCCGGGCGTGAGCGGCTCGTACAGCGCCATGCCCTGCCCCACCTCGAGCCGGCCGACGAGCTTCATGTCGGCCAGCAGCTCGAGCGTCCGGTACACCGTCGCCAGGCCGACCCGGTGTCCCTTCCTCCGCAGGTCCGCCTCGATCTCCTGCGCCGTGAGCGCGCAGGGCTGCTTCGAGAGCAGGTCGATCACCGACAGCCGCGCCGGCCCCTTGCGCAGTCCCGCCGACTGCAGCTCGTCCAATGCGCGCTCGCGCCAGGTGCCGGTCGCTTCACTCATGCGCTCGAGCGTACCCAGGCTCCAGGCCGCCAACGGCCGAGCCCCGCCCCAGAGCTCGTCGTGAACCGCGGATCAGCCAAACCCCGACCGCGGCAACCGCATACAGAACGACCGTGACCGCGGCGATCGAAGCGCCCGCCGCGGTGTTGAGGTAGTACGAGGCGTACAGCCCGCCGAAGCCGGCCGCCACGGCGAGCGCCGCGGCAAGCCACAGCATCGGTGCGAATCGCTTCACGACGAGGGCCGCCGTGGCGCCGGGTGCGACAAGCATCGCCAGCGCCAGGAGATTGCCGAGTCCCTGCACCGCCGCCAGGATCGCGAGCGCGAGGAGCACCAGCAGCGCCGCGTCAACCAACAGCGGCGATACGCCCAGCGAGCGCGCCGAACCGCGGTCGAAGCCAACGACCAGCAGCGAGCCGTGGAGCGTCCACAGCGACGCGGCCGACACCGCGACGGCGACGGCGGCGAAAACCAGATCTCCGTCGCTCACTCCCAGGACGTCGCCGAATAGAAGCCCCTGGATGCCCGGCGGGGATGCGGGTGAAAGGGCCAGCAGGGCGCCAAGCCCGAAGAGCGTCGTGATCACGATCGCGACGGCCGCATCTCGCCCGATCGTCGGCACCCGCCCCGCGATCGCGATCCCCAACGCGGCGACGACCAGCCCAACCGCCCCGCCGAGGATGAGCGGAATCCCGGTGAGCGCTGCGACAACCAGCCCGGGAAACAGGCCGTGGGCGAGAGACTCCGAGCTGTAGGACAGCCCGTAGAACACGATCCAGCAGCCGAGTGGACCACCGAGCAGGCCGATCAGGGTGATCTCGAGAAAGGCCCTGCGCACGATCGCCTGTCCCCACGGATCGGCGATCGCGTGCCAAAGCGCGCCGCTTGCGGGAGCGACGTCAATCATCGTCGCTCGCCCCCTCGTGGTGGTGCGCCGGCATCACCGCGACGTGCTCACCGTTATCGCGCAGCTCGACGATCATGCCGCCATGCGTTGCCTCGAGCACCGGCATCGTCAGCACCTCGTTCGGCGGCCCGAACGCAATCTGGCGACGATTCAGGCAGAGGACGCGATCCCACCGGCGGGCCTGCTCGATGTCGTGGGTGGCGATCAACACCGCCCGGCCCTCTTCGGCGAGGCGGTCGATCAATGCATTCAGGCGGGCGGCACTCGCCGCGTCGAGCCCGGTGAACGGCTCGTCCAGCAGCAGGACGCGCGCGTGCTGCACCAGCGCCCTGGCGACCAGCACCCGCTGGCGTTGACCGCCGGAGAGCTCACCAAAGCTTCGTGACGCCAACTCGGCCAGGCCAACCGAGGCGAGCGCCTCCTTGGCGAGCGACCTCTCGCTTCGCCGCGGATGGCGCCACCAGCCCCGGAGCGGGATCGTTCCCATCAGCGCCACATCCAGCGCGCTGACCGGGTAATCGAGCCGGGATCGCTCCGTTTGGGGAACCGTCGCGCAGCGCGAGGCCACCCGAAGCTTCCCCGCCATCGGCTCCAGCTCGCCCAGCAGGGCGCGAAACAGCGTCGTCTTCCCACCCCCGTTCGGGCCCAGCACGCCGATCCGCTCGCCCGCCCGGGCGCCGAACGTGACATCGCGCAGCGCTGGTGAGCCGTCGTATCCGACGGCGAGCCCCCGGGCCTCGATCGCTGCCTCCCCGCCGCCGAGCCCGGGAACCACGGTCGCTGCCACCTCCCGGTCGGTCATCCCAGCCCCCCGATCCGGCAGCCAAGCTTGCCGCCGGTAAAGCCCCGGACCATCGCGTCCGCGTTCGCCTGCTCCATCGTCAAGTACGTGGCCCCGTTGGAGCCGCCCGGGCCGAGCGTGTCGCCGTACAGGGTCAGATCGCTGATGGCGCCGGTCTGCTTCGCGAGGGCGTGCGCGACGTCCGGGTTGATCGAGCTTTCGGGAAAGATCGCGCGAACGTGCTCACGGCGAACTTCCTCGGCCAGCTGCGAGATGTCCCCCGCGGACGGCTGCGCCTCCGTCGTCTGCGAGGGGATGACCGCTCCGACGACCTGGATTCCGTATCGCTTGGCGAAGTAATTGAACGCATCGTGGTCGGTAACCAGCTTGCGCTCGTCCCGAGGGACCGACGCGAAGCACCTCTGGATCCCCGCATCCAGCCTCCGGATCTGCTCGAGATAGCGACGCGCGTTCGTCTCGAAGACCTTGCGCTGCGAGGGATCCTCCTCGATCATCGCGTCGCGAATCTCGCGCACCGCCGCCTCCGCGTTGACCGGGTCGTGCCACCAGTGCGGGTCGTACCGCGACGCCTCCGGCCCGCTGGTCTCGCCCGGCACCGTCACCGGTAGGCGAGCCGACAGGTCGATCACCTTCGCGTCGGCGCCCGACTCGCTGACCACGCGATCCATCCATGTATCGAGCTCGTCGCCGCTCTCGAACACCAGCGTCGCGCCGGCGGTCGCGGTCACGTCGCTCGGGCGCGGCTCGTACTCGTGGGGATCGGTGTTCGGCTGCAGGATCTGGTGGACATCGAGCTGGTTGCCGCCCACGTTGCGGGCGAAGTCGGCGACCTGCGTGGTGGTGGCCACGACCGACAACCGGTCCCCGGAGGAGCTATCGACCTGGGTGCAGCCGACCAGGAGGGCGCACGCAGCAGCGGCCGCCGGAGCGAGGGCCAGGCGCCACCTCCACCGCCCCACGGCCTTCAACGCCGCGGCGATCACGAACACCCCACCCGCCAGCACGGCGATCGCCGCACCGGGTGGAGCGTTGACCTCCACCGACAGCCACAGTCCGGCCACGCCCTCCGCCGCGACCAGCAGCACGGTGGCGATCTGCCAGCCGGGCATGCGCCGCACCCACAGGCGGGTCGTCGCGGCTGGAAGGACCAAGAGAGCCGCCGCGAGCAGCGCGCCGGCGGCCGACAGCACCGCCACCGCAGCCACGGCTACGAGCCCAAGCAGGACAAGATCGGGAACGAGCGTCGGCACGCCCAGCGAGCGCGCCCCCTCGGGATCGAAGCCAGTCGTCAGCCAGCTGCGGCCAAGCAGCAGATTCCCGACGACCGCGGCAACGCTCAGCGCTCCGGCGAGAATCAGATCGCGGGGTCCGAGTATCAGCAGACTGCCGAATAGCAGCGTCTCGATGTTCGAGCCGGAGTGGAAGACGTCCGAGGCGAGGATCACACCGAGTGCGAGGGCGCCCACCAGGGCCAGGGCCGTCCGGCTGTCATACAGGTCCCGCCGTCCGGCGCCCAGACGGCCGACCACGACCGCGAACAGAAGACCCATCCCGAGCGCCCCGACCTGGGGCGCGAAACCCAGTCCGTCCGCGAGCACCAGTCCCGGGAACGCGGACGTCGCCAGCCCGTGCGAGTAGAACGCGAGACCGCGCACCACGATCCAGGTGCCGAGCACGCCCAGCGCAAGCGACAGCAGGAGCACCTCGAACACGCCGCGCTGGACGAATGGGAGTTGGAACGGCTCGAACATGCATGGCCTCAGGGTTCGAGTGACCGGGCGATGATAATGGGAATCATTCTCACTTGTACGGGTGATGAAATTAGCCGAAGCCTCGGCCGCCCCGAACCGCGGTGCGATAATCGCTACACGATGTGCGTGCAGTGCATGTACGCCGCGATGGGCTCGGTCGCCGCCGCCAGCGGTGCCCGTTCGTGGCTGGCGCGCAAGAAGGCGGACTGGCTCACCCCGCGGCGTCTGCGCTTCATCACGATCGGGCTGTTCGCGGCCGCCGTGCTCGCGGCCGGCACCCTGAGCGGTAGTTCCTAGGCCGAGCGGACCAAACCGCCGTCGAGCGGGATCACGGCGCCCGTCAGATACGCCGCGCGCTCGGAGCACAGGAACGCCACCAGATCGCCGTACTCGTCGGGCCGTCCGAGACGGCCGGCGGGCACGCCCTCGGCCGCGCGCTGCTCCATCTCCTCCCACGAGCCCCAGATCGACGCCAGCCGCTCCGTCGCGAAGCGACCGGTCGCGACCGTGTTCACCGTGATTCCGTCGGCGGCCACTTCATCGGCGAGCGTCTTGAAGAACCCGATCGCCGCCATGCGATGAGCGGTCGACAGCGTCATCTGCGGGCTCGGCTCACGGGTCGTGCCCGACCCCACGTTCACGATCCGACCCCACCGGCGCTCGCGCATCCCGGGCAGCACGGCCTCGGCGAGGATGCGCGGGGCGAGCACAAGCGATCGGTAGGCCTGCTCCCACGCGTCCCGCGGGTGATCCAACGTCCCGCCGCGTGGCGGACCGCCGGTGTTGGTGACCAGGATGTCGACCGGGCCGTGCTCGGCCGCCACCTCTGACGGCAGCGCCGCGAGCCGGTCGAGGTGGGACGTATCGGCCTCGAATGCCCGCGTCTCGCCCTCGACCTCGGCCGCCGCCGCAGCGACCCGCTCGTGCGAGCGACTCGCCATGGCCACCCGGGCCCCCTCCCGCGCCAGCGCCGCCGAGATGGCGCGTCCAAGTCCCCGGCTCGCGCCCATCACCAGCGCCGTCCTGCCCTCGATCCCGAGATCCATGCTCCCAACCTAGTGGGCCGTGACCCAACCTTCACGACCCACCGCAGTGGGATACGGTGGGCGCGATGGCCGGCGGCGACCTCTACGAGCAGATCGTCGACGCGGCGAACGCGCTCTACGGCTCGCATCCGCACACGCGCGCCCTGCACGCCAAGGGCACCTGGTGCGCGGGCACCTTCACCGCGACGGCGGAGGCCGCTGAGCTCTGCCGGGCCGCTCACTTCCAGGGGGATTCGACCCCGGCCGTGATCCGCTTCTCGAACGGCAGCGGCGACCCAGAATCGGACGATTGGCAGCGCGATGCGCGCGGAATGGCGGTCCGGCTGCGCCCCGCGGCGGGCGACGAGGCCGACATCCTCGCCGTGACCACTCCGGCCTTCGTGCTCCGAACGCCCGAGGAGTTCCTCGAGTTCATCCGGCTCCGCAAGCCCGATCCCGAGACCGGGCAGCCGGACTGGGAGAAGCTCGGCGCCTTCTTCGCCGAACACCCGGAGAGCCAGACCGCGGTCCAGTGGACGCTCAACACCGAGCCGCCCGCCAGCTTCGCGACGCAGGCCTACCACTCGCCACACACCTTCCGGCTGCTCAACGCGGACGGGGCGCTGACCCTCGTCCGCTACCGATGGCGGCCGCAGGCCGGGGAGGCGACCATCCCGGACGACCACGCGCGCTCGCTTGGCGGCGACTACCTGAGCTCAGAGCTCGCGGAGCGCCTTGCCGGTGGCTCGGTTGCGTTCGAGTTGAAGTTTCAGATTCCCGCCGAGGGCGATCCGATCGACGACGCGACGGCGCTGTGGCCGGAGGACCGCGAGCGGGTGACCGCCGGCAGGCTCGAGATCACCGAGATCATCGAGGACCCCGAGACCGGCGATCACATCGAGGTCTTCGACCCGACCCGGGTCGTCGATGGCATCGAGCTGACCGACGATCCAATCCTGCACGCACGCGCGCGTGCCTATTCCGTGTCCGCGTACCGACGTCTCGGGGTCGAGGTGGAGAACCCCTCGACGCCACCACCTCGCTAGCCAGGTGCGGCCATAATCCCCGTGGGCGGTTAGCTCAGCTGGGAGAGCGTCGCGTTTACACCGCGAAGGCCGTCGGTTCGAGTCCGGCACCGCCCATCTTCGCGCTGAGGCCCTTGACGTCGGGCGTATCCTGCCGGCTTCAGGTAGCCACGGAAGGAGCACAGCATGTCGGTCGAGCAGTCACTAGCGCAGTTCCAGGAGACCGAGAGCGCCGAGCCGTTCTCGCTCCAGAACTCCAAGCTTTTGAAAGTCGAGCTCTCCGACGTCACCATCCAGGCCAAGCTCGGCTCGATGGTCGCCTACCAGGGCGACGTCAAGTTCGAGCACGCGGGGAGCGGTGGCGTCTCGAGAATGCTCAAGAAGGCGGTCACGAGCGAGGGCACCAAGCTCATGAAGATCTCCGGCAGCGGGGAGGTCTTCCTCGCCGATCTGGCTCAGGACGTCCACCTGATCAAGCTCGAGAACGACAAGATCACCGCGAACGGCGCAAACGTCCTCGCCTTCGACGCCGGCATCGACTGGGACATCAGGCGAGTCGAGGGTGCGTCGAGTGCGCTCGCCGGCGGGCTCTACAACATGGAGCTCTCGGGTAGTGGCTGGATCGCCCTCGTCTCCGACGGACCACCGCTCCTGCTCCGGCTCGACGGCGAGCAGACGTTCGCGGATCCGCAGGCGGCGATCACGTGGTCAAGCGGGGTGAGCACGTCGATCAAGACCGACGTGAACATCAAGACGCTCACCGGCCGTGGGTCCGGCGAGACGATTCAGATGGGCTTCTCGGGCTCGGGGTGGCTTCTGATCCAGCCCTCCGAGGGACAGGTGGCGGCCGCCGCCTCCGGGTCCGGTGGAAGCCAGGGTGGCGTCTCGGGAGCCCTCGGCAACCTCCTCGGCGGTTAGCCGATAAGTCAGCGATCGACGTGGCGGGCGCGCCCGGGTGGCCCGCCGGTCGTTTCCCTGCTCATTCCCACGGGTATCCGGCGCAGAACCGTTCAAGGAAGGAGCGAGTGATGTTGTGGCTGATCCTGGGAGTGATCCTGCTGGTGATTGCGATCGCCGGAGGAGCGATCGTCCACCCGATCCTCTTCGTGCTCGCGCTCGTCGCGCTATTCATGTTCTTCAGTGGCTGGCGCGGCACCCGCAGGACTGTTTAGGAAGCCCCACGGAATTCGCAACGGCTTCGGTTTGCGGACCTCGCCCCAGATCGTTCGCTGGTGGAGGAGCTTGCTGACGGTGACGAGGCGGTAGCCGCGTCCGTGAAGAGTCCTGATGATGCGCGGGAGCGCGGCGACCGTCTCGCTGCGATTGCCGCCGCCGTCGTGCATGACGACGATCGCGCCCGGACGCGCGGCGCTGACGACCCGGCTGTAGATCGCGCCGGATCCGGGATTGGACCAATCCCGTGGATCGACGTTCCAGAGCACCGTCGTCATCCCGAGGGCCTTGGCGTCGCCGACGACGCGTGAGTTGTAGGCGCCGCCGGGCGGGCGAAACAGGCATGGCTCGAAGCCGGTCGCCGACTTGATGCGGTTGTTCGTCGCCGACATGGACCAGCGGCTCGGATAGGACTCATGGTGGTAGCTGTGATTGGCCAACTCCTCTCCAGCCCTGAGCACCGCGCGGGAGGCGCTCGACACCTGCTCGCCGATCTCGAAGAACGTTCCCTTGGCATGGTGGTGCTCGAGGATGGAGAGGATCTGGGGGGTATAGGAGCTCGGACCGTCGTCGAATGTCAGCGCCAGTCGCTCGCGGTTTTCGGGACCGCTGAAGCGGGGACTTCCGCCGGAGTCCCTGCATCCGACCGGTTGGACGCGGTGCAGCTTGAACCTGGCGTCGCGGAGGTTCGGTGCGCGGTCGAAGCAGATGTTGTCCTCCGCGCCCCGCGCCGCCCTGGAGGCGACGGGGCCGGACGGAAGGCAGTTCGCGCCGGTCCACTGGCTGAGGAAATGCCAGCGGTAGGAGCCAGGACGTAGGCCCGCGGCCCCGGGATTGAACCGCGCCACCACCGAGCGCTTGCTCGATCGGTCCACCCGCGCGTCGATTCCCTGCCATGAGCGGACCGACTTGTCGGGGTTCAGGATCGCGTACCCGAGGGTGTCGTCGTCGCCGTTGGGACCCTTGCCGAAGCAGAGTTGGCGCATGTGGCTGTGTCCGCTGCGATGGATCTGAATGCAGATGAAGCGCTCCCCTGCGCCGCTCGTGTCCGGGTGGCGGTCCAGGGCGCTGAGGTGAAACGCCCCCTCAGTGCGAACCGAGAGGCGCACCGATCGCCTCACCTGAGCGACGCTCGCCTTGCGAAGGTCGAGCGGGCCAGAGGCATCGGAGGAGTCGTGGTGGGGACGACCGGCGGCACGCTGTGCCATCCCGAGGGCAAACGTCACGGTCATCGCGAACACGACCGCCGCCCCGAGGACCCACTTAACTCGCATCCTGTCTTGCCTGCTTTCCCGGCGATCAACCTGCGCCGCCGGGTTTCGCGATACTACCTCCCCATCGGCGACGGGCCGGGGGCGGCTCGGTTCCCGCCGGAGTTGAAACCGAGATGCGCGCTCCGAGCACCAAGCGCGGGCCGGCAGGCAGGCGGCCCTGGGCGTCAACGCGTTCGCGCCGGCATGGTCCGGATGTGCGACTCGTGCCGGTGGCGCTCGCCGCCGTTCTCGTTGTCCTTGCCCTGATGATCCCCACGGGCGGCGCGGCGTCCGGCCGCAGCGGCCCCTCCGGCGCGGCAGCCAAGGGAGGCGGCAAGTCGCACAACCCGTACCGGGGCGACGGGATGTGGATCTGGTACGTCCGCAAGTCGAGCGGCGGCCGCCTGTCGCGCATCGCCACGAAGGCGAAGCGCCACGGCATCCGAACGCTCTACATCAAGAGCTCCGACGGCTCTCATTCGTGGGATCAGTTCACCAGTGGGCTCGTCAGGTACTTCCATCGCCGCGGGCTTCGGGTCTGCGCCTGGCAGTACGTCTACGGGGGCCATCCCGCCGCCGAGGCCAAGCGGGGCGCCGAGGCGGTCAACAAGGGGGCCGACTGCTTGGTGATCGACGCCGAGGCGGAGTACGAGGGGCGCTACAAGGCCGCCGACCGATACATCGACAAGCTGCGTCACCGCGTGGGTCGCGACTTCCCCACGGCCCTCTCGACCTTCCCGTACGTGGACTATCACCCGTCGTTTCCGTACTCGGTGTTCCTCGGGCCGGGGGGAGCGCGCTTCAACCTCCCGCAGGTGTACTGGCACGCGATCGGGGTCAGCGTCGGCGCGGCCGACCGCCACACGGTTCGCTACAACCGCGTGTACAAGCGGGGGATCTACCCGCTCGGGCAGACCTATCGCGACGCGGGCGGCCGTCCCTCCCGCAGGCAGATCCGACGATTCCGACGGCTCGCGATCTCATTCGGCTTTCGCGGCATCAGCTGGTGGTCGTGGCAGCACACGACGGGCAAGCAGTGGCGCGTCCTGGGGCAGGAGGTGAACAAGGGCGTTCGAGGCGTGCGCCGGGGCGCCACGAACTACCCGGTCCTCTCGAAGGGCAGTGAGGGGGATCTGGTCGTGTGGGCTCAGGAGCATCTGCGCGGCGCCGGGCAGCGCGTCCGGGTCACGGGCCTCTTCGCGCGCAGGACCTACGGCGCCGTCGCGCGCTTCCAGCGCTCGCGTGGCCTCCGCGCCGACGGCGTGATCGGAGCGCACACATGGCGCAAGTTGCTGAGGGTGAAGCCCGAGATGGTCGACTGGTCCGGGAAGGGAAGCGGTCCGGGCAAGCTGTCGTTGGCTCCGGCCGCGCCGCGTTCGGCCTCGCTGCCGGCGGTGCGGTACGAGATCCCGGCCGAGGGCGGGCGCTGACCGATGGGACCCGGACGGGACCCCCGGCAACCCGCGGCCTTCCTGGCGCTGATCTCCTCCGTGCTGCAGAACGAGCGGGCGCTTCGCGTCGATTTCGAGCACCAGGCGCGCGAGAACGCACGGCTTCTGGGTGCCCTTCGGGAGCGGCAGGTGCTGCTGGAACGACTGGCCCAGCTTCAGCGCGGAATCGTCGACCGGCTGCCCGTCCACGAGGTGCTGGAGGCCGTCGTGGAGGGCGCGTGCGAGTTGCTCGCCTGCCGGGTCGGAATCCTCTGGATCACGGATCCCGACGACCCGGATCACACAACGGCCGTGGCGGTGGTCGGCGCTGACGACGAGCTCCTGGGGCGACACCGGCGCCAGCCGGTCGGCTCGGGGCTCGCGGGCCGGGCGATGCGCGAGCGGACGCTGGTCCTCGCGGACGCCGTGACCGGGATCGGATCCTCGGCCCTTGCCGACTTCCCGATCGAGGGGCCCACCGCCGCGATGGCCGCCCCCGTGTACGAGCGAAGCGAGGTGGTGGGCAGCCTCGGGGTCGCCTCGACCGATTCGGGCCGCGAGTACGACGCGCGCGACCAGCAGGTGCTCCTGTCCCTCGCCGAGCACGCAAGTCTGGCGCTGAACCACGCGCGCGCGCTCGAGGAGACGGTGCATCAGGCGCTCCACGACTCGCTGACCGGGCTTCCCAACCGGTCGCTCTTCCTGGACCGGATGCGGCACGCGCTGGCCCGCGCCGAGCGCGCCGAGGTGCCGGTTGCAGTCCTGTTCTGCGATCTCGACGGATTCAAGACCGTCAACGACAGCCTGGGGCACCGAACCGGCGATCGGCTGCTCGTCCTCGTCGCCGAGCGACTCGCCGGCTGCCTGCGCCCCGCCGACACGATCGCCCGCCTCGGGGGCGACGAGTTCGCTGTCCTCCTGGAGGAGCTGAGGGAGCCCGGTGACGCGGCCCGTGCCGCACAGCGCCTGCTCGACGCCCTGGAGGCGCCGTTCGACCTGCGGGGGCGCGAGTTCTACATCAGCGCGAGCATCGGGATCGCCCCTGGAACCGAGGAAGCGGAGACGTTGCTGCGCGACGCGGACCTCGCCATGTACAGGGCGAAGGGACGGGGCAAAGGCCGGTACGCGGTGTATGAGCCCAGCATGCACACCGCGATCGTCGAGCGGCTGGAGCTCGAGGTCGACCTGAAGCGGGCGCTCGAACGGGACGAGCTCGCCGTCGTCTACCAGCCGATCTTCAGCCTCGTCGACGGGACGGTAACGGGCGTCGAGGCCCTGGTCCGCTGGAATCACCCGACTCGCGGCACCGTCCTGCCCGAGAGCTTCGTCCCGCTGGCCGAGGAGAGCGGGCTCATCGCCGAGCTGGGGCGTTGGGTGTTGAGGAAGGCGTGCCACCAGGGAGCCCTCTGGCGAGCGAAGTACCCCGGGCATCCCGGGCTCGGCGTCGGGGTGAACATCTCGGGGGCCCAGCTTCGCGAGCCGGGCCTCGTCCACGAGGTCGCGGACGCGCTGGCCCACTCGCAGCTCGACGCCACCGGGCTCACCCTCGAGATCACCGAGACCGCGTTGATGGAGAGCTTCGACAAGGCGATCGAGCAGATCGACGCGCTCAAGGGGCTGGGCGTGGATCTCGCGATCGACGACTTCGGCACCGGGTACTCATCACTGCGGTACCTGCGCCGGCTGCCGCTCGACGTGATGAAGGTCGAGAAGTCGTTCGTTGACGGGATCGGGCGTCCCGGCGAGGAACCCGCATTGCTCCGCGCGATCGTCGATCTCGCCGACATCTTCGGCCTCCGCGTGGTCGCGGAGGGGATCGAACGGCCCGAGCAGCGCGAGCGGCTGGTGGAACTGGGATGCGAGCTCGGCCAGGGGCACCTGCTCTCGGAGCCGCTCGAGCCAGCCGATGCCGACGCGCTGCTTCTGAGCGTCGGCCTGCTGGGCGGCGGGACCTCGGAGGCTCCCGCACCGTCGGAGGGCCAGTCGACTCCACCGGCTACGATCGAGCGCGAGATCGATCGTGGCGCGGATTGAGAGCTACAGCCCGGGACGGATCGTCGTCGACGGAGTGGAGCTTCACCGCGACGTCATCGTCCTGCCAGACCGCGTCCTGACCGAATGGTGGCGCCGGGACGGCCACTCGCTCGTGATGGAGGACCTGGACGACGTCCTCGAGGACCTTCCGCAGCGGCTGATCCTCGGGTGCGGCTACGCCAGCCGCCTGCAGCCGGAGCCCTCGGTGATCGAGGCGCTTGCGGCACGTGGCGTGAAGGTCGAGGCGCTGCCCACCGATCAGGCGGTCGAGCGCTTCGAGGAGCTCGAGGCCCGAAATCCGGCGGCCGTAGCCGCGGCTCTTCATCTCACTTGCTGATCGGCGTCCTGTGCGCCCTGGCGCTGGCCCTGGCCGCGCCGGCGCAGGCATCCGCCTCGGAGAACTTCGCCGACGAGCCGCCATTCGGCGGCCAGCTGCCACCGCCGCTCGAGCGGCCCCCGTCCCTCACTCGCCCGCCCCCCGGGTTCGAGCTCAGCGCGCGCGAGGCGATCGCGGCGGCCAACCGGACGGATGCCGTGCGGGACGAGCGAGTCGAGAGCCCCGGGATGTACCCGATCGCGTTCGAGCGCGGCGACGAGTGGCAGGTGAGCTACTTCACCGGGTCGGAGGCGAACCGCACCGAGGTCGCGCAGGCGATCGTCGACGGGCGGACCGGCCAGGTGCTCGGAGCCTGGCACGACACCCAGCTCACCAATCCCCTGGCGCGCGGGTACAGCGGCGCGATCGCGCAGAAGGTCAACGCCCCCTACGTGTGGCTCCCCCTGTGCCTCCTGTTCCTGATCCCGTTCTTCGATCCCCGGAGGCCGTTCCGCCTCCTTCATCTCGATCTTCTGGTGCTGCTCGGGCTCGGCGTCTCGCTGTTCTTCTTCAACCGGGCGGAGATCACCACGTCGGTGACGCTGACCTACCCGGTGCTGCTCTACGTGCTCGCCCGAATGCTCTGGAGCGGCTTCTGGCCGCGCGAGCGCGCCGGCCCCCTCATCCCGGTCGTTCCGCTGCGATGGCTCGCGATCGCGGCACTGCTGCTGGCCGCTGGGCGGGTCGCGCTGAACATCGTCGATTCGCACGTCATCGACATCGGGCTCGCGGGCATCGTGGGCGCCGACCACATCACGCACGGCGAGGAGCTCTACGCCGGCAACTTCGCGCAGGGCCTGGCGATCCGGGGCGACGTCTACGCGCCGCTCAACTACCTCGCCTACGTCCCGTTCGAGCTGATCTTTCCCTGGAGCGGCCACTGGGACGACGTCCCCGCCGCCCATGCGGCCGCCATCGCCTTCGACCTGCTGACCGCGCTCGGCCTGTACGCGCTTGGTCGCCGGCTCCGCCCGGGCACCGCGGGACGGTCGCTCGGGGCGGGACTCGCCTTCGCCTGGCTCGCCTACCCGTTCACGCTCTACACCATGAACGCCAACGCGAACGACTCGCTGATCGCGCTGCTCCTGGTCGGCGCGATGCTCGTCCTAACTTCGGCGCCGGCGCGCGGGGTGATGGTCGCGCTGGCATCGGGGGCGAAGTTCGGCCCGGCGGGCCTCGCGCCCCTGTTCGCCACCGGAACGGGGGAGCGTCGGTGGCGCTCGGCGATCGTATTCGCGGTCGTGTTCGTCGCGGTCACTGCCGCCTTGATCCTTCCCTTCCTCCCGCCGGGCGGCCTGCGCGAGTTCTACGACCACACCCTCGGCTACCAGGCGGCGCGAAGCTCCCCCTTCAGCGTCTGGGGGCAGGCGCCCTCGATCGAGTTCCTGCAGCCCGTCGAGCGGGTGGGGGCCGCCGTCTTGGCCGTCGCGGTAGCTCTGTGGCCGCGCCGCAAGACACCGGCGCAGATCGCCGCCCTCGCGGCGGCGGTCGTGATCGCCGTGCAGCTCGGCGCGACGCATTGGTTCTATTTCTACGTCGTGTGGTTCCTACCGCTGTTCCTGGCCGCGACATTCTGGGCACAGCGGGGACAACGCACCCGATTTGGCGACTTACCGGTCATATACGTGAGTAAGTCGCCAAATGCGGTCAAGCGATCCGGGTCTCCAGCCGGCCCAGCGTCGGCGAGCTGATCACGATCTCGTCGCCGGGCTTCAACCACACCCGCGGGTCTCGCGTGGATCCGACGCCCGAGGGCGTCCCGGTCGACACGATGTCGCCGGGCTCGAGCGTCATCAGCCGCGACAGATGGGCGACGAGCTCCGCCACGCCGAAGATCAGGTCATCGGTGGAGGCGTCCTGCATCACCTCGCCGTTCAGCGTCAGCGCGAACGAGATCGGTCCCTCGGCCAGCGCCTCGTCCGACGTCACCAGCTCTGGCCCGCACGGCGCCGAGCCGTCGAAGACCTTCCCCGGGATCCACTGCGGCGTCGCGAACTGGAGGTCGCGAGCCGAAAGGTCGTTGAACAGCATGTACCCGGCGACGCAGTCACCCGCCTCCGACTCGGCGATGTCCGCGCACCGCCGTCCGACGACGAAGGCGACCTCGGCCTCGTAGTCGACCTTGCTGCTGGCTGCGGGAAGCCCCACGGTGGCCCCGGTCGGGACGAGGGCGTTTCGGAACTTGGCGAAGAACGTCGGCGTGTCCGGCGGGTCGGTGCCCGCCTCGGCCGCATGCGCCCTGTAGTTCAGTCCGATGCAGATGATCTTGTCCGGATCCGGGATCGGCGGTAGGAGCTCGACGTCGTTCAGGGCGATCTCCCCGCTCGATGCGATGGCATCGAGCTCGCCCAGGCGGTCGCCCGCGAGCAGATCCCGAACGCTCGACCCCTCCCCGCCGAGCGCATCCTGAGCGTCGACTATCGCGCCCTCGCGCAGGAGTCCAGCGCGGGCCCCCCGGTTGGAGCGATAGGTCACGATCCGCATGGCGGCCGAGATTATGCGCGCCCTAGAATCACCCGGGCGGCCGCAACGGTCGCTGGTTCCTGGGGGCGTAGCTCAGTTGGTTAGAGCGCCGGCCTGTCACGCCGGAGGCCGCGGGTTCGAGTCCCGTCGCTCCCGCTCAACGTCTTCCCTGCAACCGTGCGAGGTCGGGCACCGACCATCGTGCCCGACCGTTGGAGCGCGTGGCCCACTAGTGGCCCAAACGCGGGGGCGCGATCGCCTGACCCTGTCCGGCGGGAGGCCCATGGCAACCTCGCAGCGGAGCAACGCCCCGGGGCTTGGTGGATTGGCCGCACGGCAAAGAGCCGCCCGAATGGGTCGAAGGGGCTAGCGACTTGCGATCGAGTGGATTCGGTCGGGACGTTCGGAGTCAACGTGGCCGAGGGCAGCGCGATACCCCCAACGCCGTAGGGGAGCCGCCGGGGAGCGAGAGCTACTGCGAGCTACATCTACGCCATCGCCCCCTCGGCTGACAGGGGCTCAGCCAGGGGAGGGGCCATGCCCGGAACACCGACCGGGACCGGCCGCAGAATCGGAACGAGGACGACGTGACGTGAAAGGAGAACGCGACCAATGGATGACCACGACGCCGATCGCCTCAAGCTCCTGGACCGGATCGCCGACCGCGTTCCCGAGCTTGATCTCGATGCAAACGAGGTCGAGTGGACGACGCTCGACGACGGGGCCGAGGCGCTGCTCGTCAACGGCGGCGGGATCGACGGCGGCGAGGGCGCCTACTTCGCCAACGCCGGCGAGGACGTGCACGCCGTCGGGTCGCTCGATCCGATCGTCCCCGGCCACGTCGGCTGCATCGTGATCAAGTCGGACGGCAGCCGCTACGTCGCCTGCGCGGTCCCCGACCCGCTGGCGCGGGGTGGACGTTCGGACTGAGAGCGCCTACCGCTTGTCCGCGATGCCGGCGATCTTCCAGTCGCCGCCGAGCTTGGTCAGTGTGACCTTGGTCTCCTGCGTCTCCACCGTCGCCTTGTCTCCGTCCTCGTGGGCATCAGCGTCCGCGAGGGCCTGCAACGCACCGTCCCCGATCGTCTGACCGAACGGCTCGACGGTCTGGGTGCAGGGGAACGACTTGTCGCCAAAGGGCGACCCGAATGACGCCTCGGGGTTGGCGATGAACGCCATGTCGTCGCGGCCGTCCGGCGTCAGGTAGCTGCACGCCTTCGAGTCGGCGGCGACCACCGCGTTCACGAAGTCGTCCACGGTGTCGTCAGGACCATTGCCGCCGCCGCAGCGGGCGGCGATCGCGGACTTCAAGCGGCTGAGGCTTGTCCCGTCGTGTGCGCACGGCTCGGCGTGCACGCGGGCCCAGACGGTCGCGGCCATCTCCGCGGTGGGCAGGTTCTCTCGGCGGGCGGCGTCGCGGACTTGCAGGCCGCCATGCGGCCGGCGTCGCCGCCTACCGAGCGGGGGCCGTCACGCGGTGATGCCGATGCTCGGAGTGTCGTTCAGCGGAGCTCCTCGACCAGCCCGATGATGATGCCGTCGGGGCCGCGGACGTAGCAGTACCGGTAGATGTCCCC
>JBKPFQ010000137.1:0-29079 GCA_046728915.1 Actinomycetota bacterium | reverse complement strand
GCGCGGCCCAGTGGTGCGTCTGGCGCATGAGGAGCCCGCCCGGCACGTCGAACGAGAGATGGATGGCCGACGCGTAGGCCTGGGTCATCTCCTGACCCGCGAGCGGCGCGTAGCCGCCGTGGTAAGTCGTCTCGGCGGCGCTGGGGGAGTAGAAGAGCGCCAGGAAGGTGCCCGTCGCGATCAGGACCACGAAGGAGTACAGCGCGATCTCGCCCAGGAGGAAGGACCAGTGGTCCGGGAAGACGTAGCGAAGCGTCGAGCGCAGGAACGAGGAGCCCCCCGTGCGCTCCTCGAAGGCGGTCTCGAGGCGTCGGATCACGACTGCCTGACCCCGGACCAGGCGGGCCCGACGTTGCCCGAGAGGGGGCCCGCGGCGATCAGGTTCCCTCGCGACTCGATCCGCAGCGGCAGCTGAGGCAGCGGACGCCCCGCGGGCCCGAAGACGACCGAGCCGCCGTCGAGCACGTCGAAGGTCGAGTAATGGCACGGGCAGACCAGGGCGGGGCCGGGGCTCCGGGGCGGATACAGCGGCGTGCGGAAGAGGTTGACCGCGCACCCCGCGTGGGTGCAGATCTTCGAGTAGGCCATGATCCCCTCGGGGGCCCAGTCGCGCCGATCCGGGGGGAGCGACAGCTCCTTCGGGTCGACGCGGACCACCACCACCGACGAGGCGAGTGCCTCCGGGTCGGCTCCATCGGCAAACGCGGTCAAAAAGCTCCCGGTCTCCAGGTGCGAGGCCGGGACCGGGAGCCGGTTCTCGTCCACGAGCGCGACGCCGTCGGCCCAGGGGCTCTCGCGGAGGCGATCGTCGACCGCCGGCCCCAGGGAGGCGATCGGCACCACGATCGCGGCGCCCAGCGCGGCGCCGGCCGCACCGGCGGCGGTCCCCAGCAGGCGGCGCCGGGAGATGCGGTCGACGCCCCCGGCGGCGACGTCGTGAAGCTCCCGGGCCTCGCGCTCGGCTCGCGCGCGCTCATCGGGATCGGTGAAGTCCGGACGCTCCTCGGCCTTCACCTCCTGCGGGACGAGCCCCTTGCCGGCGACGACAGCCGCGGCCGCGAGCGCCACGAGCGCGAGGCCCAGCGTCAGGCCCAGCAGCTGGGTGTCGACGTCGACCACGTACACGACCACGAACCCGCACGCGGCGAGCGCCGCGCCCGCCAGCAGCGCCGCGACCAGGAGCTCCGCGCGCCGCCCGCTCACCGCCGGCGCTCCCTGCGGCGCTCGCCGATGACGCGCGCCACGAGCAGCAGCGCCGCCCCCGCGAGCAGCCAGGCCACCATCCCCTCGGGGACCGGGCCGATCCTCCCGATGCTCCAGCCGCCGGCATCATCGGGGTCCTGCGCGTAGGCGACGTACGCCGCGAGCGCGTCCAGATCCGCCTGGTCGATGTCCTTCGGGCCGAAGCGCGGCATCAGGTAGGGGCCGGTCCTGACGGCCTCGGCGACCTGGGTGGGGGTCGCCTCCCACAGCGGCGGTGCGGCGGCGCCGGTGGCCACCCCGCCCGCGCCGCTGATCGCGTGGCATCCGGCGCAGTTGGAGGTGAAGAGCTCCTGACCCCTGCTGAGCGAGGCGCTCTCGGGATTCACGCGCGGGATCGGCGGACCGCCGAAGGATGCGACATAGGCGACCAGGGCGGCGATCTCCCGCTCGTCGTAGCGTGACTTCGAGCGCAGCGGCTCCTCACCGGGATAGCTGAGCGGCATCCTCCCGGTGGACAGGTAGAAGTCGGCGGCCCCGGCTCCGACGCCGCGAAGCGACGGTCCCTGATCGGGAATCCCTCGCGCGTCGAGCCCGTGACACGAGGAACAGCCCTCCACGAACAGGCCGCGGCCGCGCTTCACCAGCGCCTGGTCCGGAGATGCCCCGCCGGCCGCCGTGGTCGCCGCCCGGTTGGCTGGCGCGAACGAGGGCGCGAGCCAGAGGATTAGCGCGCCGAGGCCCGAGGCGGCCGCGGCGGCGGGTAGGAGGCGACGAGCGCGCTGTCTCATCGGGCCCTCGCCCGGCGCCGCTCGGCAATCGCCAGGCCCACGCCGAAGGCCGCGAGCTCGGCGCCGATCAGGATCAGCCACAACCCGAAGGCGAGACCGTTTGCCGCCAACACGATGCCGGCGGCGATCACGGGCGGCGCCGTGCTGGACTCGGCAAGGGTCCGCGGCGGATCGGCCGGCGGAGAGGTGACCACCAGGTAGCCGGCGGCGAGCGCGGCGGCCGCCGCCGCACCGCCGAAAGCGAGCAGGGGGACGAGCGCCTCGCCCCAGATCGCGAGCGTCACCGCCCAGGCGCCAACCCATAGGCCCCACGCGCCGAACATGAGCGCGCCGGCCCTCAACGCTCCTCCCGCGCTCGCTCGCGCAGGTCCAGGAGCGGAGCGTAGGAACGGATGGGCGGCAAGGCGTTGAAGTTCAGACGGGGCGGGGGAGAGCTCGTCGCCCACTCGAGTGTCTGCCCCTCCCACGGATCGTCCCCGGCCTCTCGGCGTGACCGGAGCGAGACAACCAGGTTCGCGATGAAGACCGCGATCCCAAGGGCGATGACGAAGGCACCGATCGTCGCCAGCCGGTTGTCCCCGGTGAACCCCGCCGAGGGCGAGTAGTCGGCGACGCGACGCGGCATGCCGTCGTAGCCGAGCAGGAACATCGGAAAGAAGGTCAGGTTCACGCCGATGAAGAGCAGGGCGAACTGGACCTTTCCCAGCCACTCGCGGAGCATCGCCCCGGTGACCTTGGGAAACCAGTAGTAGGCCGCGCCGAACGCTCCCATCAGGCTGCCCCCGAACAGCGTGTAGTGGAAGTGCGCGACCACGAAGTAGCTGTCGTGCACGTGGTAGTCGATGGGGGGCGACCCGACGAGGACGCCGGTGAGCCCACCGATGAGGAATAGGGCCAGGAACCCGAGCGCGAAGAGCATGGGGGTTCGCAGCAGGATCACGCCGCCGATCATGGTCGCGATCACGTCGAAGTACTCGACGCCGGCCGGGATCGCCAGGGCGGTCGAGGTGAGCGAGTAGTACTGGTTGTTCACCTGGCCGGTCGCGAACATGTGGTGGGCCCAAACGGTCATCGAGAGCCCGGTGAACGCGAACAGCGAGATGATCAGGAGCGGGTAGCCGAACAGCCTCCGGCGCGAGAACGTGGCGACGATGTCCGCCACCACCCCGAGGAAGGGGAAGAACATGATGTAGACGACCGGGTGCCCGTAGAACCAGAACAGGTTCTGGTAGGTCGCGGCCCCTCCCGGCGTGTCGAAGATCGGCCCGAGGTTCCGGTCGGCGAGGAGCAGGCCCATCGCGACCACCAGCACGGGGAACGAGGTCACGGTCATCGTCGACGTGAAGAACATCGACCACGAGAAAGGCGACAGGCGGGAGAGGTCCATCCCCGGGGCCCGCTGGCGCAGCAGCGTCAGCAGGATCGTCGCGGCAATGATCATCATTCCCGCCACGGCGAGCGCCACCCCGATGATCCACATGTCCATTCCCGGCCCCGGCGTTGCCTGCTCCCCAGAGAGCGGATAGAAGGCCGTCCAGCCGTCCTTCCCGGCGCCGGTGGACGTGAGGAACCCCGAGTACATGGTCAGCCCGCCGCCCAGGTAGAGCCAGAATCCGAAGGCGGTGAGGCGCGGCGCCACGACGTCCGCGGCGCCGATCTGCAGAGGGACGAAGTACAGGCCGACGGCGAGCGCGAGCGGGGTTACGACCAAATAGATCATCCCCGAGCCGTGCATCGTGAAGAGCTGGTTGTAGGTGTCCGTTGAGACGATCTGAAGGCCCGGCTCCGCGAGCTCGGAGCGCATCAGGAGCGCGAGGACGCCGCTCGCGATGAAGAACACGAAGGCTGCCGCCGCCATCCGCGCGGCGGTGCGCTTGTGATCGGTCGCCAGCAGCCACTCCGCTGGGCCGGCGCGGGGCATCGGGGGGGCGATGGTGGTCACGCGCCGCTCCCGGATTTCGGCGCGGACGGCTCGTGTGATCGCAGCCACCGGTCGAACTCGTCCGGGGACATCGAGACGACCTGGAAGTCCATGTCGTCGTGGTCCAGGCCGCAGAACTCTGCGCAGCGGGCCGTCGTGGTGACGCCCGGGTCGAAGACCAGGTCGAAGCTGGTGACGCGGTTGGGAAACGCGTCGCGCTTGAACCGGAGCTCGGGGATCCAGAACGAGTGGATCACGTCGCGGGAGGAGAGCTCGAACCGAACCGGCTCGTCCGACGGCACGACGAGCGTGGGCGGATGCACACGGGACCCGGTGGTGGATATCCCCGTGCCGGGATAGGTGAACCGCCAGCCCCACTGGAACGCGAGGACCCTGACGCTCTGAGCCGGATCGGAGGACACCGCGTCGACGCGGTCCTCCGTCCGGAACGTGGAGACGATCAGCACCACGACCACGGCGGCGACGAGCACGACCCAGACCGCCTCGAGCGGCTTCATCCCGCGGACCTCCCTCGGTGCCCTGCCCGCGCGGCGCCGATAGCGGATGACCGCGTAGACGATCGTGCCGAGCACCAGCGCCGCGACGACGATGCCGATGACCATGTAGAGCGTGAAGAGTCCCTCGAACTCCTGGCTGTTGCTCTCGACCGCGAGGACCATCCGGCGCGAGCTCAGCGGAGCGCTCGCGCCGCCGTGATCGCCGCCGCCCCCGCAGCCGCGAGGCCGGCGCCGGCGATGACCCGCCGGTGCTTCGCGAGGACGAGCTGGATGCTGTGGCGACGCGCGTCGTCGAACCGCCCGTGAGTCCCGTGGTCGCCCGGGACCGGCGCGAAGAGGTTGCCCTCCCGGCTCGCGGGCAGAGGCTCGTCCGTGAGCTGCACGCCGAACCCGTTTCGAGCCAAATACACGTCGCCGAGCGCCGGAAGGAGCTTGTTGCCCCAGATCGTCTTCACCGTCGGGCCACCAACATAGATCTCGCGGCGGCGGTGCTCCGAGGCCCAGACGATCGCATTCGCGGCCACCTCAGGCTGGTAGATGGGCGGCACGGGCTGCGGGTGGCGATCCACCTTGGCGCGGCCGATCTCAAACTGGGGCGTGTTCAGGGCCGGAAGCTGGACCATCGTCAGGTGGACGCCGCTTCCGTCGTGAAGCAGCTCGGAGCGCACCGACTCCGTGAAGCCCTTGATCGCGTGCTTGGCCCCGCAGTAGGTGGACTGAAGCGGGATGCCTCGATACGCCAGCGCCGACCCGACCTGGACCACGACGCCGCGGTCTCGCGGCTTCATGCGGCCGAGCGCCGCTCTCGTGCCCCACACCACCCCGAGATAGGTCACGCGCGTGGCGCGCTCAAACTCGTCGGGCTCGATCTCCGCAAACGGGGAGAAAACGGTGGCCATCGCATTATTCACCCAGACGTCGATCTCGCCAAGCTCCGACTCGATCGTCGTCGCGGCGTCGTCGACCTGCAGTGGATCGGCGACGTCGGCGGCGACGACCAGCGGCTCGCCGCCGACCTGGGCGACGTCCCGCGCGGCGCCCTGTAGGGAGTCGTCACCCCGGGCGATGAGCCCGACACGATCACCCCGTTCGGCGAAGGCCTTTGCCGTAGCCCGGCCGACACCGGCCGAGGCGCCGGTGACGACGACCACCTTGCTCATGGTGGCGGGTGACTACCCGCATCCCCGTTATGGAAACACGCAGCTCCTTGTCAGGTGCCGGACGCCGTCGTCGGGGTTTGGCCGAGGCCGGCCCGGGGAACGCGGATGGCGACCGCGAGGAGGTGACACAAGGTGGCCAAGGACCACGGATCCAGCGTCAAGAACGACAAGCAGTACGAGGGCCTTCGCAAGAAGGGCATGAGCAAGGAGCGCGCCGCGAAGATCGCGAACACGCCGGGAGCCTCCAGGAAGGGCGGCAAGCAGCCGACCGGCGGTAGCGGCGGCGGCACCAAGGAGGGCCAGCGGAAGGGAGGACGCAAGGGCGGCAAGAAGAGCTGACGAGAGGAGCGCAGATGGCGAAGACCGTCGCGGACTTCATGCTCGAGCGCCTCGGCGAGTGGGGCGTCGAGCGCATTTACGGCTACCCGGGTGATGGCATCAACGCCACCCTCGGTGCGCTCGATCGCCATGACGACGAGATCGAGTTCGTCCAGGCACGTCACGAGGAGATGGCCGCGTTCATGGCCTGCGGCCACGCCAAGTGGACCGATGAGGTCGGCGTCTGCCTCGCGACGTCAGGGCCCGGGGCGATCCACCTGCTGAACGGGCTCTACGACGCCAAGCTGGACCACCAGCCGGTCCTCGCGATCGTGGGGCAGCAGGAGCAGATGTCGCTCGGCGGCTCCTACCAGCAGGAGGTCGATCTGGTGACGCTCTTCAAGGACGTCGCCTCGCAGTACACGGCCTTCGTGACCGAGCCGGCTCAGATGCGCCACGCGGTCGACCGCGGGATGCGAATCGCCAAGGCCGAGCGCTGCGTCACGTGCATCATCGTCCCCAACGACGTGCAGGGCGAGGACGCCGTCGAGGTGCCGCCGCACGCCCACGGCAGCGTCCACTCCGGCATCGGTCACGCGACCGCCAGGCCGGTGCCCCGCGGGTCCGACATCCGTCGGGCGGCGCAGATCCTCAACGAGGGCGAGCGGGTCGCGATGCTCATCGGCCAGGGGGCGATCGGCGCCGCCCAGGAGGTCACCGAGGTCGCCGACGTCCTCGGGGCGGGCGCCGCCAAGGCATTGCTCGGCCGGGCGGCCCTCCCCGACGATCTTCCGTTCGTGACCGGTTCGATCGGGCTGCTGGGTACGAAGCCCAGCTGGGACATGATGCAGGGCGCCGACACCCTTCTCATGGTCGGCTCGAGCTTCCCCTACTCGGAGTTCCTGCCGGAGGAGGGCTCGGTCCGGGGAGTTCAAATCGACATCGATCCCAAGCTGATCGGTATCCGCTACCCGATGGACGTCCATCTGGTGGGCGACTCCGCGGAGACGCTGCGAGCGCTCCTGCCCCAGCTCGAGCGCAAGGAGGACCGCTCGTGGCGCGAGGAGATCGAGTCCGGAGTCGAGCGCTGGTGGCAGATCATCGAGGAGCGCGCGATGCAGGACGCCGACCCGATCAATCCGCAGCGCGTCTTCTGGGAGCTGTCGCAGCGGCTGCCGGACGGCTGCATCCTGAGCTCGGACTCGGGCTCGGCAGCCAACTGGTTCGCCCGCGACCTCCGGCTGCGCGAGGGCATGATGGCCTCCCTCTCGGGGACGCTCGCGACCATGGGGCCCGGGGTTCCGTACGCCATCGCCGCCAAGTTCGCCCACCCGGATCGCCCCGCCATCGCGCTCGTGGGCGATGGGGCGATGCAGATGAACGGGAGCTCGGAGCTGGTCACCGCGGCCAAGTACTGGGGCCGCTGGAGCAACCCCCAGCTGATCGTCTGCGTTCTGAACAACGGCGACCTCAACCAGGTGACCTGGGAGCAGCGCATCCTCCAGGGCGACCCGATGTATCCCGATACGCAGGAGATTCCCGATTTCCCGTACGCCCGGTACGCCGAGCTGATCGGCTTTGTGGGGATCCGGGTGGACGATCCCAACGACGTCGCCTCGGCCTGGGACGAGGCGCTTGCCGCCGATCGGCCGGTGGTGCTGGAGGCCCTGACGGATCCGTCGGTGCCGCCGCTGCCGCCGCACATCACGATCGAGCAGGCGAAGCAGCTCGCCAGCGCGCTCACCGCGGGCGAACCCCGCGCGTGGGACGTGATCAAGCGCTCGTTCGCCGGCAAGGCCAAGGAGTTCCTTGTCCGAGGCTAGGCGGGCCCCGAGGCTAGGCGGGCCCGTGACGACCGCCGCCCGCGTGCCCGATGTCGCCGTCGAGGGCGTTGAGGTGAGCGCCTTCACGGTCCCGACCGACGAACCCGAGTCCGACGGCACGCTCGAATGGGACTCCACCACGATCGTCGTCGTCGAGGTCCGTGGCGGCGGGGAGCGCGGTATCGGCTACACCTACGGCGACGTCGCCGTCGCCACGCTGATCCGCTCGAAGCTCGCCGAGATGGTGGAGGGCGCTGACGCGCTGGCGCCGCCGGCCGCGTGGACCTCGATGCATGCCGCCCTGCGAAATGCCGGTCAGCAGGGGGTCGGGGCGATGGCGCTGTCGGCGCTCGACATCGCGCTCTGGGACCTGAAGGCGCGACTCCTGGGTCTGCCGCTGGCGGACCTGGTGCCCCGTTTCCATCGCCGCGTCGCGATCTATGGCTCGGGGGGATTCACCTCGTACTCGGACGATCGGCTGGCCACGCAGCTCGCGGGCTGGGTCGAGGAGGGCATACCCCGCGTGAAGATGAAGATCGGCCGGGAACCCGGCCGGGATCCCGCGCGGCTCACCGCTGCCCGCGCGGCCGTCGGGCCCGAGATCGAGTTGATGGTGGACGCCAACGGCGCCTACGGGGTGTCGCGGGCGATCGAATGGGCGCACCGCCTGCGGGACGAGTGGGACATCACGTATCTGGAGGAGCCGGTTAGCTCGGACGATCCCGGCGGGCTCGCGAGCGTGCGGCGGCGGGGCCCGGCCGGCCTGGTGATCGCGGCGGGCGAGTACGCGTGGGACGTCCACGGCTGCCGGCGGCTCTTGGACGAGGGCGCCGTCGACATCCTCCAGGCCGACGTGACGCGGGTCGGGGGGATCACGGCCCTCCTCGGCGTCGACGGGCTGTGCAGGGCGCGGAGCATGCCGTTCTCGGCTCACTGCGCGCCCGCGGTGAGCGCTCACGCCTGCTGCGGGATGGAGTCCGTCGTCCACATCGAGCACTTCCACGACCACGCTCGGATCGAGGGGATGCTGTTCGACGGCGTTCCCGACCCGGAAGGGGGATTCCTGGAGCCCGATCGTGAGCGGCCCGGGCTGGGCCTCGATCTGCGCCGTCCCGACGCCTTGGAGTTCGCGGTCTCGTGAGCCGGATCGGCCCGGCCGGCGGGCACGGCCTGCTGAAGCCCGAGGGGATCGAGCAGGTGGACGTCCCCTCGCTTCGCCGCCGGCTGGAGCGGGAGGTCCGTGGTGAGGTGCACTTCGACGGCGGCAACCGCGGTGCGTACTCCCACGACTCCTCGAACTACCGGCAGGCGCCGATCGGCGTCGTGCTGCCGCGCGACGCGCAGGACACCGTCGTCGCAGTCGCCGTCTGCCATGAGCATGGCGCGCCCGTGCTGTCGCGCGGCTGCGGAACGAGCCTGGCCGGGCAGACCTGCAACGTCGCCATCGTCATCGACCACTCCAAGCACATGCGGGAGATCGTCGAGGTCGATCCCCGCCGGCGGGTGGCACGGGTCCAGCCCGGAGTGATCCGCGACCAGCTGGCCAATCAGACCGAGGCCGAGCACCATCTGACCTTCGCGCCGGACACGTCGACCCACGAGTACGCGACGTTCGGCGGCATGCTCGGAAACAACTCCTGCGGGACGCACTCGGTGATGGCGGGTCGCACCGCGGACAACACGCACGAGCTCGACGTGGTGCTCTACGACGGGACGCGGATGCGGGTGGGGGAGACGACTCCCTCCGGGCTCGAGCGGATCATCGGGCAGGGCGGGCGCCGAGGCGACATTTACCGGCGCCTGCGGGACCTGGCCGATCGGTACGCGGAGCTGATCCGCGAGCGCTACCCGGACATCCCGCGTCGCGTCTCCGGCTACAACCTCGACGAGCTGCTGCCGGAGCGGGGGTTTAACGTCGCCCGCGCGCTCGTCGGAAGCGAGGGGACGCTCGCGACGATCCTCGAGGCCACGGTGCGCCTGGTGCCGAGCCCGCCGGCCCGATCCCTGGTGGTCTGCGGCTACCCGGACGTCTTCCATGCCGCCGACCATGTCCCCGAGATCCTGGAGTGCGGGCCGACGGGGCTGGAGGGACTGGATGACGTTCTGATCCGGGACATGAAGGCCCTCAACACCCATACGGAGGACCTCGATCTGCTGCCGGAGGGCATGGGCTGGCTGCTGATCGAGTTCGGCGGCGAGACGACGGAGGAGGCCGACGCGAAGGCGCACGAGTGCATGGAGCGGCTCGCGAAGGAGAGCGGCGCGCCCGAGATGAAGCTCTACGACGTGCCGGAGAGGGAGTCGCGCCTGTGGGACGTCCGGGAGTCGGGACTCGGCGCCACGGCGTTCGTCCCGGGTGAGGCCGATCACTGGGAGGGGTGGGAGGACGCAGCGGTCCCACCCGACCGGCTGGGTTCCTACCTGCGGAGATTTCGCGATCTGCTGGGGCGCTTCGAGTACCGCACCTCGATGTACGGGCACTTCGGCGACGGCTGCGTCCACTGCAGGATCGACTTCGATCTGTTCTCGGCGGACGGCGTACGCAAGTGGCGCTCGTTTCTCGATCGCGCCGCCGACCTGGTGCTGGAGCACGGGGGCTCGCTGTCGGGAGAGCACGGGGACGGCCAGTCTCGGGGCGAGCTCCTGGAGAAGATGTACGGGCCCGAGCTGGTGGCGGCCTTCCGCGAGTTCAAGGCGATCTGGGACCCGGACAACCGGATGAACCCCCACAAGGTGGTCGATCCCTATCCGATCGCCTCGAACATGAAGCTCGGGGCGGGATATCAGCCGCGGGAGCCCAAGACGCACTTCGCCTATCCGGAGGACGGCGGGAGCTTCGCCCACGCCGCGCTGCGCTGCGTGGGTGCCGGCAAGTGCCGCGACGCCTCCAGCGGCACGATGTGCCCCAGCTACATGGCGACCCTGGACGAGCGGCATACGACGCGTGGGCGCTCGCGAATCCTCTACGAGATGCTCCAGGGGGACGTCGTCACGGACGGCTTTCGCTCCGACGAGGTCCACGAGGCGCTCGACCTGTGCCTGTCGTGCAAGGGCTGCAAGGGCGACTGCCCGGTGAGCGTCGACATGGCTACCTACAAGGCCGAGTTCCTGTCGCGCCACTACAAGCGCCGGCTCCGTCCCGCCCCCGCCTACTCGATGGGGCTGATCATGCTCCACGCCAGGCTGGCGGCGCTGGCTCCCGGCCTCGCCAATGGGGCGGCGCAGGCGCCCGTGCTCGGCTCCCTGCTGAAACGCGCCGGCGGCATCAGCCCGGGGCGCCCCGTGCCCCCGTTCGCGCGAGAGAGCTTCAAGTCGTGGTTCAAGCGCCGGTCGCCGGTGAATCCCAACGGGCCGCCGGTGATCCTCTTCGCCGACACGTTCAACAACTTCATGCATCCCGAGCCGATGAAGGCGGCGGTCGAGGTGCTGGAGGACGCGGGGTTCAGGATCACGGTCCCCACGCAGGCGCTCTGTTGCGGGCGTCCGCTCTACGACTACGGGATGCTCGACACCGCAGAGCTCTTCTGGAAGCGGATGCTCGCCACGCTGCGGAGGGGGATCCGCGCCGGCGTGCACGTGGTGGGGGTTGAGCCGAGCTGTGTCGCGGCGTTCCGCGACGAGCTGCCCAACCTGCTCGCCGACGACGACGATGCCAAGCGCCTTTCGCGGCAGATGCTGACGCTCAGCGAGTTCCTGGTCGACCACGCCCCGGACGACTGGCGCCCGGCGCGCCTCGACCGGCGCGCGATCGTGCATAGGCACTGTCACCAGCAAGCGATCATGGGGTTCGATGCGGATCAGAAGCTCATGGACCGCATCGGCCTGGATTTCGAGGTCCTCGACTCGGGCTGCTGCGGCATGGCGGGGTCGTTCGGGTTCGAGCGGGCCCACCACGACATCTCGGTTCGGATCGGCGAGCGCCGGCTGCTCCCGGCCGTCCGGGAGGCCCCCAAGGATGCGCTCGTCATCGCCGATGGATTCAGCTGCAAGACCCAGGTGGAGCAGCTCACGGACCGCCGGCCCCTGCACCTCGCCCAGGTGATGCGCATGGCGGCCGAGCACGGCCCCAAGGGACCCGCCGGGAACTATCCCGAGCGGGGCTATCCCGACGTCGTCGCCGCCGGGCTTTTGCGGCGGCGATCCGGGTAGCCTCGGGACCATGGAGCAGGCCGAGCGCGAGCGACTGCTGAAACGCCTGATCGAGTGGAAGCCGGAGAACGGGATCCTGTCCGTGTACGTCCGGGTGGATCCGGCGGACAGAAGCCAGGGCTGGCGAATCGAGCTCCGGGAGCGGCTCCGGGCGCTGGCCGAGGAGACGTCGCCGCACGGTGAGCGCCGCGCGTTCGAGGCGGCGGTCGGGGAGGTGCTCGAGCGATTTCCAGGGAACGCCGCGCCGCCCGAGGGGCGCGGACACGTGGGGTTCATCGAGGTCGCCGAGAAGCGTCCAAGCGCGGTGTGGCGAAGCATGCAGATGGGCCCGCGGCATATCGAGGCCGTGCGATATCCGAGGCCGTACGTCCGTCCCCTGGTGGAGCTCTTCTCCGAAGGGCCTCACGTCGGGGCGGTGCTCGTCTCAGCGGACCGGGTCCGCCTGCTCGAATGGTCGCTCGGGGCGATCAGGGAGCTGGAGGACTGGGAGCTCACGCTCTTCTCGCTGGACTGGCGCGAGCGCAAGGCGGAGCGCTCGATCCCGGGGGCGCGAAGGTGGACGTCCGCCTCCGGCCGCGATCAGTACGGCCAGCGCATGGACGCCAACCGGCAACGGTTTCTCCGCGAGGTCGGCTCGCTGGTGGCCGACGAGCTCGGGGAGCGCAAGTGGCAGCACCTGATCGCATTCGGTGTCGAGGAGTATCCTCGCGAGCTCGGCGACGGGTTGGGACCTGCGTCCGAGCGGCTTCACACGGTGCGCCACGACCTCGTCTCGGCGCCCGAGGCCCAGGTCGCGGAGCGCGTGGGGGCCGAGGTCGAGCAGCTCAACACGAGCCATGCCCTGAAGCTCCTGGAGGAGGTCGAAGAGGCGATCGGGACCGACCCCGGGGCGGCGCTAGGCCCGCAGGAGACGCTTCAGGCGCTCGCGGAGGGACGGGCGCGGCACCTGGTGTTCGACGCGGGACGCGAGTACGACGGCAGCGCGGGCGAGGTGGATCTGGGCTACGACGACGGCAACGACGGCCTGCCGCTCGGCGAGCGCCTGGTCGAGAAGGCGGTCGCGACCAAGGCGGAGATCACGCCGGTGTATGAGGAGCCGGCGACCAAGCTGGAGCCGCACGACGGCGTGGCGGCGCTCCTGCGGTATTGAGCGCCGTCCCGGCGGAGCAGCGCGAGGCGACCGTCCACGGCCTCGTAACCCGTAATCAGGGCGACCGCGCCGGTCACCGGGGCGCCGCGGTCGCGTTTCTTCGCCGCTGGAGTGGGTATCTTGAGCGGACAATCGTCCGCTGAGACCCATGGACAAGCCACCGGGGGAAAACGGCTTCAGCTTGGACCGCAGCGAGGATCGTCTCGTCTGGATCTTCGGCTCGTCCCGCAGCGGCAGCACCTGGCTTCTGCGGATGCTCTCCGAGCTCGACGACGCCGTTCCCATCGACGATCCTCACCTCGGTCATCACCTTGGGGTGTGGCGGCCGATCCCGCTGGCCTGGGCGACGGCGGACAGCGACCCCGAGCTCACCATCCTCAACGAGATCAAGCGCGAGAAGCCGAGTTACTTCTTCAACGATCGCTACCGCGATGTCTGGGGACCGGCCCTTCGCGAGCTGATTATCTCCCGATTCGACGCGCAGGCACGCGACACCGCCCCCGGCATCGCGAATCCGCTGGTGATCGTCAAGGAGCCGGGATCTCACATCGCCGATCTCCTGATGTCGCTGTTCCGCGACTCGCGGATGATCTTCCTCCTGCGCGATGGACGAGACGTCGTGGACTCCTGGCTCGCCGCGCACCGGGCGGGCACATGGGCGCTCGACGAGGGCGCATTTTCGGTCGCCCCCGAGGGCCGGGAGGCGCTGATCCGCTGGCAGGCAAGCGTTTGGACCTACCGGACGGGGGTCGTGCTGCGAGCCTACCGGGCGCACGATCCCGCCCGGCGCGTGATGGTCCGCTACGAGGATCTCCTACGCGACCCGCCGCGGGCCCTGCAGCGGATCTGCGAGGTATTCCGAATCGAAGCCCCGGGCGATCGCCTGCGCGAGATCGCGCTAGAGCACGAGTTCGCGAGCGTCCCGAGTGAGGACAAGGGATCGAGCAAGGAGATCCGCTCCGCGGAGCCGGGTGGATGGCAGCGCCACATGACCGCCGCGGAGCAGCAGGCGATGTACGAGGTGATGGGCGAGAGGCTGGTGGAGGTCGGCTACCTCCCCGGCTTCACGACCGAGCGCGTCGCCTGACGCTCTCAGCGCCTGTTCAATCGGGCGGCGATCTTTCGTAGGTCCGCCGTGAGCTCGGCGCGTGCCGCTCGGCGCTCGGAGACGTCGTCGATGCGCAGGATCGAGGACGGGTGCACGGTGACGCTCACGGCGGGAGCGATGTCGCTCTCCAGGAAGCTGCCGCGGTCCTTGGTGACGCGGACCTTGCTTCCAAGGAGCGCCTTCGCCGCGGTCGCCCCGAGGCAGACCAGGACCTCGGGGCGCACGAGCGCGAGTTCGGCGTCGAGCCACGGCCGGCAGGCGGCGACCTCCTCCGTGTTCGGGCGCTGGTGAAGCCTGCGCTTGCCGCGGCCCTGTGTCCACTTGAAGTGCTTCACGACGTTCGTGACGTAAGCCTCGCGGCGGTCGATGCCGGCCTCGGCGAGCGCCTTCGCGAGGACCTCGCCAGCCGGTCCAACGAAAGGCTCGCCCGCGCGGTCCTCGCGATCCCCCGGCTGCTCGCCCACCAGCATGAGCTGCGCCCTTGGGGATCCCTTGCCGAACACGGTCCGCGTTCCCGTGCGCCACAGCGGGCACGCCCGGCAACCCGCCGCCGCCTCGCGCAGCTTCTTCAGCGACGGCCTGGGCGGGATCAGCTCCTCGGCGGCCCGGTACTCCTCTCGCAGGGCCTCCGGTCCGACCGCTTTCTCCTGCATTGACACGTCGTCGGTGCGATACCCGGTTTCCGTGCCCGGACTCGGGGTAATCGGCAAAAAGTCATGTATGGAAAGTGGTTTCTGTCCGCGTTCGGAGTCGGCCTCCTCGTGCTGTTCATCGTCGGGATGATCGCGACCGCGTACGCACCCATATTCGCGGTGGCGATCGCGGCGCTGATCGCGGTCTTCCTCCTGGCCGGGATGGCCTCTCGCCGTAGCTCGCAGGTCGGATCGGAGCGGTCGGCGGCCGCCCAGGAGCGCCGCGAGGCAGGCCAGGGCGCCCGTCCGAGCGCCAGTGCCGAACCGAGCGGCGGGGAGGGGGACGCCGCACGGGCACACCGGGCCCCCGTGACGGGTGGCGGAACCGCCGGGACTGCGTAGCCGGCCCACCATGGCTATCGAGACCCAGGATCCGGGCGACGAGGCCCATCGTGACGATGCCTCGACGGAGCCCCCGGCCGACGAGCCACCGGAGTCGCCGTCGGAGCACCACGACGATTCCGAGGAGTCCGGCGGTCCGTACGGCAACCCCGGCGTGGACGAGGAGAGCCTTCGAAAGCAGCAGGAGGAATCGAGCGAAAGGAGCGATGATGCCCTGGGATGAGCTCAAGCCACGGCAGTTCCCGGCCTTCGAGAAGGAGCTTGACGGAATCTCCAAGCAGACGATGGAGGATCACTTCAAGCTCTATGAGGGGTACGCCAAGAAGGCGAACGAGTGCCGCAAGATCCTCAACGGGTTCGACTACTCGGAGATCGAGGGCAACCAGGTCTACTCCGAGCTTCGCGCGGTCTCGGTCGACTACACGTTCGCGCTTCTCGGTTACAAGAACCACGACCTCTACTTCGGCCACCTGGGCGGCGACGGGGGAGACCCCAACGGTCGCTTCGCGGAGCTGGCCGAGGAGGAGTTCAACGGCCTCGGCAAGTGGTTCGACGCGACCAAGAAGGCGGCGAGCGCAGCGCGGGGCTGGGTGATGGTCGGCTACGACCTGAACGACGGCTCGCTGTTCAACTACATCATGGACACGCAGAACCTATGGGCCGTCTACAACATGGTCCCCGTGCTCGCGATCGACGTCTACGAGCACGCCTACGTGCGGGACTTCGGCGCAACGCCCGACGGGCGCAAGCAGTACGTCGAGGCGTTCTTCCGCAACGTCGACTGGGACCACGTGAATCGCCAGCTCGCCCAGGCGGAGGCGGCCAAGCAGGGAGCCGACCAAAGCGGCGCGCGGGAAGCGACGGAGTTCGCGCCTGCGCAGTAGCCGGGGACCTCGACGGAAACGGACTTCCGGTACGGCACGCCGGCGATGACGAGCGCGCCGGCGCGCCGCCAGTTCAGCGTCCCGACCACGGTGCCTGGCGCTCGTCCAGCGCGTAGCGGACCTCGGTGTGGGCGATCACGTCCTGGAGGCCTCGCCGTCGCTCCGAGAAGACGATCCCCAGGAACCCGAGGCCCAGCGGTACGACGGCGAGCGCGAGGCCGAACAGGCGGCGGATCGCGATGCGCAGCGGGATCCGCGGCGAGCCCGGCGCGACCACGCGGATGCCGACGATGCTCATCCCCGGCGTTTGCCCGGTCAGCGACCAGAACGAGGTCAGGTAAACGGCGCCGGCCACGAGCCACGCGAATGCGCCCACCGCCAGGGCGGGCGCGGTCGCATCGCTCGGCAAGACGACCGAGGCCACGAACGCAATCAGCGCTGAGATGGCGATGAACCCGAGATTCAGCGCACCGACGTCGAGGGCGAAGGCGAGCGCCCGGGTGAAGACCCCCGCACAATCGGTGGGCTCGGTCCGCTGCTTGCGCCAGGTGAGGCGCCTGATGACTCGTTCGATCGCGCCATCGATCCGCCGGGCGACCTTGCCGATCTCGCGGCGGATGTCGTCGAGAAACCCGACTCCCTGCGAGGCGATCGCTGCGCGCACCTCGGGCGCCTGGGCGATGCGCTCGACCAGCTTCTGCGCCTCGTCGCTCGCCAGGAGCCGCTGCCAGACGGTGTCGACGAGCCTGCTGTCGATGGCATCGATTAGCGCCCGCTCGACTGCCGGGCTCTCGAGGGCCCCCCGCATCGCCTCCTCGACGGCCGGTCCCTGCAGCACGCGGACCAGCGCGCGCTCCACCGCGGGGCTCTCGACCGCTCGGACGATCGCCTCCTCAACCGCGCGATCGACGCCCGCCACCTGAGCGACGCGGCGCGCGCCCCGCGCTCCGCCGCCGATCAGGCGGGCCGGAAGAGGGAGCCGCCTCGCGGGCGGATCGGACCCGCGGGGAGGCGGGCTCGGTTCCTCCATGACGCGAGTGTAGGAGTGGCCACGGTCACCACCGCCGAGCGTGCCGCATCGGCCGACGTATGACAGTAGGCTCGACGCAAACGTTCCCCGATCATCCGAGGAGGGTGAGCCATGCCTCCAGCCAAGAGGTCCACATCCCGTCGCCGCACCACGACCCGCAAGAGCTCCACCGCCCGCAAGAGCTCGTCGGTCACCGAGTCGGCGAGGATCAAGCGCCTCAATAAGTCGCTCGATTCCGTGCAGGACGCGCTGACCGCGCTTCGCAAGGACGTCTCCAAGGATGTGAGCACCGGGGCACGAGGCCTCTACAAGGATCTGGAGAAGTTCGTCAGGGACGCACGGCGGGACAGCGGCAAGCTGAGCAGGGCCCTTCAGAGGGACGTCGAGCGCCTGCAGAAGCAGCTCACGGCGAGCGCGAAGGGCGGGAGGAGGAGCAGCGCCGCGAGAGGCACCAGCTCGAGGAGGACCGCCAGCTCCGGCCGGCGCAGCTCGACGAGGTCCTCGGGCAGGCGCTCGACCTCGCGCAGCGGCAACCGCTCAGGCTCCGGCACCGGGTCGCGGTCGCGAAGCCGTTAGGCCCGATCGCGCAGTCCCGGGAGGCGCTCACCCTCCACGTAACCGGGCCAGCCGGGTTCGCTAACCCCGGCGCGCATTCACCGCGATCAGGGCACCGGCCCGGTTCCGACCTCGGCCCGGCATGTCGCTTAGGATTGGCGTGTCCGTCGGTCCAGGATGAGTCGTCCACTGCCCAAGCCCCTTGCCGCGACTGCGGCTGCCGCTCCGCTGGGCTTTCTCCACGAGGGCCGCATCATCGAGCTCGGCCCGCCCGATCAGGTCCTGGTCGATCCCGAGCGCCCGGAGACGAAGCGGTTCCTGCGGCGGCTCCTGGAGGCCGGGCGGATCTAGCCGGGTTATGTCAACGCACGATCAGAGACCAAGGCGAACCTCCGCCTCCGCGGCCGCCGTCTCCCGGTCGGGGAAGGTGACCAGCCGGATGGCCTTGCCGTTGCGGCCGAGCCACACCTGCACCAGCTCGTAGGCAACCGGTTCGCCGGTCTTCCTGAGCCGTCCGTGCATGCGCACCGGGACGATCACCCGGTCGCCCGCCTCGATGAACTCGTGGGGATCGGCGCCGAGGTCGTCGATCCACTCGTTGAAGAAGCGGAACACCTCCCGGACGCCGTCATGGCCTCTGAACACGCGCGGCGTATCCGTGAATGCGGCGGACATGTGCCATTCGATGTCCGGATCGAGGAACGGGAGAATCGCCTCCACGCCCCCCTCCTCGAACGCCCGGTAGCCGCGGCGAACGATCTCGACGTTGTCGATCGCCATGGGGCCAGTATGGCCGCCCGGCGCCATTCAGGTCGCACACAAGCCGGCGACCCGCGACGGGTACCGTTCCCGAGGAGTGAGTCGTCGCGCCGCCATACCGATCGTCGCCTCCGCGAGCTTCCTCGCCGGCTTCGGCGTCGCCGAGCTGACCGGGTTGCGGGCACTCGGCAGTATCGTCCTGCTCGCCGGGGGCGCGTGGTGCGCGCGCGCCGCGCTTCAGGTCGCAGGCCCGCCCGCCGCCGTTGCGCTCGTGACGATCGCCTTGGCGATGTTCGTCGTCTCGCACCCGCTCGGACGCGCGATCGGCGCCTGGCCGGCGGTCGTTGTGAGCGCCGCGCTGGTGGGCGGAGCCGCGGTCGCGCTCGTCCGCCGCCGGCGTGGAGGCCCAACAGCAGTCGAGGCCTGAGCCGCCGCGCTACTCGCAGAACGGTCGTCCGTCGACCTGCTCGTCGCGACCCCTGGTGCCGGCGCACTCGCGAAGCCTCGCCAGCCGACGCTCCAGGTCCGCCTGAATCTCATCCTGGCGACAGTTCGCCTTCACGCCGCCGAAGCACTGGTTGTCCAGCTCAAACGGATCGGAAGCCAGGTTGTAGAGCTCCACGTCCGGGGGATCGAGGTCGTCGCACTGGCCCGTGCTGGCGTTGGCCACTCGATAGTGCTCGACGTAGATCTCGTCACGCGTTCGGATGCCAGCGAACTCGCAGGTCGAGTAGCGCGGAAGACCCGGCTCCCGGTACTCGGTGAGAAGCGCGCGGTCACGGGGCCAGCGCCCGCGACCGGTGAGGAGCGGCATCACGGACCGTCCATCCATCGTGCGGCAGCCGTGTCGGGGGCGGCAGGGATCCGCGTCCGCGAGATCCACGATCGTCGGCGCGACGTCGATATTCCCCATCAGCTTCGCGACGTCTGGCTTGAGGGTGGCGCCTTGGCGGTAGCGGCTCGGGACCCGCATCACGAACGGAAGGTGGAGAGCCTCCTCGTACGGGAAGACCTTGCCGTTCTTGATCCGGTGCTCGCCGGAGAACAGGCCGTTGTCCGAGACGTAGATGAACACCGTCTTGGACAGCTCGCCCGTCTGCTTGACGGCGGTGAACAGCTTGGCGACAGCCCGATCGACCTCGGTCAACGACGCGAGCGAGCAGCGCCATTTGGCGAGAAGCTTCTGTTCATACCCGGCGGTGAGGGGTGGAGCCGAGGACAGGAACCGCGGCTTGTCCGCCATGTCGCGCTCGTTGAAGGAGGGCGGCTTGGGAAGCGGTGCGCCTGCGTAGAGGCCCTCGTCGCGCGGATCCGGGATCGCCTTGCGATCGCAGTCGCCGTACGGATCATCCTGAAGCGCCACGTGCGGGCCCATCGTGTCCAGCTGGAGATAGAAGGGGCGTCGCCGCGGGCCGTAGGTCTCGATGAGATTCGCCCCCTTCTCGGCGAGGACGCGCCCCGAGTAGTCGTCCGGCAGGTGCCCCCGGAACTCGTAATGGCCGTTGTTCGACAGCTTGTAGTCGTAGTAGCGCGTGGGTGAGTACGCCGTGTACCACTGGTCCCATCCCGGTGCGACCCGGGTGGCCGGATCCGCGTAGCCCGCGTAGCCGTTGATGTACTTCGCGCCGACGTGCATGGTCCGGTAGCCGGCGTCCCGAAGCCACACGGGGAGGACGTTCTGCTTCTCGTTCAGCCCCCTGTACCCCACGTTGTTGGAGGTGACCCCGTGGTTGTGCGCGTACTGCCCGGTGATCAGGGACGATCGCGACGGGCAGCACTGCCCGGTGGTCGCCAGGTAATTCGTGAACTCGGTGCCGTGGTCCACGAGCATCCGCGTTGTCTTGGGCATCACGCCGGCGGTGAACTGCGAGAGAGTCTGATCGTCCGTCTGGATGAGGACGATGTTGGGCCGATCCGGCTTGTTCGGGGCAGCCGCTGCGGCGGTCTCGCTCGCATTCGGTTCGCCGAGGCTCAGCCCAGCGGCCACCGTGCCGAGCAGCGCCAGGCAGCCGGCGACCAGCCTCTTGTCACGCTGCGGTAGCGGCATGCGCACATCCGGGCGCATGAGTTCCCTGCAATGCGGCCCGACGCCCGTCATGGTAACGAAGGGCATCGCCGCGGTTAGGGTCCCCTAGGTCATGCTCGCGGCGCTCGGTTGGGGGTCCCTGTCCGCCTTCTCGCTCGTCCTTGGGGCGATTCTCGCCCTCGCCCGGCACTTGCCCCAACGGCTGGTGGGCTTGGTTCTCGCCTTCGGCGCGGGAGCCCTAATCAGCGCGGTGAGCTTCGAGCTCGCTGAGGAGGGATTCCGGGTGGGGGATCAGGGCGTCACGGCCGCCGGCCTCGCCGTCGGTGCGCTCGTCTACTACGTGCTCGACGGGGTCGTCGCCAAGATCGGTTCGGCGGGGCGGGGACGTGCGGGTCGCGCTTCGGGTCCAGGTGCGGGCACGGCGCTGGCGCTGGGCGCTTTCCTCGACGGCATTCCCGAGCAACTCGTGCTCGGGATCGGCCTCGCCGCGGGCCAGGGGGTCAGCGTCGCCCTGCTCCTGGCCATCTTCGTATCGAACCTGCCGGAGGCGATCGGTTCCGCGAGCGAAATGCGGACCGCGGGGCGCGCTGACCGGACCATCATGCGACTCTGGGTAGGGGTCGCCACGGTCTGCGCGCTCGCGACCGTCGTGGGATTCGCGGTAGCCGACAGCGTCACGGACAACCTGAAGGCGGGCGTCGACGGTTTCGCCGCCGGGGCGCTTCTCGTGATGCTCGTCGACTCGATGATCCCCGATGCCACGAGGGACTCGGGGCCAACGGCCGGCCTGGTTACGACGCTGGGATTCGCCCTGGCGACGGCGCTCTCCCTCAGCAGCTGATGAGGCCCTAGCGGGAGGCTCGGACCATCGATCTGAGCCGGGGCTCTTCCGTCTGCGGCCCCAGCGCACGTCGCGCACAGCCCGCCGTCATCACCAGCGCCGCGGCGATCGCTCCGCTCGTCAGAGCGAGTGCGTGAGCCGGGCCGTGGGGTACTGCACTCAGGTAGATGCCCACGAAGGCGGCGGCTCCGAGGGCCATGCCGATGAAGTCCGCTGTGAGGATCAGGCCACTGAGACTGGATGCTTGACTTGGCCTCACGAGGGTGGTGAGGCGGTTTGCGAGCGGGGAGAACCCGCATGCGTGGCCGATGCCGCCCGCGAACAGAAGCGGGGCTGCCCAGGCGAGCGTCCAGCGATCGCCGATCGCGATCAGTCCGACGGCGAGGATCGCCCCGCCCATCACCAGTGGCCCGAGTAGAGGCAGTCGCCCCCGGAGCGCCGGGCCGGCGCGCGGCCATGTGAGGCTGGCTACTGCAAATCCGGACGCATAGACGGCGAAGATCGCCCCGGCGTGAAGGGGTGAGAACCGAAGACCGTCCTGCAGGTACAGGGTGAAGCTGAGCAGGAAGCCCGCGTAGCAGCTCATGCCCAGAAGCACCGCGAGCACCCCCGACGCTACTCGCGGACGCCGGAGCAGCTCCAGATCGAACAGCGGGGTTCGCTCGCGGGCTTGCAGACGATGCTCGAGCGAGGCGAACCCCCAGGTCGCAACCACGCAACCCGCGAAGCATGGCCACACCCAGACTGGCCAGCCGTAATCGCGCCCGAAGCTCAGCGGCACGAGCAGCGCCAGCAACGCGGCCGAGAGCAGACCCACGCCGCCGAGATCGAGCCGCTGTCCATCGCCGGGCGCCATCTCGGGTAGGCCGGTTCGCGCGCATGCCAGGAGCACCGCGCCCACCGGTACGTTGACCAGCAGCGCCGCGCGCCAGCTCGCGGACACGAAGTCGAGGCTCAACAGCAGGCCACCGACTATCTGTCCGGCGGCGACTCCGACGGCCAGGATCATGGAGTACGCGCCGATCGCCCTCGCCCGTTGCTCGCCGCTGAATTGCGTTTGGATGATCGACAGGACCTGGGCGGTCATGAGCGCGGCGGCGGCGCCCTGTAACCCGCGCGCGACGATCAAGGCCTCGGGAGTGGGGGCGAGGCCGGCGGCCAGGGAGGCCAGCGTGAACGCCGCCAGGCCCCGTATGAACGCCCGCGGCCGCCCGACGATGTCACCCAGGCGAGCGCCGGTCACGACCAGCACGGCGAACGCGGTGGTGTATGCCGCGAGCACTAACTGAAGCTCGGCGCCCGACGCGTGCAGGTTCGAGCGCAGGGACGGCGCGGCGATCGCGAGGATCGAGCCGTCCATCGTGGCCATTACCTGGCCCGTGAGCAAGATGCCCAGCGCAGCGAACGCCCGGGCTCGGCGAACGATCGACCTCATTCATGAGATAAACGTCCGCGAGCTCCCTTTCGTGAGGCCGTCAGCGGTTGATGCTTGGGAACCGTCAGCTCCGACGCGATGCCGCGCGGAGCCGACGGCTCCCGACCGGTCAGCTCCCGGCTGCGTCCTCTCCGCGGGATTGCCGCTCCTCGAGGACCGCCCGACGCTCTCGGTACTCGTCGGCGCTCAAGCCGCCCTCGGCGAAGCGACGCTCGAGGACCTCAACGCCGCTTTCGACGCGCGGCCCGGTCGATCGGCTCCTTCGCCATGGTGGGGATCCCCGGACGATCCAGATGATCGCGAGGATCACGAGCCCCCAGAACAGGGGAAATAGGAGGAACCAGGGGCCTCCCCAACCGTGGTGCCACCCGTTGGCAACGGGCAGGAGGGCCCCCAGGGCTGTCATCGCTGCTGTGGTCATCGCTGCTCCTTCCTCTGCTTGGCGGATGTAGAGGAGATGGTCGGACGCGAGCGCCCCGTTGTCATCGGCCCCCTGCGGTGTCCGCGCCTGCGACGGCAGGCCGAGCCGCGAGCGTGGCGGTACCGCGATCGCAGTAGTCCATGGTGCTGCGCTCGGGCGACGAAGGCCCGCGAAGCCCGATCTACGCTATTTGCATGAGCGTCGTGGCTCCCGCACGGCCCCGCGGTCTGAGGTTCCGCTGGCCGAATCCCTCTCGGGTCGACGTTGCGATCGCGGGAGCAGTCGCCGCCGCCCAGGTCGGCTTCACCTCCTTGGCGGCCGGCCACCAGACCGGACGCGCTGCAATGGACGCCGGCGCCTACCTGCTGCTCGCGGGGAGCGGCATCTCGCTCCTCGCCAGGCGCGCCTATCCGAGGGAGGTCCTCGCGTTGACGCTCGCCTTCACGCTCGCCTACTGGTCACTCGACTATCCCCGAGGGCCGATCTTCATCGCCCTGATCGTCGCCTTCGTCACCGTGATCGTCCAGGGACGGAGGGTCTTCGGCTGGACCGCGCTCGTCGTTGGTTACGTGGCCTTCGCCGCCCTTGGCGAGCTGACTGGAACCGAGAACCTGAGCCTGGGAGCCGAGGTCGCGACGGGCGCGTGGCTCCTCGCCCTGGGGGCCGGAGCCGAGCTGCTCCGGGCCAGGAGCGAGCGCGCCACCGAGGCGCGGCGAACGCGCGAACAGGAATCGCTACGCCGCGTCGGCGAGGAGCGGCTGCGCATCGCCAGGGAGCTCCATGACGTGCTCGCCCACAACGTCTCGCTGATCAACGTCCAGGCCGGCGTAGCCCTGCATCTGCTCGACGAGCACCCCGAGCAGGCCGAGCCTGCCCTCGCCGCGATCAAGCAAGCGAGCGCCGAGACCCTTCGCGAGATGCGGTCGGTGCTGGGGACGCTGCGCCAAGTGGACGAGCGGGCTCCGCGGAGTCCGGCGCCGACGCTTGGCGCGCTCGACAGATTGGTGGCGCGGTTGGGCGCCGCCGGTCTCGAGGTGACCGTGAAGGTCGAGGGCGACCAGCGTCCACTGCGGCAGCCCGTCGACCCCGCCGCGTACCGCGTGGTCCAGGAGGCCCTGACCAACGTCGCGCGTCACTCGGGCGCCACGGCGGCCGAGGTGCGGCTTCGTTACGGCGAGGACGATCTGCTGATCGAGGTCTTGAACGACGACCGCGGCCCCGTCGGCCGACCGTTCGTCGAGGGTAACGGGATCGTCGGCATGCGCGAGCGCGTGGTCGGGCTCGGTGGTGAGTTCGCAGCCGGCCGCGACAATGGCGGTCGCTTTGTCGTGCGCGCGCGGTTGCCGCTCGGGGGCCGCGGATGATCCGGGTCGTCCTCGCGGATGATCAGGCGCTCGTACGCGCCGGGTTTCGCGCGCTGCTCGATGCCGAGGATGACATCGAGGTCGCCGGGGAAGCCGCGACCGGAGCCGAGGCCGTACGGGTGGTGCGGAGGGAGAGGCCCGATGTGGTGCTCATGGACATCCGCATGCCCGACACCGACGGGCTGGAGGCGACGCGACAGATCGTCGCCGAGGCGAGCCTGAGCGCGGTGAAGGTCGTAATCCTCACCACCTTCGAACTCGACGAGTACGTCTTCGACGCGGTGCGATCCGGCGCCAGCGGATTCCTGGTCAAGGACACCGACCCCGCCGCCCTCGTGCAGGCGGTGCGCCTGGTGGCCACGGGCGATGCACTGCTATCGCCGAGCGTCACGAAGCGCCTCATCGCCGAGTTCGCGATCCGCGCCAAGGAGCCGCCGGCGGCCGAGGAGCTGGAGGAGCTCACGGCTCGCGAGCGTGAGGTCATGGCGCTCGTCGCCGAGGGGCTCACCAACGACGACATCGCCGAGCGATTCGTCCTCAGCCCGGCCACCGTCAAGACCCACGTCAACCGGGCGATGATGAAGCTCGGGGCTCGTGACCGCGCCCAGCTCGTCGTGCTCGCTTACGAGTCCGGCCTCGTACGCCCCGGCTGGACCGCGGCCGAGTAGCCACCCAGGGCCGCGCCTCCCTGCGGAAACCCGCCGGTCATCTACGCCCAAGGCGGTAGCCCGGCAGGCGCTGTATGCCGCCCGTGGGGGACCGCAAGTGCCCGCGCTGGGCCGACGACAAATGAGCCCGCCGCGCGGAGCATCTGGTCGCAACCGAATGACCCGCCCCAAACACCCCTGGGGCGAGAAAGGAGCGACCATGGCAAACGCAGGACAAGTGCTCGAGAACCCGATCTCGGGCGAGCGGATCGTCTTCCGCGAGACCGCCGCTGATACCGGAGGCGAGCTGCTGGCGATCGAACTCGAGCTTTCGCCGAGCGGTCATGCGCCGGGCATGCACGTGCACCCGCTCCAGGAGGAGCGATTCGAGGTCATCGCGGGCAAGATGCGCTTTTGCAAGGGACTGAAGAGGGCGATCGCCGAGCCCGGTGACGTCGTCGTCGTGCCTCCGGGCACGGCGCACGCCTTCGAGAACGCTGGCGAGGGCGAGGCGCGGGCCCGGGTGGAGATCCGTCCGGCGCTGCGGATGGAGGAGTTGTTCGAGACCGCCGTGGCGCTGGCCCAGGAGGGCCGGACGACCAGAAGGGGCCTGCCGAAGCCACTCGACCTGGCCCTGTTCGTGAACGAATTCGCGGACGAGGTACGCGGCGCGTTCCCGCCGGCGTGGATCCAGGGAGCGGCGCTGGCGCCGCTTGCCTGGGTGGCGAGGAGGCGCGGGTACGCCGCCCGCTATGCACCGGGGCCCGCCTGAACGCGATTGCGGTGCGGCCAATCCGGCCACACCGCAATCAGCCCTCGTGGACTGTCAGCCCGAGTCCGCCCAGCCCCCCCGAACCGGAATATCCCGGAAGTCCGCGATGCTGCGGTGATCACTCCCGCCGGAGAGCACTCGTCGCGGTCGCCTGCGCGCTCGGCTTGATGCCGACGTAGTCGATGTCGACGTGTGGCGGGCGCGTGACGACGAAGGAGATCAGCTCGGCAACGTCCTCGCCCCGCAGCGGCACAAGCCCGCGGTAGACGGCGGCGGCGCGATCTCGGTCGCCGCCGAAGCGGACGAGCGAGAACTCGGTCTCGACCAGCCCGGGCGCGATCTCGGTGACGCGGATCTCCTTGTCGAGCAGCTCGAGCCGCAGGGTCTGGACGACCGCGTGGACCGCGTGCTTGGCCGCTGTGTAACCGGCGCCGCCGGGATAGACCTCGACCCCCGCGACCGATCCCAGCACGACGACGTGGCCCGCGTCGCTTCGCTCGAGCGCTGGCAACAGCGCCTTCGTCACCCGCACGACGCCGAGGACGTTCGACTCGTACATCGTCCGCCAGCGCTTCTCGTCGGCCTCGGCGATGGGCTCCTGGCCGAGCGCGCCGCCGGCGCTGTGGACGATCACGGAGACGTCCGGGACCTCGGCGGCGAGCGCATCGACCGATGCGGGATCGGTGACGTCGAGGGCGACCCCCCGCCCGCCCACCTCGGCGGCGAGCTCCTGACAGCGCTCGAGACGACGGGCAGCGGCGACGGTCGCAAACCCGGCGTTGGCGAGCGCCCGTACGGTTGCCGCTCCGATGCCGCTGCTTGCGCCGGTGACGAGTGCGGTTCGTGGCGCGCGGTCCGCCATGGATCAATGAGCGATCGTAGTCATTGACCTTGGTGAAGACTTGACCGGAAACGGAGGATCGATGGATAAGACGCGAGTGGGGGAGGGCCTGAAATGACCGCGACATCGAAGCTCGGATTCGTCGGCCTCGGACACATGGGTGGCAATATGGCCGCGCGTTTCCTCGGCGCCGGATACCCGGTGTACGGGGAAGCGAGAAGCCGCGAGCGCGCCGAGCATCTCCTCGACGAGGGCCTAACGTGGTGCGAGACGCCGCGCGAGCTCGCCGAGGCCGTCGACATCGTCCTAACCTCGATTCCCGACGATGCCGCACTCGAGGACGTTGCGCCCGGGCCTGACGGGATCCTTGAGGGGCTCGAGCAGGGCAAAGTCTGGGTGGACCTGAGCACGGTCAGCCCGCGCGCCAGCCGCGAGGTGGCCAAGCGAGTGCGGGAGCGTGGGGCGGCCATGCTCGACGCGCCGGTGTCCGGCAGCGTCCCCCAGGTGCAGGGCGGGGACGTTGACGATCATGGTCGGTGGGGAGGAGGAGGCATGCGGCCGCGTGGAGCCGATCCTCCGCGAGCTAGGGACGGCGACGCGCGTCGGCGACAACGGGCAGGGGCTCGTCCTTAAGCTCGCGATCAACATCAGTCTCGGCGTGCAGATGCTCGCGTTCTCGGAGGGACTGCTGCTCGCGGAGCGCGACGGAGTCGATCCGAAGCTCGCCGCCGAGGTGATGACAGAGAGCCCCGTTGGCTCGCCGATGCTGAAGGCCCGCGCTCCGCTCGCGCTCCATCTCCCCGAGGAGCCTTGGTTCGACGTCGGGCTGATGCAGAAGGACATCCGTCTCGCGCTGGAGGCGGCCGAGGAGCTCGAGGTTCCGCTGCCCTCGGCCCGCGCCGCTGGCGAGGCGTTGAGCAAGGCAACGGAGCTCGGATTCGAGCACCGAGACATCGCAGCGCTCTTTCAGACCCTGGCCCGAAACGGCCGGTAGCCGGGGAGACGGCTACGTCAATTCCCGGAACCGCACCGATACGAAGGCCGTTGATGGTTATGTCAACTAACACACGCGAACGTATGTTCCGTCCGAGCCAAGCTGCATGATCCTGCCATGCGGCCAATCGGGAGTACGAATGGGCGGATTCCGCCCGGCGGTTATCCCCCCCGACGCGACGGAGCGACGACCCTCTCGTGAGTGGGGGCCGACGCCGTACCTCAAACACCGGCTAACCGAGGCGAAGAGGTATCGCCGCTCGTCGTATGCGTGCACGGACAGCGGTCGTCCAGGTCTAGCGTGTGACTGGCCGGCAATCGCGTATTCGCCCAGCAATTCACCGCATAAGGGGACATAACCGGCGATATCGTGCGTAACACTGGCGCGGCCAGGCCCTCAGCTAAGCCGACGTGTGGGATTGCACCCCACTGGGCTGCACAAATCAGATTTCGCTGGGAGCGGTGAATCGCATCGTTGAGAGCGGTAGATCGCCTCTGTGAGAGCGCAGCCATGGCGGCAAACCGGCCGGGCGATCCCCGGCGTTGGTGACCACTTGCGCCGTTGGGAAGCTCCCCTTGGCCTGCTGGATCAGCCGCTGAAGGCGCGAATCACCCTCGAGCTTGCGCCCGCCATCGCTGTAGGCCTCGTTATCGCTGCGGCAGAAGCCCTCGAGATCGGTGTCGAACACACACGCTGCAGCTCGGCATCAACGGCAGCTCGAAACAGGTAGGCGAAACAGAAGCTGCGAAAGAAGAGCGCGTGACTTCCTCCGGACCGTTCTGGCGGACCAGCGACGCGTGGATGCTCCGCTCAATCTGGCCAAGATTCTCCGGGTATCGCACACGGATCGCTTCCGCGGCCGCGCCATTGGCATCGGTTTCCTGCGGCATCAGGTTGTTGATCCGCCCGGTCCCCGGCAGGTGCGGGAGAACGTGTTCGAGGGTGTTCATCGTCGCCTGGACGTTCCGTGCTCCGGGCGCCCGGCCGGCCGGTAGACCTGGATGATCACCCCGCCCGGCGTGGTTTGCGATTCGATCAGTTCGAATGCTCTGTCCGGGCCGGTGTCGGGGAACAGCCGCGTGCCCTGGCCGACGACCACCGGATAGGTGAACAGGTTGATCTCGTCGACCAGGTCGTTTTCCATGAGCCACCGGATCAGGGCGCCGCTGCCGTGCACCTGCAGCTCGCCCCCCGGCTTGGCCTTCAGCTCGGCGACCGCGGCCGCGACGTCATCGGACAGCACCGTCGTGCCGTCCCACTCGGGCTCGGTGAGCGTGCTCGACGCCACGTACCTGGGCTTCGTGTTCAGAGCCTCGGCGATGTCGTTCTCGCTCGGAT
>JBKPFQ010000136.1:0-15037 GCA_046728915.1 Actinomycetota bacterium | reverse complement strand
AACCGCCGAGCGCCGGCCGGGCCCTGAGCTCGTGCTTCCGGCGGATGAGCGGCAGACTGCGGTGGGCCCGGCGGTCGTCGAGCTCGACGGCGCCACCTGCTGGCTGCCCCCCGGGTGGGTGGGGGTTAGGGATGGTGGCATCTGGAGGCTCACGCGCGCGTGAACATTCAGCTCCAAGTTCACGGACACGCGCTCCGGGCCGTCGCCGACGAGATGGGCGCCGTGCTCATCCGCTCGGCGTTCTCGGCCAACATCAAAGAGCGACGCGACTGCTCCACTGCCCTCTTCGACGAGCGCGGGCGCATGGTCGCCCAGGCTGAGCACATCCCCGTCCACCTCGGCGCGATGCCCGACGCCGTCGCCGCCGTCATGCAGCACCGCCCGTCGCCGACCGACGTCTACGTCCTCAACGATCCGTTCGCCGGTGGCACGCACCTCCCCGACATCACGCTCGTCTCCCGCACGGAGGTCGGCTTCGCCGTCACACGCGCTCACCACGCCGACGTCGGCGGCGTCGAGCCCGGGTCGATGCCCGCTCACTCGCACACGCTGGAGGAGGAGGGCGTCGTGATCCCGCCGACTCCGCTTACGCCCGAAACGCTCGACTCGCTCGTTGCGCAGATGCGGAACCCCGAGGAGCGCCGCGGCGACTTCCGCGCTCAGCTGGCGGCACATCGCCTGGCGACGGAGCGGGTTGCCGACTTGTGTGCCCGTCACGGCGCCGACCGCATCCGCTCAGCAATGGACGAGCTGCTCGCCTACTCGGAGCGGGTCGTCCGCGCCGGGATCGTGCGCCTACCCGACGGTCGCTTCGAAGCAAGCGACGTGCTCGAGGCAGCCGAAGGAGACCTCGAGCTTCGAGCCGCGGTAACTGTCGCCGGCGACGAGCTCGAGGTCGACTTCGCCGGGACGGCACCGCAGCACGGCGGGAACCTGAACTGTCCGCTGTCCGTCACGCGCTCGGCGACGTATTTCGTCGTTCGCTGTTTGACCGACCCGGACGTGCCAGCCTCGGCCGGTGCGTTCGCGCCCGTTCGCATCTCCGCTCCCGAGGGATCGCTTGTCCACGCCCGACCAGGCGCAGCCGTGGCCGGCGGAAACGTCGAGACGTCCTGCCGGATCGTCGACGTGCTCTTCCGTGCCCTGGGCCAAGCACTCCCGGGGCCGGCTCAGGGCCAGGGGACGATGAACAACCTCACTCTCGGGAACGAACGCTTCACCTACTACGAGACGCTCGGCGGCGGTCAGGGCGCGTGCCCCGACGCCGACGGGCCCTCGGGGGTTCACGTGACGATGTCGAACACGCTCACGACGCCCGTGGAAGCGCTCGAGGTCGCGTACCCGCTCAGGGTTCGCCGCCACGAGCTACGGCTCGGTTCCGGCGGCGCCGGCCTACACAGGGGCGGAGACGGGGTCGTCCGCGAGCTCGAGACGCTCGAGGCGTGCCGAGCCTCGATCCTCAGCGAGCGCCGTAAACACGCGCCGGCAGGCGCCCAGGGCGGCGAGCCGGGCGCCTGCGGACGGAATCTCCTCAACGGCGAGGAGCTACCGGCCAAGACCACCGTCGACCTCTCCCCGGGAGACCTCCTCCGTATCGAGACGCCCGGAGGTGGCGGCTTCGGCCGTCGCTAGGCTGGCGACGTGGCAGTCGTCGAGGCCCACGACCTGCACCGCACCTACCGCACGTCCACCGGAACGCTGCGCCGCAAGTGGCACAACGTCGAGGCGGTCCGGGGCGTCAGCTTCGAGATCCAGGAGGGTGAGCTCTTCGGCCTGCTCGGACCGAACGGCGCGGGCAAGACGACGACGATCAAGATGCTGATCACGCTCCTGATCCCGACGAAGGGCATCGCGCGGGTGCTCGGATACGACGTCGTCAAGGACGCGCGCGAGGTGCGCAGGCGGATCGGCTACGTCTTCGGGGGCGAACGGGGCGTCTACGAACGGCTCTCGGGCTACGACAACCTGCGCTACTTCGCCGAGCTCTACGGCGTGGAGCCGAGAGAGATCCGCCCGCGAATCGACTATCTGCTCGAGCTCGTCGGCCTCAAGGGCCGCGAGCAGGAGCGCACCGAGGGCTACTCCCGCGGGATGAAGCAGCGGCTGCACATCGCGCGCGGCCTGCTCCACGACCCACCCGTCGTCTTTCTCGACGAGCCGACGATCGGCCTCGACCCCGTCGGGGCCCGCGAGCTCCGGGCGACGATCGCGTCGCTCGCCGCCGCCGGCAAGACGATCCTCCTCACGACGCACTACATGTTCGAGGCTGACGCGCTCTGCGACCGGATCGCCGTGATCAACCGCGGCGAGATCGTCGCGCACGGAACACCTACCGAGCTCAAGCGCGACGTGGCTGACGGAGCGGTGGTCGAAGTCGAGGTCTTCGGCCTTCCCGGTGGAACCGTCGAGCGCGTTCGCGACCTCAACGGTGTGACCGCCGTGTCGATCGAGGAACGCGAGCAGGCGCAGTTATTGATCGTGCAGACGCAGACCGATGTCGAGCTCACGCAGTCGATTCTCGGCACGCTCGATGGAGCAAGCGTTGGCCGGATCTCCCGCCGCGAGCCGACGCTCGAGGACGCCTACGTGACGCTGGTGGCAGAAGAGTGAAGACGCTGCGCCTGATCTGGGTGGGCTGGAAGTTCCACCTGAAGACCCTGACGCTGTCCGGCTTCTTCATCCTCACCTCCGTCCTCCAGCCGATCATCTTCGCCTCGGTCGCGTACTTCATGTTCCGCGCCGGGGCGCGCGAGGGGACGCTTCTCTATGTCGCGCTCGGCGCGGGGATGATGGGCATCTGGTCATCGACGCTCTTCGGGTCGGGCGGGGCGATCCAATGGCAGCGCTGGCAGGGGACGCTCGAGTACTGCATCGCCGTGCCACCACCGTTTTTGCTCGTCATCGTCCCGCTGACGCTGGCGACGGCGACGATCGGCCTCTACTCGCTGACCGCGACGCTCGTCTGGGGCCGGCTCTTCTTCGACGTTCCGCTGCACGTGGCCCACCCGGTCGCGTTCATCGTCGCGCTCCCGGTCACCGTGGTCGGGCTCGGGCTCCTCGGTCTAATCCTCGCCTCCACGTTCATCATGTACCGGAACGCCAACGCCCTCTCGAACCTGCTCGAGTATCCAGTCTGGCTCGCCACCGGCCTGCTTGTCTCGTTGTCGCTCCTGCCCGTCTGGGTCGGACCGATCTCGTGGGTGCTCGCGCCGACCTGGGGAATCAACGCGCTGAGAGACGCGGCGATCGCCGGTAACGCGTGGCCCGAGATCGGCATGTGTCTCCTCCTCAGCGCCGTGTACCTCGTGATCGGGTACTTCGCGCTCCAGCACTTCGAACGGCTCGCGCGCGAGCGCGCGACGCTTACGCTGACATGACGCTCACGCTGACATGAGAGAAAATCTGCGCGTCTTCTTCATCGGCGGATACCTCTCGTACCGGGCGCTCTTCAACTGGATGCACTGGTCGTACTACATCCCGACGATGCTGGGCGCGCCGGTTTTCCAGATCCTCTTCTTCGCGTACATCGGCCGGTATGCCCAGGTCGAAAGCGACGAGTTCTTCGTCGTCGGCAACGCCGTCCAGCTCTCGGCCATGGCTGGGATCTACGGGATGGCGATGACCGTCGGCGGCGAGCGCTGGACGCAGACCCTCTCGCCGCTGCTCGCGACGCCTGCGAACCGGCTGCCGCTCTTTCTCGGACGAGCGCTGCCGCTGATCGCCAACGGGATCATCACCTCGGCCTTTGCGTTCTTCATCGGCTGGCTGTTACTCGACTTCGAGCTGACGCGTAGCGAGATCCCGGCGCTCGCTGTCGTGATCGCCGTGAGCGCGTTCTCATGTACCTCTCTGGGGCTCGTAGTCGGGGCGCTCGGACTGCGCATGCGGGACGTCTTCTTCCTCGCCAACTTCGTGGTCTACGCCCTGCTGCTCTTCTGCGGCGTGAACATCCCGCTAGACACCCTTCCGGGCTGGATGCAGGACGTCGCCAACCGCCTGCCGCTGACGCACGGGATCGAGGCGGCTCGGGCGATCGCGAACGGCTCGTCGCTCTCCGATGTCTCCGTGCTCGTGTGGACTGAGCTCGGGATCGGCGCGGCCTATGCGGCGGCGGCGTTCGTGCTCTTCAAGCTCTTCGAGCTCGAAGGGCGGCGGCGCGCGAGCTTCGAGACGATCTAGGAAAAGCGCGCCGCCATCAAAACTCATTAGCCGACCAGATTCGGCGATCGAAATGCTCGGCGAGCGGGTCGAAGGCGGCAACGAAGCGACGCTTGGCAGCGGTTGCCTGCGCGTCCGACTTCGACGCGAGATCGAAGTTCGCGTTCCGCGGCAGCGGGCAGCCGCGGCGCGTGACGCTGAAGAAGCCGTCTCGATAGTGCCGATCGGCCTCGATTGACTGCTGCAGAGCGCGCTGGAGCAGGGTGACCGTCTCATCGGCCTCCTGGTTCGGCGTCTGCAGCGTCCCGAGCTGGTTGAGGATGCTCTGGCGGTTGTCCGCAACACTGGCGATGCGCTGCCCCGCCTCGCGAGGTGCGATCGAGCAGTTGAGCCCGGCGGTCAGGGCAGTGCTGATCTCAGTGCGACCAGCCGCCGACTGCTCGAGGACGTTCTCGACCCGGTCGACGAAGGCTTTCAGCCTGGTGTCGGAACCGCGGTCGCGAGTCGCGAGGATTGTCGCGGATGCGACGGCAATGAGAGCTGCCAGGATCCCGGCGAGGATCAACCGTCGCCGCGGGAAGCGCTGCGTCACTTGCTTGTGAACGGTCGGCGCGGCACGCGTCGCGCCATCGCTCGGCGCTCCCTTCAAAGCCGCCGCAAACGCGCCGGCCGTCGGATAGCGGTCCGCGGGGTCCTTTGCGAGCGCCTTCGCGATCGCACCTCCCCAGGTGCTCGGCGGCGGATCGTGCAGATGCGCCTGGAGGACGGCGATCTCGCTATCGCGCAGGTACGGCGCGTGGCCGGCGAGACAGTGAAAGGCGACACAGCCGAGCGAGTAGACATCCGCCCGGCCGTCGAGCGGGCGGCCCTCGATCTGCTCCGGTGCGCAGTAGTCGACGGAGCCGAGAAAGGAGCCCGTCTGGGTCAGCTCTTTCGAGGTCGTGCGCTTCGCGAGCCCGAAGTCGCAGAGGTAGGCGTGTTCGCGGCGCTCGGACAGGAGGATGTTCGCGGGCTTGACGTCGCGATGGACGAGCCCTGCTCGATGGGCTTCGTCGAGCGCACCTGCGATCTGCTCGATGATCCGAGCCGTCTCGTCCGCGGAAAGTGAGCCGCGCTCCCGGATCAGCTCTCGCAGGCTCGGCCCGTTCACATAGCGCATCGCGAGATAGAGCACGCCGTCGATCTCGTCGGCGTCGTAGATCGGGATCACGTTCGGGTGGTCGAGCGAGGCTGCGAGCTGGGACTCGCGAAGGAACCGGGCGCGGAAATCCGCGTCGAGCGCGAGTGCCGGCGCAATCACCTTCAGCGCGACTTTCCGCCCGAGCCGCGAGTGCATGGCGAGGTAGACGCTCCCCATCCCGCCGCGGCCGAGCAACGATTCGATCCTGTAGCTGCCGAACGTCTCGCCGACGTCCGGAGTCACGCGTTCAGTCAAGCGGGCACGTCCGCAGCCGGTAGCCGAGCCGCCGCTCGTTCTCGATCAGGTGCTCCGCCTGGAACGGCTCCAGTTTCCTGCGCAGCTCCCACATGAGCTTCGCGAGCTCCTCACGCGTGTGCATCGGCTCGTCCGCCCAGACCGCATGCATCAGCTCGTCATGGGTGCAGAGCGCCGGCGAGCCGCCGCCCGCGTCGTTCCTCTCCGCCATGTACCGAACCAATCGGTGAGCCTGCGCGCGGATCGGAATCTCGTGCCGCTCGCCGTTCTGAACCAGGAGCAGACGGGCTTCATTCGCGTCGTAGCTGAGGCACTCCGCGGGTGAAGGCGTGTCGCCGACCGCCGCACGCGTCGCCTGCGAGTCCTCCGTGGCCTGGAACGCGAGCTCGAAGTAGCTCCGCTCGCCCGTCTCTGCGATCGAGGCCAGCACGCAGACGACGTCGCCGTCGTGGAGCGCCGTGCGCTCGACGACGCGCTCCAGGCCGCTCTTTCGTCGAACGAACGTCCCGTTGACGCTGCCCCCGTCGACGACGAACCACCGGTTTCCCATCCGCTCGAGGGTGCAGTGCGAGGCGCGGGTGACCAGGAGCTCGGGGTCCGGTTGGAGGGCGATGTCGTTGACCTCCGGAAGGCGGCCGACTGTCACTCGGTCGCGGGCGAGCTCGAGCTTGACCGGCTCATCGCCGCCGGGCCGCAGAACGAGCACTTCCGCCGAGTCAGGCACGAGCGAAATTCCATCGATCGCCCATCGCACGTCTATGGATCGGCGTCGTTCCCGTGCTCACACTCGAATCACTTACCACGCTACACCCGAAGGACTGGAGGAATCATGTTCGGACTCGGCAAGACATGGAAGCGCATCGTTCTTCTTGCTCTGATCGTCGCAGGCGGGACGGCCGGCGTCCTGGTCGGGTCCGGCGTCGTTCACGGATCCGCTCAGCAGGCCAAGAACGGGCCGTGGCGGGCCGTTTCCCCGGCGCCGTTCGCGCTTGCCCCCGGCGGCGCGAGCGTGTGGACCGGCAAGGAGATGATCGTCTACGGATCGAGGGCCGACGATCTGTCGGTCGACGCCGCGGCGTCATACGATCCCGCCGCCGGCAGGTGGCAGCGGCTGCCGCAGCCGCCGCGAACGCCGAACTTCTGCCGCCGGAGCGCTGTCTGGACGGGCGCGGAGATGCTCGTCTGGGGCTGCCGACAGCTCGCCTTCGACCCGGTCGCCGACCACTGGCGACTCTTGCCTCCGGCGCCGACAGGCGCTGCCGGTGGGCTCGTCGTCTGGACAGGCCGTGAGCTGATTAGCTGGGGCGGCGGTTGCTGCGGAGACGCGAGCTCCGAGGGCGCGGCCTTCAACCCCGACTCGGACTCTTGGCGCAAGCTCGCTCCTTCGCCGCTCGCTGCCAGCCAGCACGCCGTGGGAGCCTGGACCGGCCGCGAGCTGATCATGTTCGTCAGCGGGCTCGACCCGGACGGCAAGCCGATCGCCGGCGCCGCGCGGGCAGCCGCGTACAACCCGGTGACCGACACATGGCGCCGGATCGCGCCCGCGCCCGAGCTCCGCGCCAACGCCGTGTGGGACGGCCGCGAGATCCTCCTCGTGGGCGGGACGAACCCGCAGGGCAAGCCGGCCCGTGTCGGCTACGCCTACAACCCGGCGACGAACCGCTGGCGGCGGCTTCCGGCCATGACGTCCGGCCGCGCACAGGCGGTCGCCGCCTGGACGGGGCGCAGACTGCTCATGTTCGGCGGGGAGACCACTCCGAACGCGCTGCTCGCCTACAACCCGAAGCACAACCGCTGGACGACGCTGCCGAGTGCCCCGCTGCGAGGACGCGTCTCGCCAGCGGCCGTCTGGACGGGGCGTGAGCTCATCGTCTGGGGCGGCGTCATCGGAACTCCGGGAGGAACATCCATCCCGCCGAAGTACCCGGCCGACGGCGCGATGTTCGGCTCTTCTCAACGGGGTTCAAGAGGCGGACAATGAACGCGCAGGTGTCAGCGAGCCGAATGCTCCGGGCGTCCCGGTTGCTGGTCGTCGCGGGGATTGCTTGGACAGTCCTCGCAGGCCTGGCAACCGGCGACAGTGCGGCCCGACGCACTGCGGCGCCCGCAGCCGACTCGTGGATCGTCATCGCCAGCAACCGGGATGGCGTCAACCGCGCGTACAGCATCCGCCCGGACGGCTCCCGGCTCACTCCACTCCTCCGCGGACGACGGCTCGTGCCGATACAGGTTTCGCAAAACGGGGAAGCCGTCGCCTACACGACGCATTGGACCGGCGAGGGCGCGATCTACTTGTCCCGGGCGAGCGGAGCCGGGCTCCACAGACTGGCGAAGGACAGCGTCGGCGGCCTAACGCTCTCGCACGACGGCAGATGGATTGTCTATTCACCCTCGAGCGTGGACGTCGTTTGGATCGTCCGGTCCGACGGCCGCGGGCGGCGGCGCTTGTTCCGTTGCAGCTGCGGTGCTTTCGACTGGTCGCCGAACGGAAAGTCGCTGTTGCTCGAGGCGTTCAAAGAGACGCTGGCCGGGTACAAGGGGGCCGTCGTCGTGCGGCCACTGCGCGGCAAGCGACGCGTCATCGCCCGCTATGGGGAGGACAGCGGTAACCACGGCGACGCCGAAGGAGCGACCTGGTCGCCCGATGGGCGCTGGATTGCATATCTGGACACCGAGGACAATGACGCGAAGATTGGGTTGTACGTCGTCAGGCCAAACGGAGCACGCCTGCACCAGATCGTCCGTGGCGCGGTTCTGACCATCGCCTGGTCACCAAACGGGAGGAAGCTCGCCTTCACCCGGGAGAATGGCCAGCTTGGAGTCGTAGGGGTCGACGGGCGTGGGCTGCGACGCGTACCGCTCCAAGCGACGGCCCACAACGTCGAATGGTCACCGGATGGGCAGAGGCTCGCCGTGGAGGCTTCGTCCGGCGAGGATCCTCCGCAGATCTTCGTCCTCGGAGAGGACGGTCGCGACGCGCGCCGCCTGACGGCAGAAGGTCGGAACGTTTTGGTTGGTTGGACGAAGCGGGCGCCGGTGGCGCCGCCGGCGCCTCCGATCCCGCCCAGCGCTCGGGTCGTCGACGCACGCTCCGTCGCGACGCTGACGCCGATCACGGCATTGTCGGCGGACGGGACGCGAGTGGCCTTCGTCCCGAAGGCCAGGCCCAGCGACTGTGAGCGCACCGCGGTCTGGGCGCCCGGTGAGGGCTCGATCACTCGATTCGACCTTCCCGAGCCCTGTCCGCCCGAAGCGCGGCGGGTTCGCGACGTGACGCTCGCCGGTTCGCGCATTGCGTGGACGCTGCGGGCTCCTGAGAGTGACGGCGAGTGCTCAGTCGTCCTGAAGACAGCTGTGCTCGTGAATCCACGGCCGCTGTCGATCAACGAGGTCGAGTCCAATAAAGCCTCGTGCGCCCCCGACTCCTACCACGTGCGCGGCGACGGAGACCTACTCGTGTTCAACGACCGGAGCCTGCTCAAACGAATTGGCACCGGCCGAACAACGTGTGACTCCGACCGCACCTCCGGCGCCGGGATCTGCTCCACCCTCCGCCGCAACCTGGCCGGCTCGGTCGACTCCGTGTCCGGCACATCGATTGCCGTTCGCCGGCCCGGCGCTGTGACCGTGTTCGACGAACGCGGTCAGCTGGTTCGCCAGTTCCCCTTCGCGCCAGCAGACGTCAGAGCCGCCCGGCTCGACGGCGGCCGGCTCGTCGTCTGGCGGTTCGGCGTTCTCGAGGTCTACGACGTGGCGACCGGCACCCGTGTCGGGTCGCACACGCTTCCGGTCGGATTCCGGCTCGTCGATGTCGACGGCGGCGTCGCCGTCCTTCTCGGCGGCGCGGCGATCACACTGCTCCGGCTCGACGACGGCGCGTCGCGGACGATCACGCCCGGCGGCGCTCCTGTTCTCGCCGACCTCGAGCCGCCGGGTCTCTACTACTCGTACGCCACGGGCGGCGGCGGGCGGATCACGCTCCTCCCGCGGAACGAGGCCGAGCCGGCTCGGAGAGCAGGATGAGCGTGCCCGGAACCTGGATCCGAGTGCTCCTGTTGGCGCTCGCTGCGGCGGTGGCGGTCGGCGGCCGCCCGGCCGCCGGGGGGTCGACTCCGCAGGCAAGTGGGTACTGGATCGTTTTCGAGGGCGACCTTGACAACAACTACCGTCCGTACGCGATCCGACCAGACGGCTCTCGCCTGACTCCACTGCTCGCGCCCAACCGCCAGATGGTTCCGTTCGACATCTCGCGGGACGGCCGCACGATCGCGTACTTCGGCGACTCCGCGACGGGGATCTATGTTTCCCGCGGCAACGGTACCGGCCTTCACCTGGTCGTCCGCACACGCGGGGTGTGGGATGCCGCGCTTTCGCCCGACGGCCGCATGGTGGCGTACTCGGTCGATTCGAGAAAGCCGCTCGCAGTGGTCGGCACGAACGGTCGCGGACGCCGAAAACTTGGCCCTGGACGCGCTGCCGACATCGGTTGGTCGCCGGACGGAAGGGCGCTCGTCTACAAGATCGGCAAGAGCTTTGAGAGCACGCTCTTCATGCAACCCTTGCGCGGCAAGCGGCGAGTTCTTGGGCGAAACGCGACGGATCCGACCTGGTCACCAACCGGACACTGGATTGCCTATGGCACCGAGAAGGGTGTCATCACGCTCATTCAGCCAGACGGCGGGAGCAGGCATCGGCTAAGGCTTCGGGGACCATTTGCATGGTCGCCCGGGGGCCGTATCCTCGCGGGCACCGTCTCCCAGGGCATCGTCCTCGCGCGGGTCGACGGACGGATCGTCAGGCGCATCCGATTGCGCGGTGCCCTGAATACCTCTCGGCTCGCGTGGGCGCCCGGCGGGCGAACCCTCCTGGTCGAGCGCAACGAGCCCTACCAGATCTGGACGGTCGGTGCAGACGGGCGCGGTCTGCACCGGGTGACTCGGCTCGGCAACAGCCGCCTTGTGGGCTGGACACGCCTCACCCCGACTCGGCCGCCGGTTCCGTCGTTGCTCCCGACGGAGAGGGTGACCGGGCGCACAACTGTGGCAACGCGCAGCCCGCTCACGGAGCTTTCGGCCGACGGCGAGCGCGTCGCGTTTGCTGTCGCAGCAACAGCGGCGGACTGCCAGCACCTCGCAGTTTGGACACCCGCGGCAAGTGCGCTGGTGCGCTTTCGGCGGCCGGCTCCCTGTGCAGACTGGCCGCCTCGCAGCGGCATCTACGACGTCCAGTTTGCCGGGTCGCGCGTGACCTGGGCCGCAGAGACGGACTGCGGCAACACGTGCACAAACACGCTCGAATCGATCGAGCTCGGCGCACGGACTCGCCAAATGGTCGCGCTCGCGGGCGGAGATTACGATGATCCGTTCGACTTCCACGTGCGAGGACACGGGAACCTCCTCGTTTTCAACCTCAAGGACGGTTCGAGGCTGGTCCGGATCGGTTCCGGCCGCGAGCGGTGCCAGGAGGGAGGGCGGCTCGCAGCGATCTGCACGACGCTGCGCCGGGGGGCTCACTCCGGCCTCGTCGACTCGGTCTCCGGGGGCTTAATTGCTGTTCGGGAGGACCAAGCGGCCGCGGTGCTCGACGAACACGGCAAGCTCGTCCGTGTCTTCCCACTGGGCGCCGGAGAAGTCAGCGCAGCGCGGCTCGACGGCGGCCGGCTCGTAGTCAGCCACGCAGGAGCGATCGAGGTCTACGACGTCTCGACTGGGGCCGGCATCTTGCAGAGACCTCTCCCGGCTCGTTTCCGACTCGTGGACGTGGACGGTGGCATTGCGGTGCTCCTGCGGGACAACGCCGTCATGCTGCTCAGACTCGAAGACGGGCGTTCGCTAGCGCTCACGCCTGGGCGCAGGGTCCTCGCGGCGCTCGAGGCACCCGGCCTGTACTACTCGTACGCGACTGGAGACGGCGGCGGCCAGGTCGCCTTCATGCCGCGGGCGGAGATCCTCCAGAAGCTCGGCGGCTGAGTCCTCCTTCGGGACGACGGCTAAAGACCCTAGGATTCCCGCTTGGCGCGCTTCGGAGAAAACGCGGCATGGTTCACCTTCACCTCGGACCGCTTCGATCACACGTCCGAGCTACCTCCCGACGCGAACGCCGGTAACCGCTTCTACGGTCGCGATGTTGCGGAGTTCATCACCGACGGGCTCGCCGAACGCGGTCTCGCCGCCTCCTTCATCGACGAGGACTGGGGCTGGCAAGCCCACGCGAAGCGCCCCGGCGAGACGGTGCTCGAGATCTCGATCTACCACAACCCGGACGAGGCGCCCGACGCAGAGAACGACTGGACGCTCATGGTCCGGTCACTCCGCAAGGAACGCCTCCTCGGGATCATTCCGCGCTTCCAGGAGACAGAAGTCGACTCTGAGGCGATCGCGACCCTTGACGACGTCTTCGAGGAGGCCAGGATCGTGCTCCTGCGAACGCCACCGGCGTGACCGACGCTGCCGCCGAGCGCTACATCCGGCTCGGGCTGCAGCTCGGCAGGCATGTCGACGAGATCGTTGACGCCTACTTCGGCCCCTCGGAGCTGGCCGCCGACGTCGACGCGGAGCCGCTGGTTGATCCGCCCGAGCTCGTCTCCGCCGCGGAGGCGCTGCTCGACGAGCTCGAGGACGGTTGGCTGCGCGATCAGGTGGTGGGCCTACGCACCTACGCCGGCGTGCTGGCCGGCGAGTCCGGTTCGTACGCCGACGAGGTGGAGGGGTGCTACGGCGTTCGACCGACTCACACGGACGAGGCGGTTTTCACCGCCGCACACGAGCGGCTCGAGGAACTGCTTCCCGGTGAGGGGACACTCGCCGAGCGCTACGCCCGCTGGGAAGACGCGACGCGCGTGCCCGCCGAGCGGATCGAGCGCACGATGACGGCCGCCATCGAGGAGGCACGTGTATGGACCCGCGAGCTGGTCGAGCTGCCGGACGGCGAAGGCATCGAACTGGAGATCGTCCACGACAAGCCGTGGTGGGCATCCTGTGACTACCTCGGCGGCCTGCGCAGCCACGTCGCCCTCAACGTCGACCTGCCGATGGCGGCCACTGAGCTGCTCATCCTCGCGAGCCACGAGGCGTATCCGGGCCACCACACCGAGCGCTCCATGAAGGAGCACGTACTTGTGCGCGGCCGAGGGCTGCTCGAAGAGGCGCTCGTGATGGGCCCGACTCCGCAGTCGCTCATCACGGAGGGAATCGCGGTGCTCGCGCCGCCGATGCTGCTCGAGGGCGAGGGCAGGCAGGCGCTGGCCTCGGTCGTGCACGACGCCGGCATCGAGCTCGATCTCGACCACGATCTTGCCGTTCGACGGGCACTAGAGCCTTGTCGCTGGGCGGAGGTCAACGCGGCGTTGATGCTCCACGAGGACGGAGCGAGCGAGGCCGATGTCAAGGCATATCTCGAGCGCTGGGGTTTGCTGAAGCCGGAGTGGGCGAACCACATGATCCGCTTCTTCACGGCGCCGACCTCGCGGACCTACGTGATCACCTACCCCGCCGGACGAGAGCTCTGTGGCGCCTACGTGGCCGGAGATCCGGAGCGGTTCCGCCGCCTGCTGACGGAGCAGGTGCGAGTCGGCGACCTGCTGGAGACGGCCTAGCCGAAAGGCTAGGCGCGCTTTGCAAGATCCACCGATCGTGGGAGGATGCTTCCGCACGAGACTTCGCGCGGCCTAGCCCAACCGGTCTCAGTGCACGGATCGGGCGCTGAGGAGGGTGCTTCCTCCTCGATAGATATCGAGCAGGAGATGGAGTGCGTCCCTTCGTATCACGCAAGTCTCGTGATCTGTTCCGCGTCCGATGGGTCGTGGCGCTACCGATCGCGGCCATGCTCGTTTTTTGTGTCACGTTGCCTGCGAGCGGAGCGTCGAGTCGGACCAGTGTCCGGTTCGTCTCCCCGAGTCGAAACATCTCCTGCGAGATGGCCGATGGAGCTGCCCGTGGCTCTTATGTGCGCTGTCAGAGCATGCACCTGCCGCACAGCGTCAGGATGGGTCCGACCGGGCGGCTGCGGCTCTGCCGCGGCGCCCAGTGCCTAAGAAAGGCCGCCACGGACGCGCGCGTGCTCGACTATGCGGAGCGGATTACTGTTGGGCGCTTCGAGTGCGTCTCGAGGCGCGCCGGCATCAGATGCACGACTCCGTCCGCGAAGGGCTTCCTGATCGACAACACGCGTGTGCACCGAGTCGGCGTTTCGCCGTCCGGGAGCTCCTCGTACCGCGCGTATCGGCTGCCCTGGCCTGCTGGTCCGGACCAAACGTTCGTCCATGACCTCAGGCTCGACTCAGCGCCAATACGAGCGATGAGCTTGCGTGTGTATGGGATTACCGTGCCGCGCGGTATGTCATTCATCGTCGCGTGCGTGAACCGCGGTCCTGCCTCCCTCAGTTGGGATTGGACACAGACCGGCCGCCGCGTGCACGTCACAGTCAAGATGACGACCGGCCGTTGCTTCCTCCCGGGGCCGCAAGTCGCCGGGACCTCGGCGCCGGTCTATCTCTGGATCACGACCTGAGCGCGGGTTATTCGCAGCCGAGCCCGTCGCCGTCGCCGTCCAGGCGATGCGGATCGGATCCGATCACCCGCACCGGAGCGATGCCCATGGCGCGAATGTCGGCGCAATCGAGGTCCGGCGGATACGGCGGGACACAGCCTCCCGCGTAGTTCGGGTCGCACTTGCCGCTTTGCGGCGCCGTCCGGGACGGCGGGCCGCTCTGGCCCGTCGTAACAGCCCTGAACGGATCGAGCACTGTCCCGGGACAGGCCCTCCAGAGGCCGCGCTTCGCAGCCTTGGCGCCCCGAGCGGCCTCCATGAGCCAGCCGGCGTAGCGCCCTCGGTCGCCTCGATAGAAGTACGGCGCCGCCGCACCCCGCCGCGCGAGCTCCAGGTTCACGTTCAGGCCGTTGCGCTTGACGTACCGAAGGAGTCGGCCGTAGCGATCGACCCGGTCGAGCGCAGGATCTGCCTCGAGGACGACCCGCTTGCCGGGCGGCGCGAGGGCGACCAAGGCAGTCCGAGCTGCCCGCGAGTAGCACTCTCCGGAGCCGAGCTCCGGCGTGTCGATCTGGAGCAGACGGACACGTCGTCCACCTCGGAGCGTAAGCGTGTCGCCGTCGTAGACCGAGGCCACAACGCCGACTTCTGGGCTACGGGCCGTGGCGACGCCAACAGACGTGCTGAGCACCACCACCGCGATTGCCGCGATCGCGACGGCGGCGCTCAACCCTTTGAGAACGGTCACTACTTGATCAGCGTGAGCATCTTGAACATCGGCATGTACATGGAGATGACGATGAGTCCCACCATCGCCCCCACGCCGATCATCAAGAGCGGCTCGATGATCGATGTCAGCGACTGAATCGCCGTATCGACCTCGTCCTCGTAGAAGTCAGCGACCTTGCCGAGCATCTTGTCGAGCTCTCCGGTCTCCTCGCCGACCTTGACCATGTG
>JBKPFQ010000135.1:0-31457 GCA_046728915.1 Actinomycetota bacterium | reverse complement strand
GGTCTGGGAGGTCCCGAAGCCGCTCGACCGCGTGATCCACACGCTGGGCTGGCCGCTGCGCAAGGGCGCGCGCTGGAACGAGTTCGGCGGCAGCTTCATCTACCCGATGGGCGAGGACAAAGTGTGCATCGGATTCGTGGCCGGCCTCGACTACACGGACGCGACGTTCTCCGTCCACGATGCCCTGCAGGAGCTCAAGACCCATCCGTTCGTTCGCAAGATCCTCGAGGGCGGCAAGCGCGTCGGCTGGGGCGCGAAGACCATTCCCTCAGGGGGCTTCTGGGCGCTCCCGCGCACGCTCACGGTGCCGGGGATGGTGATTGCCGGCGACGGGGCCGGGATGGTCAACGTCCCCGAGCTCAAGGGCATCCACTACGCGATGCACGCCGGCATGTACGCCGCGGAGGCGATCGTGGAGGCGCTCAAGCAGGACTCGGTGAACTTCGACGCCTACGACGAGCGGGTTCGCAACGGCGTCATCGGCGAGGACCTCTACCGGTCGCGCAACATGCGCCAGCCCTTCTCGCGCGGTTTCTTCGTGGGCGGAGCGATCGCCAGCGCGATGACCGTCACCAAGGGCGCGTTCCCGGGCGGCCGCTGGCACCAGCATCCCGACGCCGAGGAGGAGATGGAGCCGGACGGCGCCGCGAGGCACTACCCAAAGCCCGACAACAAGTACACGTTCGACAAGCTCTCCTCCGTCTTCGCCTCGGGGAACGCCACCCGCGACGACGCGCCCAACCACGTCAAGGTCCAGCGCCACGTGCCGCGCGAGGTCGCTCAGACATGGGTGTCCATGTGCCCGGCCCAGGTCTACGAGATCCCGGAGGACCAGTTGGAGAACGGCGCCGCCGAGGTGGACCTGAACATCACGCCCTCCAACTGCGTCCAGTGCGGCGCGATCACGGCCAAGGGCGGCCGCCTGACCCCGGCCGAGGGCGGCGACGGCCCCCTGTACCAGGAGACCTAGGCCGAGTAGTACCGTCAGCGGCGTGGGGAGCGACATCACGCCGCTTCGCTGGGAGGACGGCGAGTTGCTCGTGCTCGACCAGCGCCGCCTCCCGGCCGAGGAGGCCTGGGTGCGGTGTCGCAGCGCCGGGGAGGTGGCGGAATGCATCCGCTCGATGGCAGTGCGCGGCGCGCCGGCGATCGGGCTCGCGGCGGCTTACGGGATGGCTCTCGCGGCGCGCGGCGGCGAGGACGCCGAGGTCGCCGCGGCGCTCCTTCGCGGGACCCGGCCGACCGCCGCCAATCTGGGTTGGGCGGTGGACCGGGCGCTGGCGGCCGACGACCCGTCGGCCCTGGCGGAGCAGCTGCATGACGAGCAGCGCGACGCGGATCGCCGGATCTCGGAGCTGGGCGCGGAGCGGTTCGCCGAGGGGGACCAGGCGCTCACCCACTGCAACACGGGTCCGCTCGCGACCGGGGGCTTCGGCACCGCCGGCGGTGTGCTCCGCGCGGCCTGGGAGGGCGGGCGTCTGTCGCAGGTGTGGGTCGACGAGACCCGGCCGCGGCTTCAGGGCGCGCGCCTGACCGCCTGGGAGCTGCGCAGTGCCGGGATTCCGTTTCGGGTGATCGCGGATTCGGCCGCCGGTGGCCTGATGGCCCGCGGCCTGGTGGACCGGGTCGTGGTCGGTGCCGACCGGATCGCCGCCAACGGCGATGTCGCGAACAAGGTCGGCACGTACCCGCTCGCCGTGCTCGCCGCACGGCACCGCGTTCCCTTCTACGTCGCGGCGCCGCTCTCGAGCATCGATCCGCGGACCCCGAGCGGTGGCGAGATCCCCATCGAGGAGCGAGACCCCGCGGAGGTGTCTTGCGAGGGCGCCGGGTTCAATCCCGCATTCGACGTCACCCCGGCGGAGCTCGTCACCGCCGTGTTCACCGAGATCGGCGTCCTCGAACCGCCGTACGAGGAATCGATCCGGCGAGTGGCAGCCCGCTAGAGCTCGCGCTCGTAGACGTACATCACGGGCCCGTCGGGTCCCCGCTCGCGGTTGATGAAGCCGAACCGCTCATAGAGGCCGCGCGCGGCCACGTCGTCCTCGCTGGTGGCCACCTCGATGTAATCAGCGCCCCGCTCGCTCGCTGTGTCGATCGCCGCCTCCATCAGGGCCCGTCCCATCCCGCGGCCTCGATGCGCGGGCTCGACGTAGAGCTCGGCGAGATAGCACTCGAGACCCTCGGTCCAGATCGACGGGCGAAGGCGAAGGACGGCCAGTCCGCGCGGCTCGCTTCCGGCGAGCAGGACGATGAAGTCCCCGGCGGCGAGCAGCTCTCGGACGCGCTCGGCGAGGGCCTCGGGGCCGGGGGTGGGCTCCTCGAACTCGGTGTTGAAGTCGTGGAGGAGCCTGCCGATGACCTCCGCGTCGCCGTCGTCCGCCCGGCGGACGCCACCCTCGGGCCGCTCCGTCGTCACTCCGCAGCCGGCGCCTTCGCCGTCTCCCCGACGAAGGACGCGATCTCCTCCGCCAGCCGCTCCGGCTGGTCCTCCGACACGAAGGTCCGCGAGTTTTCGATGCGGATCAGACGGGCGTCGGGGATCGACGCGGCCAGGCGCTCGGCGTACTTGAACTTGAAGAACCGGTCCTCGGGCGCCCAGGCGATCAGCGTCGGCCGGTCGAAGCCGCGCAGCCGCTCGGCGGCCTCCAGCGTGTAGCGGTTGGAGATCGACCGAAGAAACTTGATCGTGTCGCGCCGCACGCCCGCGTTGCCGAGGTACGGGCGAACCCAGGAGTCGAGGACATCGGGATCGATCGCGTCGGCGGAGATGAGCAGACCGAATCCGAGCGGGCTTCGCTGCACAGCCCGGATGCGGGTCGACTGCATGACCGTCGTGAGCAGGCCGGGCACCTTGGCTGCGTACTGGAGGGGACGGAAGAACGGCGGTAGGAAGTTCTCGTAGGCATCGCAGGGGGTCAGGACCAGCCGTCCCAGTCGCTCCGGGTGCCGGGTCGCGACGAGCTGGCTGATGGCGCCGCCCGTGTCGTTGCCGACCAGGGTCACGTCCCGGAGATCGAGCGCCGCCATGAAGTCGGCCAGGATCCGCGCAACCCCGGGAGGGGTGAGATCCGCGTCGGGGTTCATGGGCACCCGGTGCGAGCCGAGGGGAAGGTCCGGGACCACGCAGCGGAACCGATCGTCCAGGAGCGGCGTCACCTTTCGCCACAGGGTCCCGTCGACGAGCAGGCCGTGCGCGAAGACGATCGCGGGCCCCGAACCCGACTCGCGGTAGCCGATCGAGCCTTGGGTCAGCGTGACCTGGTTCACGGCGACCCAACCAGGGTGGAGGGCTCCTCCCGAACGACTGCATCGGCCACGATGCCTTGCGCTGCCCAAACCCGGTTCAGCTTTGCCTGAACGTATGCCGCCCCAGCCGGGAACACGATCAGCATGAGAATGAACGCCAGGACCGGGTTCATGCGCCGCGACTCCGGCCCTCCGGTGAGCCGCTCAGCGGCCTCCACCCGTCGGCTGGCATTCCAGAAGGAGACGACCAACGGAACCACGAGCAGGAATCCTGGCATCACCGCCAGCAGCGACGTCCGGGGGCTGTCGCCGAGCTCGGACGTCCCGCGCGCGCGGCCCATATCGGCCAGCTCGCAATGCACGCGGTAATACCAGACGAACCCGTAGATCCCAAGGGTCACGAGGTCGAGCAGGGCGACGCCGATGGGGTCGCGTACCCGCGCGGTTGACGGTCCCCCTTGGATGGGCACCTCGGTCGCGGTCATGGTTGCCTCCTTCGCACGTCAAGGCGGGATAGCCTTTACATACAAGCTGTACGTTCTACCATACATACAGTATGCATGTCAAGCGAACGAGGGCGGAGCAGGGCGAGGCGACCCGCGCTGCGCTGATCGCCACCGCCCGGCGGCTGTTCGCCGAGCGGGGCTTCGCCGGGGTCGCCGCGGAGGAGATCGTCCGGGCGGCCGGGGTGACGAGAGGGGCGCTCTACCACCACTTCGACGGCAAGGCCGGGCTCTTTCGTGAGGTCTTCGAGCAGATCGAGAGCGAGTTGGCGGAGCGCTTCGCGAACGAGGCGCTTTCGAGATCCGACCCCTGGGAGGCGATGGCGGCGGGGCTCGAGTTGTTCCTGGAGGTCTGCGAGGAGCCCGAGGTCCGTCGGATCGCGCTGATCGACGCGCCTGCGGTGCTCGGCTGGACGGAGTGGCGGGAGATCGAATCGCGCTACAGCCTGGGTCTGATCCAGCTTGGGCTCAGGAACCTGATCGATGCGGGCGTCACGGAGCCGCAGCCGATTGACCCGCTCGCCCACGCGATCCTGGGCATGCTGACGGAGGCGGGCCTCTACGTCGCCGGGGCGGACGACGCCGAGACGGCCAGGGACGAGATGGGGGAGGTCCTGCGGGGCATGCTGGAAGGCCTTCGAGCGAGCCCGGAGCCGGCGGCTAGAATCGATGTGGATGAAGGCTGAGATCCACCCCGAGTACGTCGTCTCACATGTCCGTTGCTCGTGCGGCAACGAGTTCTACACGCGCTCCACCAAGCCGGAGCTCCACGTCGAGATCTGCGCTGCCTGCCATCCGTTCTACACCGGGAAGCAGAAGCTGGTCGATACCGGGGGCCGGGTCGAGCGGTTCAAGCGCCGCGCAGCCCGCAGCCGGCGCTAGGTCTGGGCATACTCCGCACATGGCCCGGGAGGGGGTGCCGCAGCTGAACGTGACCGCCGGCGGCGCTCCGGAGATGAACGGCCGCCCGCAGCTCGCTGAGGCGCGCATGCCCGACGGAATGCCGGTCGCAAACCGCGACGCGCCCGTCGGCGGCCAGGCGGTCCTCGAGGGCGTGATGATGCGCGGCGTCTCCACCTGGGCCGTCGCGGTGCGCAAACCCGAGGGGGAGATCGAGACGAGCTCCGAGCCCCTGGTCTCGTGGGCGAAGCGCCACCGCGTCCTGCGCTGGCCGGTGATCCGCGGAGTCGTGGCCCTCGCGGAGTCGCGCAAGATCGGCTTCCGGGCGCTGGCGCTCTCCGCGAATGCCCCGATCGAGCCCGTGGCGGGCGAGGAGGAGCCGCCCCAGATCGGCGGCTTCACCTGGGGGGCGACGATCGTGCTGTCGCTCGTGCTCGCGATCGGCCTCTTCTTCGTCGTCCCGGTCGGCGCGACGAGCCTGATCAAGGACCAGCTCGGCTCGTCGATCCTCTTCTGGCTGGTCGAGGGCATCCTGCGCACGGCGATCTTCATCGGCTACCTCGCATTGATCAGCCGCCTGAATGACCTGCGTCGGGTATTCCAGTACCACGGCGCCGAACACAAGACGATCTCGTGCTACGAGGCCGGCGACCGGCTCACGCCCGAACGCGCTGAGCGGTACTCCCGCCTGCATCCGCGGTGCGGCACGAGCTTCTTGCTCGTCGTCATGGTCGTGGCGATCTTCGTCTTCGCGCCGCTCGGGCTGCCCGCCTGGTACTGGCTCCTCGCCTCCCGCATCCTGGGGATCCCGCTCATCGCCGGGATCTCCTACGAGGTGATCAAGTGGGCGGGCCGCAACCGGCGCAAGCGCTGGGTTCGGGCGGTCATGTATCCCGGCCTGATGCTCCAGAACCTCACCACCCGGGAGCCCGACCGCGAGCAGCTCGCGGTCGCGATCGCCGCGCTCGAGGCCGTGCTCGCGGTCGAGAGCCCCGAGCAGGCCGCCCGCGAGGGCGACATCGAGATCGTCGCCTAGCCGGCGCACTCTCCGGGCGGCCGTCACACTGAGGGCATGGTCGAGCAGCTGATCGAACAGATCGAGGGTCGCTTCGCCGACCTCGAGCGGCAGATGTCGGATCCCGACGTGATCGCCGACCGCGAGCGCTACGCGGAGGTGGGACGCGAGTATCGCGAGCTCGAGCCCGCGCATGAGCTAGCCACCGAGTACACGCGTCTTCGCGACGATCTGGACGGGGCGCGCGAGCTGCTCGCCGAGGACGGCGACGACCCGGAGCTGGGCAAGCTCGTCTCCGAGGCGCCGCAGCGGCTCGAGCGGCTGGCCGAGGAGATCCGGCTGGCGACGGTCGAGCGCGACCCGAACGACGACAAGAACGTGCTGGTCGAGATTAGGGCGGGTGCTGGTGGGGACGAGGCGGCGCTGTTTGCCGGCGACCTGTTCAAGATGCTCACGCGCTACGCCGAGCTCCGCGGCTTCTCCACCGAGGTGATCGCCTCCTCGCCCGCGGAGGTCGGCGGGTTCAAGGAGGTCACCTTCGCGGTCAAGGGCGAGGGCGCGTACTCCATCTTCAAGTTCGAGGGCGGCACGCACCGGGTGCAGCGCGTGCCGAAGACGGAGTCCCAGGGGCGCATCCACACGTCGACGGCGACGGTCGCGGTGCTGCCGGAGGCCGAGGACGTCGAGGTCGACATCGACCCGGCCGACCTCCAGATCGACGTCTACCGGTCCTCCGGACCGGGCGGGCAGTCCGTCAACACGACGGACTCGGCGGTGCGCATCACGCATGCCCCCTCGGGGATCGTCGTCTCGATGCAGGACGAGAAGTCCCAGCTCCAGAATCGCGAGAAGGCCATGCGCGTACTGCGGGCCCGCCTGTACGAGCAGAAGGTCGCCGAGCAGCAGGCGGAGATCGCATCCGAGCGGCGCTCGCAGGTGGGCTCTGGCGAGCGCTCGGAGAAGATCCGGACCTACAACTTCCCCCAGGGTCGCGTGACCGACCACAGGATCAAGCTCACGGAGCACAACCTCGACGAGGTCCTCGCCGGAAATCTGCGGGAGTTCACGGACGCGCTCGCCGCCGAGGAGAAACGCCGGCGCCTGGAAGCGCAGGCGGCGGAAACCGCCTCCTGATGCCATCGGCCGCGACCGCCGGGAGGGTCCGCGAGGCCCTTGCCGCGGCAACGGACGCATTGGCGGCCGCCGGCGTGGACACGCCCCGGCTGGATGCGGAGGTGCTCCTCGCCGAGGCGACGGGTTCGGATCGCGCCCGGCTTGCGGCGGAGCCGGAGGCGGCCGTGGATCCGTCCGCGGGCCGGCGGTTCGGTGAGATGGTGAGGCGCCGCGTTCGCCGCGAGCCCGTCGCGTACATCCTCGGGCGCAAGGGATTTCGCCGGCTCGAGCTGTCGGTCGATCGTCGCGCGCTGATCCCGCGTCCCGAGACGGAGCTCCTCGTCGAGGTCGCGCTGGAGCTCGAGCCGCGCACCGTCCTGGACGTCGGCACCGGCTCGGGGGCGATCGCCCTGGCCGTGGCGGACGAGCTCCCCGAGTGCGAGGTGCTCGCCACCGACACGTCCGAGGATGCGCTGGCACTGGCCCGCCAGAACGCCGAACGGCTCGGGCTCGGTGAGCGAGTCAGCTTCGAGCGCGGCACGGTGCCGTCGGGGCGGCGGTTCGACGTCGTGCTCGCCAACCTTCCCTACGTGCGGGAGGAGGAGATGAACGGCCTCCAGCCCGAGATCACCGAGTATGAGCCGCGCCAGGCGGTGGTCGCCGGCGAGGATGGCTTCGAGGCGATCGCCGCGGTTGCGGCGGCGGCGACCGCGGCCCTCGAGCAGGGCGGCGCCCTCGCGCTCGAGGTCGGCTCGGGACAGGCCGGTCCGGCGGCGGAGCTCCTCCTGGACCTCGGGTTTCTTCAGGTCGAGGGGCGCCAGGACCTGGCGGGGATCCCGCGGGTCGTGCTCGGCCGCATGAGCAGCTGATGGTCGTACAGGTAGCGCGGGACGGCCCCGACCGCGCGCGCCTGGAGCTCGAGCGCTCCGTGGCGGCGGGCGGCGTGATCCTGTTCTGTGCGGACACCCTGTACGGCCTTGGGTGCGACCCGTCGAACGGCGTCGCGATCCAGCGGATCCACGCCCTCAAGGGCCGCGACGAGGGCAAGCCGTCGGCGGTGTTGTTCTTCGCCCCGCTCGCGATGCGGGAGATCCTCTCGACGCTCGGGCCGCGGACCCGGGACGCGCTGGGCGCGCTGCTGCCCGGGCCGGTCACCGCGGTCGTCTCGAATCCGGGGCGCCGCTATCCCCTGGCCTGCGGCGAGGACCCGAGCCGTCTCGGGCTGCGGTTGATCGAGGGCCCGCTTGCGGGCGCGCGATGCGCGCTGTTTCAGACCAGCGCCAACCGCAGCGGCGAGCCCGCGCCCGGCCGGTTCGAGGACATCGATCCCGACATCCTGGCGGGGGTGGATCTGGCGATCGACGGCGGCGAGGTGGGCGGGGAGCCGTCGACGGTGGTGGACCTCACGGCGCTCGACGAGGGGGGCGAGTGGGAGGTGTTGCGAGAGGGCGCCCTGCCCAGCAAGGAGCTTGAAGCCCGCCTCCGCGAAGCTTTTGGGATCTCAAGGACGCCATAGCGTCCCCAAAATCGCAAAACCTTCCTGGGGCTTAGGGTGCGCTGCCCTCGGTGCCCGTTCGGTGGCGCCTACGCGCCGCCGAGGCTTGAGCGCGCCGCCGCCATCGCCTCCTCGAGCGTGGGGTACACCTCGATGCGAAACGCCTTCTCGTCCCTGAGCTCCCAGATCTGCACGAGCCGCTGCTCGGTCTCGATGCCCGTGGTCCGCCCCCGCGTGCGCAACGTGGTTGGGATGACCACGCGGTCGCCGACCTCGATGAAGTCGTGGGCTTCGAACCAGACCCGGTCCATCGCCTCGTAGAAGGACGAGAAGTAGCGCCGGACTCCCTCCTCGCCCCGGTAGGTGTCCGGCTCGGCGGCCATGGTCGGTGGTGTGGTGAGCTCGAACTCGGGGTGGACGAACGGCAACAGCGCCTCGACGTCGCCGTCGCGCATCGCCTGGAACCCCCGGCGCGCCAGCTCCAGGTTGCTCTCCACCATTGCCGGCAGCGTTCGTCTCGTCAGGCGGCCAGGCCGGGAATCGGGAAGGCGCTGGTGAATTCGCGGACCTCCGCCGCGGTCGCCTCGAGCGCGGCCTCATCGCCGCGCTTGGCAGCATCCACCGCGACGTCGATCCATGCGGCAATCCTCGGCATATCGTCCGCGGTCATCCCGCGCGTCGTCACCGCCGGCGTACCGAGCCGTATCCCCGAGGGGTCGAACGGCTTGCGCGGGTCGTAGGGGACCGTGTTGTAGTTGAGCTCGATCCCGGCTCGGTCGAGCGCCTGGGCGGCCGGCTTGCCGCCGATGTCCTTGCTGGTCAGGTCGACGAGGATCAGATGGTTGTCGGTGCCCCCGGACACGAGATCGAAACCCCGCTCGGTCAAGCCCTCCGCGAGCGCCTTCGCGTTCGCGACGATCTGGTGGGCGTAGGACCGAAACTCCTCGGTGCCGGCCTCGTGTAGGGCGACCGCGATGGCGGCCGTCGTGTGGTTGTGCGGTCCTCCCTGCAGGCCGGGGAAGACAGCGCGGTCAAGAGCGGAGGCGTGCTCGGCGCGGGACATCAGCATCGCGCCACGGGGGCCCCGCAGCGTCTTGTGCGTGGTCGTCGAGATCACCTCGGCGTGCGGCGCCGGAGAGGGATGGGCGCCGCCGACCACCAGCCCGGCGATGTGTGCGATGTCGGCGCACAGGACTGCGTCCACCTCCCGAGCGATCGCCGCGAAGCCCTCGAAGTCGATCAGGCGAGGAATTGCGGTGCCGCCACAGAAGATCAGCTTCGGCCGCTCGGCGAGGGCGAGGTCGCGGACCTGATCCAGGTCGACGCGGCCCGTCTCCCGCCCCACGTCGTACTGAACGGCGCGGAACCATTTGCCGGTCGCGGACACGCTCCACCCGTGGGTCAGGTGCCCCCCCATGGGCAGCGCCATACCCATTACCGTGTCACCCGGCTCCAGGAACGCGAGGTAGACGGCGAGATTGGCCGGTGAGCCGGAGTACGGCTGGACGTTCGCGTGTTCGACATCGAACAGGGACTGCGCGCGCTCGATCGCCAAGCGCTCGACCTGGTCGATCACCTGTTGCCCCTCGTAGTACCGCTTGCCTGGATACCCCTCCGAGTACTTGTTCGTCAGCAGCGTGGCCGTGGCCTCCAGCACCGCGCGCGACACGTAGTTCTCGCTCGGGATCAGCCGAATCTTCTCGGCCTGTCGGCGAGCCTCGGCCTCCACCAGGTCGGCGACGGCCGGATCGACCTTTGCGAGAGGCACATCGAGATCGGTGGTCGGCTCGGTGGTGGGGGCCGTATCGGCCATCTCCAAGAGCCTATCTCGCGGTCGCGACGCTGTCTCTCGGGCGACTGGAAGCGGCGCGCATTTCGGTCTTGGACAATGTGTCCATGCCCGCGCCAATCGGTGAGACGCTGCGCCAGGCCCGCCTCGCAGCCGGAATCGAGCTCGACGAGGTCGAGCAGACGATCCGGATCAGGGTTCGCTACCTCCACGCCCTCGAGAACGAGGATTGGGGCGTCCTGCCCGGCGAGGCCTACGTGCGCGGGTTCCTGCGCACCTACGCCGACTACCTGGGCCTTGACGGTGAGGCGCTCGTGGCCGAGTACGACCGACTCGGCGTGCATGAGGCGGAAGAGCAGCCGGCGGAGGTGCCCTTCGAGCCCCTGCGGCCGGTCGGAGGCAGTCCCCTGTGGCGTCGCGCTGGGGCGATTGCGGTCCTGCTGGGCGTGGGTCTCGTGGCTCTGTTTCTGGTGCTCGCCATCACCGGCGGGTCGGGCGAGAAGGGTGGCGGGAAGCGGGGCGGTGGCGGGGGCGGTGGCGGGGGCAACGGTGGCTCGAAGGCGAATTCGACCACGACCACCACGACGCCCAGCGAGGCGTCGGTGACGCTGACGCCCACCGGGACGGTCTGGGTCTGCCTGGTCGATCAGTCCGGCAGGCCCCTGGTGAACGGGGAGACGCTGAGTGCCGGGGATCGGCGGGGCCCGTTCAAGGATCGGGAGCTGAAGCTCACGCTCGGGAACGGCGAGATGCAGATCGACTTGAACGGAACGCAGGTGCCGATCCCGTCGGCGGCCAATCCGGTCGGGTTCGATCTGACGCCGCAGGGCGCTGAACCGCTTTCCACCGCGGCCAGACCGACATGCTCGTAGCCTCCCACCGCGAGGTGACCGCGCAGGACCTGAGCTAGCCTGGGCTACCCGCGTGAGGATCTGGGTCGACATGAGCGCGCCGGCGCACGTGCTGGTGCTTCGGCCGATCATCGAGCGCCTGCGTGAGGCGGGCCACGACGTGGAGGTGACGGCTCGCGACTACACCCAGACGCTTGAGCTGCTGGAGCTTCACGGCATCGAGTACACGCTGATCGGCCGCCACGGCGGAGCTTCGCGAATCCAGAAGCTGCGCAGGTTGATTCAGCGCTCGATCGGGATGCGCCGCTTCGGCCGTTATGGGAAGTTCGACGTGGCGTTCGGCCACGGGTCGTACGACCTCGCGATGGCCGCTCGCGCAGTCGGCATTCCGGAGGCGAACATGCACGACTACGAGTTCGCGGTGATGCAGCATCGGATCGGCTGCCGCCTCGCGACGCGGGTGATCTTTCCGGAGGCGGTCCCGCCGGAGCGCCTGCGCCGGTTCGGCGTCGGGCCGGACAAGCTCTTCCAGTATCCAGGGCTCAAGGAGGAGTATTACTTGAGCGACTTCGAGCCCGATCCCAGCGTCTTCGACCGCCTCGGGGTGAATACGTCGCGAGTCCTGATCATCGTGCGCCCACCGCCCGACGTCTCGCTGTACCACCGGAAGTCCAATCCGCTGTTTCCTCAGGTTCTCGCCTACATCGGAAACCAGGAGGAGGTCCAGGCGATCGTCCTGCCGCGGACCCCGGCCCAGCGCAGCTACGTGCAGGGGCTCGCCCTGCCGTCGGTGATCGTGCCGGATCGGACCGTGGAGGCCCAGAGCCTTGTCGCCCTGGCGGACCTCGTCGTCTCGGCGGGTGGCACGATGAATCGCGAGGCGGTCGCGCTCAGGACGCCGGTGTACACGACATACGGAGGCCGCCTCGGCGGCGTCGATGAATGGCTGATCCGCTCAGGGCGTCTACGGCCGCTCACCGATCCTCGCGCGCTCGACTTCAAGAAGCGAAGCGGCGACGGCGAGCGCATGCGGCGCGACCCGGCGCTCCTGGTCGACCTCGTCCTGGGGACGGTTGCGTGAATGGGTTCTCGGATGTCAGCCCCCCGGGGGGCGGTGCACCTCAAGCGGGTGCATTCGAGTCCGAGCCCATGGCGGAGCAGTACGCGCGCATGGCGCACGCCTACGAGGGGCGGCGGGTCGACGTCGTCCTGCGCGTTCTGGACATCCTGATCTCCGCCACGACGCTTCTCGTGCTCTCGCCGGTCCTCGTGGTCGTGGCGCTCGTGATCCGGGTCGCCTCAGGGCCACCGATCCTGTACCGCGGCGAGCGGGTTGGACGCGCCGGGCAGATCTTCGAGATGTACAAGTTCCGAACGCTCGCGCCAGATGCCGAGGTGCGGCTCGGCCCCTATCTGGGACCCGAGCTGACCGCCCGCACCCAAACCGAGACGACGAGGATCGGGAGGGTTCTGCGGGCGACGCACCTGGACGAGATCCCGCAGCTCTGGAACGTCCTCCGCAGCGACATGAGCGTCGTCGGGCCGCGACCGGTCCGCCCGCCCTTCTTCGCCGAGCTCTGTGAGCGAATCCCCCAGTACTGGCAGCGGCTGGTGATCAGGCCCGGCGTGACCGGCTTCGCCCAGACGAGGATCTCGCGAGAGGAGACGTGGGCCGACAAGCTCGCGCACGACATGGAATACATCGCGGATCGCTCCGTGCGGCTCTACTTCCGCGTGATCCTCGCGACGATCTGGCGGGTCTTGGTGCGCATCTGGCGTCGCGAGGAAGTGACCCCGCAGCCGCCCGGATAGGGACCGGACGCGGCGCCGCGCCCTGGAGACGTGGCACGGCGACCCTAGACTGCGCGCCTATGTGCGGAATTTGCGGCGTGATCCGCCTTGATGGCTCGACGCCGGATCCGGACGTCCTGGGCGAGATGAACGAGACGATGACCCACCGCGGACCGGACAGCGACGGCATGGTCATCGACGGCCCGGTTTGCCTCGCCGTGCGACGCCTCGCGATCATCGACCTTCAGCACGGCGACCAGCCGATCGCCGCCGAGGATGGGCGCGTGCAGGTGGTGCAGAACGGCGAGATCTACAACTATCGCGAGCTGCGAAACGAGCTACACGGTCGCGGTCACAGCTTTGCCACGCACAGCGATACCGAGGTGCTGGTGCATCTGTACGAAGATCGCGGCCTCGACTTCGTGCACGCCCTTCGCGGAATGTTCGCGATCGCCCTGTGGGATCCGGCGCGTCAGCGCCTCGTCCTCGCCCGCGACCGCTTCGGCATCAAGCCCCTCTACTATCGAGCTCGCGGCGAGGCCGTCTCCTTCGCGTCGGAGCTGAAGGCCCTGCTCCGGGAGCGCGATTTCCTGCGACAGATCGACCTCGACGCGCTCGAGGCCTTCCTCACGTTCAACTCAATCCCTGCGCCGCTAACGATCTTCTCAGAGATCCGGAAGCTTCCCGCGGGCCACATGCTGATATGCGAACGTGGCCGGACCTCGCTCGTCCGGTACGCCCGCCCCTCACCCAGAGCCTCCGAGGACCTGCGCTCGGAATCCCAGCAGGAGCTGGCGCACGAGGTCAGGGAGCGGTTGCGGGACTCCGTGCGGGCTCATCTGGTTGCGGACGTCCCGGTCGGCGTCCTGCTGTCCGGCGGGATCGACTCGTCCGCGCTCACGGCCTTCGCGGCGGAACAGAGCTCGCGGCCCGTGAGCACGTTCTCGATCGGGTTCGAGGAGGAATCGTTCGACGAGCTGGACGCGGCCCGTCTGGTCGCTCAGCGCTACGACACCGACCATCACGAGCTGGTCGTGCGGCCCGACGCGGCCAAGCTCCTGCCCCGGCTCATCCAGGCCTTCGACGAGCCCTTCGCGGATTCCTCGGCCCTTCCGACGTACATCGTCTCGGAGCTCGCCGCCGGGACCGTGAAGGTCGCGCTGTCGGGCGAGGGCGGCGATGAGCTCTTTGGCGGCTACTACACCTACGTCGCGGATCAGCTGGCACCGAGGCTGGCGCCGGTGGCGCGCCCGCTTCGGCACGTCGTCGAGCGCCTACCGAGCTCCTCCGGGAAGGTCAGCCTCGACTACAAGGCGAAACGGTTCGTCCGCGGGGCTCACCTGCCGCCCGTCGAACGCCACCACGCCTGGAAGGAGATCTTCTCGCGCGACGCACGAGCCGCGCTCATCGACCGCAGCAGGGACGCGGTCATGGATCCCGTCGACCTGTACCGGGCGCGCTACGCGGAGACTGACGGTGCGGAGACGCTCGCGCGCCTCCAGGATCTCGACATGGGCATCTACCTGGTCGATGACCTGCTCGTCAAGACGGACCGGGCCAGCATGGCGCACTCGCTGGAGGCGCGGGTTCCCTTCTGCGACCAGGCAGTGGTCGATCTCGCGCTCTCCCTGCCTTCCGGTCAGAAGGTGCGCGGGTTCGCCAAGAAGCGCCTTCTCCGCAAGGCGGTGTCACCGCTCCTCCCACGGTCCATCGTCCGCGGGCGCAAGCGGGGATTCTCGATCCCGCTCGCCGCATGGCTCCGCGGTGAGCTGGAGCCGTTCGCGCGCCAGATCCTCGACCCGGCAACGCTGCAGCGACAGGGTTATCTGCGGCCGCAGCCGGTCCAGGACCTCCTCGACGCGCACGTGGCAAGGCGCGAGGACCTCAGTCGCCAGATCTGGGGGCTGATGACGCTGACTCTGTGGGCGGATGAGTACGCTGCCCCGGCTCGCTTCGGCTAGATGCTGATCGAGGGAAGACCCGATGCCCTGGACGCACTGTTCGCGTTCGCGGTGGCGCTCGTGATCTCGTGGCTCCTCGTTCCGCTGACCGAGCGGCTGGCAGGGCGGGTCGGAGCGATCGACTATCCGCGCGAGCGCAGCCTTCACCAGGTGCCGACGCCGAAGCTGGGGGGTCTCGCGATCCTGGCGGGGACCGTCCTCGCCATCGCGCTGTTCTTGCCGTGGGTGGCGTCGACGAGGGCACTGATCGCTGGGGCGCTGCTGATCACGGCCGTGGGCGTTCTCGACGATCTGTTCGACCTTGGCGCGGTTCCGAAGCTCGCAGGCCAGATCGTGGCGGCCACGATTCCGGTGTTCTCGGGCGTGGCCGTGTCGAGCTTCACCCTGCCCTTTTTGGGCCGCGTCGGTCTGAACGACGTCCTGCTGAACGACGTCGTGCTGCTCGGCGACGTGAAGCTCGGCTACGTCCTGACGGTGTTGGGATTCGTCGCGGTCATGAACGTGATCAACTTCATCGACGGCGTCGATGGCCTCGCCGCCGGAGTCTGCGTCATCGCCTCGGCCACGTTCGCGATCATCGCGCTCTCCCTGAACCGAACCGGCGCGGGAGTCCTGGCGGCCCTCACCGCCGGCGGCTCCCTGGGATTCCTGCGAAGAGGCTTCCCCCCCGCCGCCAGCTTCATGGGCGACACCGGATCGAATCTGCTCGGCTACCTGCTCGCCGCGGTCGCGGTCTTGGGGTCGCTGAAGACCAACGCCGTCGTCGCCTTGTTCTTCCCGCTCTGCGTGCTCGCGGTGCCGATCCTGGACTCCGGGTTCGTGATCGCGAAGCGGATCAAGCACCGGCGGCCGATCTACGTCGCGGATCGCTCGCACTTCCACCACCGGATGGCGAACGTCGGGTTCTCGCAGCGCCGCACGCTGGTGTACCTGTACGGCTGGGCGCTTGTGCTGGCCGGCTTGGCGCTGGCCCTGCGGTTCGTCCCGTACAGCGACAACCATGGCCATTTCGACGCCGCCTGGACCGCCGTCATGATCGCTTGCGGACTGGCCGCGTTCGCCGCGAGTGTGTATTTGCTCCTCGCGCTCGAGATCCTGAAGCTTCGGCTGTCGCGCTTCCGGGAGCTTGTCGGGCTCGGCGTCCCCGTGTCAGCCCCGGAGGAGGTCGACGCCGGCGTTGCGACGGAGCTCGAGACCGGGACCTTCCCGGCCGTCGACCCCGAGACCGGCGAGTTCGCAGCGATCGACAAAGAGGCCTGAACCGGCTCCAGATTGCGCTGAAGGGCACTAGCGGGCCGGGTCGGGCCACTACCGTTTTGGATATATTCGCCCCGCCGCCTGGAACCGGTCTTTCGCCGGGCCCTGCGCGGCTATCTCTTCCTTTGGAGCAGTTCCGATTGTTTCGTCCCGATTTCGAGAGATCAACGGCACCAGCCAGTTTCGGGGGCTGGCGCCCCCTCACCGGGGCACCAGCAACGGCACCAGCCAGTTTCGGGGGCTGGCGCCCCCTCATCGGAATATCCGATGACCGAGACCCCGCCGGGGAGGGCGGATGCGGCCGCGGCGGGAGCCATGCTCATCGGCGCGATCCTGGCGTGCGCGGCGGCCGGGTACGGGCTCGGCTCGCTGGTCGGCCTGGCGGTCCCGCTTGGCCTCGCCGGTCTCTTCGCGGGGCTCGTCGTGGGGTTTGCCCTTGTCTACGCTCGCTTTAGACGGCTCTAGGGGCCTGAGCAACGGGGGTGCGGCCGGGATGGTGCTGCGATACGGCGATCTCGTGCTGCTGGCTCTGGCGCTGCCCGCCTTCATCGTCGCGGACTGGCCGCTCCTCGGCTACGCGGTGGCCGCGGCGGCATGGCTCGCCCAGCGAGGGATTCAGGCTCTTGCCGCGCGGCGGGTGGCCCGGACGCTTGCCGGCGGCGACCGCCGAGCGGCGTTGGGAACCGTGGCGGCGGCGATGCTCGGCCGGATCTGGCTCATCGCGCTCGCCGTCCTCATCGTCGGGCTCGTGGAGCGGGAGGCCGGACTTGCCGCTGCGTTGCTGAGCGCGGCGCTCTTCACGTTCCACTTCGGCGCCCAGGTGCTGGAGCGCCTGCTGCACCCGGAGGCCGGCCAACCATGAGGACCCGAACCAAGGTGCTCATCGCGGTGGGCGTCTATCTGGCGGTTCTCATCATCCTCGGCGTGGCCTTCGGCAGCGCGGGAAGGAACGACGAGTTCAAGCCGCAGAACGAGTTCAAGCTCGAGCCCTGGATCTCGATCAAGCTGGGGAGCGTCGACCTCTCCATCAACCGAGCGGTGCTCTACCTGGTCCTCGCGAGCGGCCTGACGATCGGGGCGATGACCTGGATCTCCCGGCGGATGCAGCAGAAGCCGAACAAGATTCAGATGGCGGTGGAGGCCGCGTACGACCTGACGCGGAACAACATCACCGGCCAGAACCTCGAAGGCAGGCTGGCGGTCAAGTGGTTCCCGTTCTGCGCGACGCTCTTCTTCTTCATCTGGTTCTCGAACATGCTCGGCTACGTGCCGCTCCCGACCAACAGCGAGGAGACGATCAACATCTTCGGGCTCGCGGTCCCGACGTTCGCCATCTACGCGGCGACGGCCAACATCTCCGTGCCGCTCATGCTCACGATCATCGTGTGGATCTCCTACAACGTAGAGGGGGTCCGGACGCACGGGTTCTTCGGCTATCTGCGGACCTGGCTGCCCCCTGGCCTCGAGGACATGAACCCGCTGGGAAAGGCGGCCATCTTCATGATCGAGGTGATCTCGCACTTCGTGCGGCTGATCTCGCTCTCGGTACGGCTCTTCGCCAACATCCTCGCCGGCCACCTGCTGATCCTGTTCATGGCGGGCGGCTTGGCGGTGCTTCTCGGGTTGGCCGCGCTGGGTGTCCTCACCTTCCCGCTGGCGTTCGCGTTCTTCGTCTTCGAGGTCGTCTTGATCGCGACGCTGCAGGCCTTCATCTTCTCGATCCTCACGGCTATCTACCTCGGCGGAGCAACCTCCGAGGCCCATTGAAAAGGAGTTGATCTCATTGGCTGACCCCCTCCTACTGGCGCAGGCATCGCAGCAAATCGACCTCACCCCCGTCACCGACGCCGGCAAAGCGATCGCCCTCGGCGTTGGGGCCGGGCTCGGCTCGATCGGAGCCGGCGTCGGCATCGGCATCATCTTCGGCAAGGAGATCGAGTCGGTCGCCCGCCAGCCGGAGATGAAGGACGAGCTCCAGGCAATCCGCTGGCTCGGCTTCGCATTGACCGAGGCGGTCGCGTTCTACACGTTCATCTTCGGCTTGATCGCCTTCTTCCTCGGCTAGGGATTCGATGGGACTCGACTCGATAGTGTTCGCAGCCTCCGACAGCGGGGGAGGGAGCTTCCTCGTCTCGCCGGCCCTCGGCCTGATGATCTGGACGCTGCTCGCGTTTGGGGTCACGCTGTTCGTGCTGTCGAGGGTGGCGCTTCCCCGGATCGGCGAGGCGCTGGAGAAGCGCGCCAACGCGATCAAGGACAGCATCGACGCGGCCGAGAAGCAGCGGGCCGAGGCGGACCGGCTGCTGGCCGAGTACCGAGAGCGCCTCAAGGAGGCGCGCGAGCAGGCGGACGACATTCTCGCGCGTGCGCGCTAGTCGGGCGAGGCGGCCGAGGCCGAGGCGGCGGCCTCGGGTCGCGAGAAGCGCGAGGAGCTCGTCGCCGCGGCGCGCCGCGACAACGTGATGGAGACCCGGCGCTCCCTCGAGCGCATACGCAAGGAGGTCGCGGATCTCACCGTGCTGGCGACGGAGAAGGTGACGCGAAAGACGCTGGACGACGAGGACCACAAGCGCCTGATCGACGAGGCGCTGAAGGAGGTCGACTTCTCGGCCCTCTCGCCCGCGGGCGCTGAGAGCAAGGAGAACGGCGGCAGCTGATGGAGGAAATTGCTCGCGTTTACACCGAGGCCCTGTTCGACGTCGCCCGCGACAAGGACAAGCTCGACCAGATCCACGACCAGCTCGGCGAGGTCGCCGACGCGATCGCGGAAAACCGCGATCTGCAGGTGTTCCTGTTCAGCCCCTACTTCTCGTCGAGCGAGAAGCGCGACGGGATCGCGAGGGTCATCTCCGGGGCCGACCCGGAGCTCGTGAACTTCCTGGAGCTGTTGGCGGAGAAGCACCGCATGCCGGTGATCTTCCGCATTCGGCGCCGGTTCGACGAGATGTGGGCGAAGGAGAAGCGCCGCCTCGAGGTCAGGCTGACGAGCGCTGTCGAGCTCCCGTCGAATGTCGTCAACCAGGTCGGGAAGGAGATCGAGAAGCAGACGGGCCAGACGATCGAGCTCGAGAGCGACGTCGACGAGGCCATCCTCGGCGGCCTCGTGCTGCAGGTTGGCAACATGGTCCTCGACGCGAGCGTGCGCAACAAGCTGGAAAGACTGAGAAAGGAAGTCGCCAAGGCGGCTTGAGAACGAAGGAGCTGACGGACTTGGAGATCAAGCCGGACGAGATTGCGAGCATATTGCGGGAGCGGATCGAGGGCCTCGAGACCGGGGGCGCCGACCTCGCGGAGGTGGGGACCGTGTTGTCGGTCGCCGACGGAATCGCGCGGGTTCACGGCCTGGACAACTGCATGTCGCTCGAGCTGCTCGAGCTGCCGCACGACGTCACCGGCCTCGCGCTCAACCTCGAGGAGGACAACGTCGGCGTGGTCCTCTTCGGCGAGTGGGACAAGGTGGTGGAGGGCGACACCGTCAAGCGCACCGGCAGGCTCCTGCAGATCCCCGTCGGCGAGGAGCTCCTCGGGCGCCTGGTCGATCCGCTCGGCCGGCCGCTCGACGACAAGGGCGACGTCAACGCGAACGAGGCGCGAGCCGCCGAGTTCAAGGCCCCCGGCGTCGTCCAGCGGCAGCCGGTCAACACGCCGGTGCAGACCGGGCTCAAGGCGATCGACGGGATGATCCCCATCGGGCGCGGCCAGCGCGAGCTGATCATCGGGGACCGCCAGACCGGGAAGACCTCGGTCGCCATCGACACGATCATCAACAGCCGCGACAAGGACCTCGTCTGCATCTACGTCGCGATCGGGCAGCGAATGTCCACCGTCGTCCAGGTGATGGAGATGCTCGAGGAGAACGGCGCGATGGAGAACACGATCATCGTCGCCGCGGCGGCCGATGAGGCGGCGCCGATCAAATATATGGCGCCGTATGCGGGGTGCGCGATGGGCGAGCACTTCCTCTATGCCGGCAAGGACGCGCTCTGCGTCTACGACGACCTCACCAAGCACGCCTACGCGTACCGGCAGATGTCGCTCCTGTTGCGGCGCCCGCCCGGCCGCGAGGCCTATCCAGGCGACGTCTTCTACCTGCACTCGCGGCTCCTCGAGCGTGCCGTGCGGCTGAGCGACGAGCTCGGCGGCGGGTCGCTGACGGCGCTGCCGATCATCGAGACGCAGGCAAACGACGTGTCGGCATACATCCCGACGAACGTCATCTCCATCACCGACGGCCAGATCTTCCTCGAGGCCGACCTCTTCTACAAGGGAACGCGGCCGGCGATCAACGTCGGGATCTCCGTCTCGCGGGTGGGCGGCAACGCGCAGAGGAAGGCGATGAGGAAGGTCGCGGGGAAGCTGCGGCTGGATCTCTCCCAGTACCGCGACCTGGAGGCGTTCGCGCAGTTCGGCTCCGAGCTCGATCCGGAGACACAGCGGTCGCTCGCCCGGGGCGAGCGTCTCGTCGAGATGCTGAACCAGAAGGAGCGCAAGCCGCTCTCGGTCGCGGATCAGGTCGCCTCGATTTACGCCGGCACCGGCGGCTACCTGGACCGCATCAGGACGGAGCGCGTCCAGGAGTTCCTCGACCGTCTGCTGTCCGGCCTGCACTCCGAGAACGGCGAGCTGATGAAGCGCATCAACGAGTCGGGCGAGCTCTCCGACGAGGATGAGCAGGCGCTGGGCGACGCGATCGCGGAGGCGATCGACGACTTCGGGCCCAACTTCGACGAGGAGGGCAACCCCCTCGAGGAGGGCGAGTCGGACCGGGTCCGGGAGCATCGCGAAGAGGAGGAGGAAGAGGGCAAGACCGGCGGTGAGCCGGAGACCGAAGTGCAGGAGCAGGAGGAGCCCGAGCGCGAGGAGGTCCCCGCATAGCCACTCGCAAGGAAGTCAAGAACCGCATCTCCTCGGTCAAGAACATCCACAAGATCACCCGGGCGATGGAGATGGTGGCCGCGGCGCGCCTGCGGCGCGCCGAGCAGCGGATCGCCGCCATGCGCCCGTACGCGCAGGCGATCCGCAAGATGGCTCGGCAGGTCTCCGAGGCGGCGCTGGGCACCATCCCGCGCATACCCCTGCTCGAGAAGCGGGAGACGACGGACACCGTGGGCATCGTCCTCGTCACCGGCGACCGGGGGCTGGCCGGGGCCTTCAATACGCAGATCATCCGCGAGGGGCTGCGGCTGAAGCGCGAGTTCACGGACGAGGGAGCGGGAGTGGTCTTCTCGGTCGTGGGCCGGCGCGGCAACTCCACGATGCAGTTCCGCGGCGAGGACGTGGCTTACTCCTACGTCGGCTTCACCGATCGGCCCGCGTTCTCCAACGCTCGCGAGATCTCGCACGACCTGATCCAGGGCTACGTCGACGGCGAGCTCGATCGGGTGGACCTCGTCTACAACCGCTACGTGTCGCCGCTGACCCAGTACGTGCGGCGCCAGACGCTGCTGCCGCTGGAGGAGGCTGAGGTCTACGGCGAGGGGATACCCGAGCCCGAGCAGCCCGCCGACGAGGAGCTCGCCGAGGCACACATGCGCGGCTCATGGTTCTACGAGCCGGAGCCGGAGGAGCTTCTCCCAATGCTGTTCGAGGAGTACGCGTCGCTCTCCGTCTACAGGGCGCTGCTGGAGTCGGCAGCCTCGGAGCACGGCGCACGGATGACGGCGATGCGGAACGCGGCCGAGAACGCGCAGGACATGATCAGCAACCTGACGCTGGAGATGAACAGGGTGCGCCAGGCGGAGATCACGCAGGAAATCTTGGAAGTGGTAGCCGGAGCGGAAGCGCTCGGATAGCGGTAAGGAGATGAATGGCTGAGAGCAACGGAAACGGTCAGCGGGTCGGCAAGGTCGAGGAGGTGACGGGCGTCGTCGTCGACGTCGCCTTCCCGGATGAGGACCTGCCCGAGATCTACCACGCCCTCAAGATCGAGGTGCCCGAGGGGGACGGCCGCAACGCCATCGACCTGGTGCTCGAGGTGCAGCAGCACCTGGGCGACGACCGGGTGAAGGCGGTGGCGATGGACGCCACCGACGGCCTTCGTCGCGGCGACCAGGTCGTCGACACCGGCGGCCCGATCACGGTGCCGGTCGGAGACGCGACCCTCGGACGGCTGTTCAACCTGCTGGGCGATCCGATCGACGAGGGCGAAGCGGTCGAGGGCGACGCCCGCTGGCCGATCCATCGTCCGGCGCCCGAGGTCGAGGACCTGACCCCGACCCAGGAGATGCTCGAGACCGGGATCAAGGTGGTCGACCTCCTGGCCCCCTATGCGAAGGGCGGCAAGGTCGGGCTGTTCGGGGGCGCGGGCGTCGGCAAGACGGTGCTGATCCAGGAGCTGATCCGCAACATCGCCGAGGAGCACGAGGGCCGCTCGGCGTTCTGCGGCGTCGGCGAGCGCTCCCGTGAGGGGAACGACCTGTGGCTGGAGATGAAGGAGTCCGGCGTGCTCGAGCGGACGATGCTCGTCTTCGGCCAGATGAACGAGCCGCCGGGGGCGCGACTGCGCGTGGCGCTGTCGGGGCTGACGATGGCCGAGTACTTCCGCGAGGAGGGTGGCCAGGACGTCCTTCTGTTTATCGACAACATCTTCCGGTTCGTTCAGGCGGGATCCGAGGTGTCGGCGCTGCTGGGGCGGATGCCGTCGGCCGTCGGCTACCAGCCCACGCTCGAGACCGAGATGGGGGAGCTTCAGGAGCGCATCACCTCGACCCAGCAGGGCTCGGTGACCTCGATCCAGGCGATCTACGTCCCCGCGGACGACCTTACGGACCCGGCGCCGGCCTCGGTGTTCGCGCACCTCAACGCGACGACAACGCTCTCGCGGCAGATCTCCGAGAAGGGGATCTACCCGGCGGTCGATCCCCTGGATTCGACCTCGACGATTCTCAAGCCCGAGATCCTGGGCGAGGACCACTACCGCACCGCGACCGAGGTCCAGGAGGTGCTGCAGCGCTACCGGGAGCTCCAGGACATCATCGCGATCCTCGGGATCGAGGAGCTCTCCGACGAGGACAGGCTGACGGTGAACCGCGCCCGGAAGATGGAGCGCTTCCTCTCGCAACCGTTCTTCGTCGCCGAGGCCTTCACCGGTCGCGACGGGGTGTACGTGCCCGTCGAGGAAACGGTCCGCGGCTTCCGCGAGATCCTGGACGGAAAGCACGACGACCTGCCCGAGCAGGCGTTCTACATGAAGGGCACGATCGACCAGGTGGTCGAGGAAGCCCGCACCGAGCGGCGCGGCGAGAGGCCCGCGGAGGAAGAGAAGGAGTCGGAGGGCGAGGAGAAGGAGCCCGAGGACAGCGGCGAGGAGAGGCCCGACGAGGGCTCCGAGGAAGATGCGTCCGGCGAGGACGAGGACCGCGAGCCCGAGGAGGCCGCGGGCCCGGGCGAGCCCGAGGGCGAGGGGCAATCCGCCTCGGAAGCCGGCCAGTAGGGCGGCGTGGCCGACGACGGGCACACGCTCGAGGCCCAGGTCCTCACCCCCGAGGGCGAGGTCTTCAGCGGTGAGCTGAGGCAGCTCTCAACCCGCACCTCGGTCGGTGAGATCGGCATCCGCGCGAGGCACGCGCCGATGGTCGCCCGTCTGGTTCCGGCGGAGCTGCGGCTCCATCCGCCGAGCGGCGAGGTCGAGCGCTACGCCCAGGGCGAGGGCTGGCTCGAGGTGTTCGCCAACCGCGCGCGCGTCCTGATCGCGGAGGCGATTCCCCCGGATCAGCTGGACGCGGGCGACCTGCGGGAGCGTCTCGAGGAGGCCGAGCAGCGCTTGAGCGATGCCGAGGAGGGCTCCACGGCTCACGAGCTTGCCGAGCGCGAGAAGCGCCGCTTCGAGACGTTTCTGGAGATCGCAGAGCGATAGCCCGCAGCAGGCAGCACGCGGCAAGCAGCGGTTCGGACGGGCCGCACTTTGCATGCTGCATGCTGCAAGCTGCATGCTGAAGATGGAAGCTCGCTCGCTCACTGAGGAGCTGATCGCCTACGACACCTCCACGGTCGAGGGCATCAAGCTCTGTGCCGGTTTCGTGAAGGGGTGGTTGGACGCTCGCGACATCGTCGCCGAGCAGATCGGCGTTCGCGGCCTTCCCGTCACCATGGCCGAGGTGGGTCCCTCCGACGGCCAGCCCGTCGTTCTGCTTCACGGCCACGTCGACGTGGTACCGGGAAAGCAGGAGCAGTTCATGCCGCGGCTCGACGGCGACCGCCTGTACGGCCGGGGCGCCTACGACATGAAGGGCGCGCTCGCGTGCCTCCTACTCGCGCTCGCCGACCTGCGAGGACAGGATGAGGTGCGTGTCCGGCTGGGCATCGTCCCGGACGAGGAGTCCGAGGAGGAGACGGACCGCGGCGGGGATCGCCTGGTGGAGGCGGGCTTCGTCGGCGACTTCGCGATCACCGGGGAGCCCACCGACCTCCACGTCGGGGTCGCGGCGAAGGGGGTGCTGGCGATGCGGCTGCTCGTGAGCGGTCGTGCCGCTCACGGCGCAACCCCGTGGCTCGGCGATAACGCGATTCTCCGTGCCTACGAGGTGTTCCGCGAGCTCGAGTCGCTACCTTTTGCGGGCCAAAGCTCGGAGCTCTTCGATCGGCCGTCGATCAACCTCGGCCGCATCCTGGGCGGCGACGCTCTGAACAAGGTTCCCGATTCCTGTGTCATCGATGTGGACGTTCGTTACCTGCCTGAACAGGATCCCGGAGAGATACTCGCGCAGGTCCGCGAGCTGGCTGGTACGCGCGTGATCTCGACCTTCTCCCGCCCGCCCGCCGACGTGGATCCCGACTCGCCCTACGTGCTCGCGCTGCGCAAGGCGGCGGGCTCGCTGGGCGACGGCACGGCGCGCGGCATCGTGGGCCGCGACGGCGCCTCGGACGCGGTCTCGTTCCTCCGCGCCGGCATCCCGGCGGTGGAGTTCGGGCCGGTCGGCGGAGGTCACCACGGGCCCGACGAGTGGGTCTCGGTGCCGTCGCTCGAGAGGTACCGGCGCTCGATCGTGGAATTCGTCAACCAGCTGCCCCGCACTGTGCAATGAACGAGAGAGACCACGAGTCCGAGTCGCGCGATCCCGCCGCCGACGGCGCGGCCGGCGAGGCGGTGGGCGAAGAAGGCGCGGGCGACGAGGAGGTCCCCTCCGGTCCGGCCCCCGCCACCTGGGCGGGCCGGCAGCGAAGCACCTCGAAGGAAGCGGGCGAGCACGATCAGCTTGCCGCCGACCAACCGGAGCCGGAGGTGGATGCCGGGGAGGAGGAGCCGGTCAACGCGGTGGAGCCGGGAGACGCAGATGGCGGCGGTGAGGAGGGGGCTACCGGCGATACCGCCGAGCGCTTGAGCCAGGACACCGTCGAGGCCAACACCCTCGCGCTGGGGGACCGTGAAGCGGCTCGCGAGGCCGCGCTCAAGGGGCTCCGCGCGAGGGCCGCCCAGCATGCCTCCAAGACGGGAACGGAGGCGATCACGGCGCCGCCGCCGAAGGCACCTCAGCCAACCGAGGCCGAGGCCGACGGCGGGCAGCCGCCCCCGAAGGCGCCGCCGGCCCCGGTCACCCCGGCCGAGGAAACCGACGAGGGGCCGCCAAAGCGCGGGTTGTGGGCGCGGTTCGCCGCGGGGTCGCTCCTGATCATCGTGGCGATGGCGACCGCCACGGCGCTCAGTCTCCTCGTCTTCCTGAACGGTGTGCTGGCCGACTTTCACGGCCTCAACTCGGTTCGTGACGAGCTCACGGTCGCGCATCCCGGGGATCCCCAGACGATCCTCATCCTGGGCTCGGACAAGCGTCCGGGCGAGGGCAAGGCGTACGGCGCGCGCTCCGACACGACGATCCTGCTGCGGATCGCGTCCGACCAGATAACGGTGCTGTCTATCCCACGGGATCTGAAGGTGAACATCCCGGGATACGGGATCGACAAGTTCAACGCGGCCTACACGCTGGGCGGCGCAGACCTGACGATCAAGGTGGTCAAGCAGCTGACCGGCATCACCGACATCAACCACGTCGTGAATGTGAACTTCACCGGGTTCGCGGATGCCGTGAACGCGATCGGCTGCGTCTACGTCGACGTCGACCGCCACTACTACCACTCGAACGTCGGCCTGGCCCCGACTGAGCAGTACGCCGAGATCGACATCCCGGCCGGCTACCAGCGAATGTGCGGGTACAACGCGCTCCAGTACGTCCGGTACCGCCACGATGACAACGATCTAGTTCGGTCGGCGCGCCAGCAGGAGTTCCTGCGCGAGATGCGCCAGGAGCTTCCGGCGTCGCGGATTCTCGGCGAGTACAAGGAGCTCGTGGACATCCTCCACAAGTACGTGACGCTCGACATCCGCGAGAACACCGACCTGATCGCGCTGGGCGAGCTGATCGTCTCGGCCCGCGACGCGCCGGTCGTCCAGGTGCACTTCCCGGCGAACCTCGGTGGCCCTACCGCGACCTACGTGACGGCCTCGGAGTCGGCCATCAAGGAAGCCGTCGCCAAGTTCGAGGGGGTCACGCCGACGCAGATTCCCGGCGAGTCCTCGGAGGGGTCAGGATCCGGCGGTGGCTCGAGCGGCGGCGGATCTGGATCCGGTGGCTCGGGATCAGGGGGATCCTCGGAGGCCCCGGCGCCGCCGCCCCTGATCGACGCGACGACGAGCGCTCAGGAGTCCGCGGCCAACCTCGCGGCGACCAAGCAGGAGAGCGGCAAGCCGATGCTCGACTTCCCCGTGTACTACCCGACCAAGCTGGCGCCGGACTCGACGGTCTCCGCGGTCTCACCTGCGCGCGCATACCAACCAGGTGCGGACTCGCGGGCGTTCCCGATCGACGGCCCGGGCGATGAGGTCTACCACGGCTACAAGATGGTGGTCAGCATGCCGACCGACGGATATACCGGGTACTACGGCGTCTCGGGCACGGATTGGAAGGAGCCGCCGATCCTCGAGCACCCTGATGAGACTCGGACGATCGACGGGCGCGAGTACCTGCTGTCGTGGGACGGCCCCCAGCTGCGGCTGATCGGCTGGAAGACCGACGAGGCCACCTACTGGGTCGACAACACGCTGCTGAACGTGCTGACCCCGGGTCAGATGTTCGGCATCGCCGAGTCGATGCAGAAGTACACCGGCTAAGGCGTCACCGGCGCGCAGCCGCGATCATGCGATCCACATGAGCGACGAACGACCAATCGGAGTGATCGGAGTGGGCTGGGTGGGCCTCGTCACCGCCACCTGCTTCGCCGACATGGGTCACGACGTGATCGCGATGGACATCGACGCTCAGAAGATCCGATCGCTGAATCATGGCCAGGTTCCGATCCACGAACCGGAGGTCGACGAGTTGCTCGAGCGAAACGGCGAACGCCTGACGTTCACCACCGAGATGGAGGACGTCTTGGAGTCGGCCCGCCTCCTGTTCTGCTGCGTCGACACGCCACCGACCTACTCGGGCGACGCCGACCTGTCGCGGGTCCAGGCCGTCGTGGACCAGCTCGCGGACGACGGCGACCACGCCCTGGTCATGAAGAGCACCGTGCCGTCCGGGACCGGTCGCACGATCCGCCGCACCGCGCCCCACGTGGCCTATGTCTCCTGCCCGGAGTTCCTGAAAGAGGGAACGGCGGTTCAGGACTTCCTCCGCCCCGACCGCGTGGTCATCGGCGCCGATGCGGGAGCCGAGTGGGCTGCCGCCGAGGTCGAGGCGATCTACCGCCCACTCGGTGGCGAGATCGTGCGCACGGACCTCGCATCCGCCGAGATGATCAAGCTGGCCGCCAATGCCTTCCTGGCCACGAAGATCTCGTTCATCAACGAAATCGCCAACGTCTGCGAGGAGGTCGGCGCCGACGTCACCGAGGTGGCCCGCGGCATGGGCCTTGACCAGCGAATCGGCCCATCTTTCCTGCGCGCCGGCGTCGGCTACGGCGGTTCCTGCTTCCCGAAGGACGTCTCAGCGCTCAAACTGCTCGCCGGTAACACCGGCTACCACTTCCAGCTGCTGACCGCGGTGATCGAGGTCAACGAGCTTCAAAAGCGCCGCGTAATCGGCAAATTGCAGAAGCATCTGGGCGCGCTGGCCGGCAAGACGATCGCACTGCTCGGTCTCGCGTTCAAGCCCGACACCGACGACATGCGGGAGGCGTCGAGCCTCGTGCTGGCGTCCCGGCTCCAGGGAGAGGGGGCGAGCGTCCGCGGCTATGACCCGGTTGCCAGGGAGCCCGCCCAACGACTCCTGCCCACGGTGCAGCTGTGCACGTCGGCCGAGGAGGCGCTCGACGGCGCCGACGCGGCCGTGATCGTCACCGAGTGGCCGGAGTTCGCCGAGCTCGATTGGAGCTCGGTGCGCGACCGGATGGCCAAGCCGGTGGTCGTCGACGGTCGCAACTTCCTGGATCCCAAGGCGATGCGGGATGCCGGCTTCGCCTACGAGGGCATCGGCTTGGCGAACGGCGACTCGCGGCCGAAGGAAGCGGCGGCGGCCGAGGCGGCCAAAGCTCGATCGGGTTGATGCAGGCCCTCATCCTCGCCGGCGGCGAGGGCACGCGCCTTCGGCCGCTGACGCTGACCATGCCCAAGCCGGCGATTCAGCTCGTCGACCGGCCCCTCCTTCGCTACATGATCGACTGGCTGGGGCATCATGACGTCGACGAGGTCGTGGTCGCATCGGGATTCGGGGCCGACGTCCTGCGCAGCGCCCTCGGCGAAGACCGTGGCGACGGCCCTGGCGTCGCCTACATCGACGAGAGCGAGCCGCTCGGCACCGGCGGACCCCTGCGCCTCGCCGCTGACCGCGGCGCCCTGCGCGAACGGTTCCTGGTCTTGAACGGCGATGTCCTGACCGACGTGGACCTCGGGCAGCTGATGCGAGCCCACGAGGAGAGCGGCGCCGTCGCGACGCTCGCGCTCTACCCCGTCGACGACCCGAGCGCCTACGGGCTCGTCCGCCGCGAGAGCGGGCCGCGTGACTCGAACCGGCCCGCGACCGCCGCGACCGGCGAGGTTCTCGAGTTCGTCGAGAAGCCCGACCCCGGCGAGATCGACACGAACGAGATCTCCGCAGGCGCCTACGTCATGGAGCGCCGGGTGATCGACTTGATCCCGCCGGGCCGCATGGTCTCGATCGAGCGCGAGGTGTTTCCGCGTCTGGTGGGCGAGGGGTTATACGGTCACCGCCTGGACGGCTACTGGATGGACATAGGGACGCCGGAGCGCTACCTCCAGGCAAGCTGGGACATCCTCGAGGGCCGGGTTCGAACGGACGCGGGCGCGCGGCTGAATCGCGCCGGGCTCCTGGTGGAGGAGGACGGGGGCGTGGATCCGGCGGCGACGGTGCAGCCGCCGGTGCTGGTGGAGGCCGGCGCGACCGCGAGCGCGGAGGCATCGATAGGTCCTCGCGCCGTCATCGCCCGCGGATCGCAGCTGGGGAAGGGCGCGGTGGTCTCGGGCTCGGTCGTCCTGGCTCGCTCCCACATCGCCTCCGAGGCGACCGTGAGCGACTCGATCATCGCTCCCGACGCGAGGATCGGGGAGGGAGCGCGTATCGGCCCGGGCGCGGTGATCGGCGAGGGCGCGCAGGTCGATGCGGGGGCCGCGCTTGGCGAGGGGGCGACGCTGGCGCCGGGAGAGCTCGTCTCGTGACCGCCAACGATCGCTCGAATCAGCTGGACGACGTCCTCGCGCTTCCCGACCATCTGAGCGACGCGCTGTGGCGCGTTGAGTCGGCGCGAATCGAGCCGTTCGAGGCACCCGGAGGGCTCCTCGTGTGCGGGATGGGGGGTTCGGCGATCGGTGGGGACCTCGCGGCCGTCGCCTTCGGCAACCGCCTCACCCGCCCGCTGACGACCGAGCGCGGCTACGAGCTTCCCTCCGCGATGCTCCCGGACCGGGCGGTGCTGTGCTCGAGCTACTCCGGCGACACCGAGGAGACGATCGCGTGCTACGAGGCCGCCGAGGCCCTCGGTGCGCGCCGGATCGTGGCCACGACCGGCGGTCAGCTCGCCAAGGGTGCCCGCGCCGACGGAGTGCCCGTGATCGGCCTGCCCGCCGGATTGCAGCCCCGAGCCGCCGTCGGGTACCTCTTCACGGTCGCTGCGGAGGTCGCGGCGCTGACGGGGGCGGCGCCCGGACTCCGAACGGAGGTCGACAGCGCTGGCCCCCACCTGCGGGACGCGAGCGGCGCGCTCGCCCAACGCGCGGCTGAGCTCGCCGGCCGCGTCACCGGGTCGATCCCGGTGATCTACGGCGCGGACCTGACGGTCCCGGTCGCCCTGCGGTGGAAGACCCAGATCAACGAGAACGCCAAGCTTCCGGCGTTCACCGCGGCCCTCCCCGAGGCCGACCACAACGAGATCGAGGGATGGAACAGGGGCGAGGAGGCGAGGCGGATGAGCGCGATCTTCCTCGAGGACCGTGACCAGCATCCCCGCGTCCGGCGGCGCTTCGAGCTGACCGCCGCGATGATCAAGCCGGGCGCCCATTACGTGGCCCGCATCGAAACCGAGGGAGAGAGCCGCACCGAGCGCCTGCTCTGGGCGGTGATGCTGGGCGACCTCCTGTCGCTTCGAATCGCGGCCGAGCGGGGCGTCGATCCTGCGCCAATCGAGATGATCGACCGGCTGAAGGAAGAGCTCGGCAGCCCCTGAGCTACTCCTCGAGGCGCGGCGTCCTGCGCGCTCGCTTGCGCTCGGACATCCGCCGCTTCGACTCGAGCCGCTTCTCCCTCGCCGCCTTCGAAGGCTTCGTCGGTCGCCGCCGCTTCGGTACCACCAACCCGGCGGCGAGCTTCTCGCGCAGCCGCTCGAGCGCCAGCTCCCGATTCCGCGCCTGGCTCCGCGCGTCCTGCGCGACCGCGGTGACCCTGTCCCCATAGCGCGCCCGGAGCCGCTCGCGCTGGGCATCGGTCAGCGCCCCCGACTCGTCCACGTCGAACACGGCCTCCACCCGCGACGCCGTGACGTTCGCGTGCTGACCTCCGGGACCGGAGGAGCGGCTTGCGCGCACCTCGACCTCGGCAAGCGGCACCGCGAGCTCCGGGTTGACGACCATCGGGTCCTCCACATGACCACGGTAGCCACGCCGCCGCAGTGGCGCGGCACGTATCCTTCCCAACTCGTTCACGACGAAAGGATCGGTTTGGCAACGGCGGAGAAGAGTCACGACATCGCGGACATCGGACTGGCCGAGGAGGGCCAGCGACGGATCGAGTGGGCGGACCGGCACATGCCCGTGCTGCAGTCGATCCGGGAGCGCTTCGAGAAGGAGCGGCCGCTGGACGGCGTCACCCTGGGAGCCTGCCTCCACGTGACCACCGAGACGGCGAACCTGGTCCGCACACTGATCGCCGGCGGGGCCGAGGTGGCGCTCTGCGCATCGAATCCGCTCTCGACCCAGGACGACGTGGCGGCCGCCCTCGTGGACCGCCACGGCGCCGAGGTCTACGCGATCAACGCCGAGGACAACGACACTTACTACAGGCATATCCACACCGTCGTCGACCGCGGACCCCAGATCACGATGGACGACGGCGCCGACGTGGTGGGTGTGCTCCATGGCGAGCGCTCGGATC
>JBKPFQ010000134.1:0-12867 GCA_046728915.1 Actinomycetota bacterium | reverse complement strand
CGGCTGGTTACCGGTGTCCGGCCGCGCAAGCCCGGAGATCACCGCCACGCTCCCCCAGCCCACGCACTTCTTCCTTGTCGACTCGATCATCGCCGGCGATCCGAACGCCTTCTGGGACTGCTTCCTGCACCTGATCCTGCCCGCCGTGACCCTCGGTCTCCTGGTCAGCGGCGTCCTCATCCGCCTGGTGCGCGTGAACCTCATGCAGACGATGCGGGGCGACTACGTCGAGGCCGCGCGCGCCCGCGGGCTCAGTGAGCGGCGCGTGGTTCTCCACCACGCTTTCCGCAACGCCCTCGTTCCGGTGATCACCGTCGCCGGCCTCCAGTTCGCGCTGCTGCTGGGGGGCGCCATCCTGACCGAGGAGACCTTCAACTGGCCGGGCATCGGCTTTCAGCTCGTGCGCTACCTGAACGAGCGCGACTACATCGCCGTGCAGGGGATCATTACCGTATTCGCGCTCGCGGTCGTCGCCGTCTCCGTGCTCATCGACCTGATCAACGCATTCGTCGATCCGCGGGTGAGGTACTCGTGACCCTCGAGGAGATCCCGCCGACCACCCTCCCGACTGAGCGCGCACCAACCGCCGGTCCCCCACCACGCGCCGGCCGCCTCGGCGGCGTGCGGCGACTCATCGCCCAGATCCGCGCGGCCCGCGGCGTCCCGAAGTGGATCCTCTACTCGGGGATCGGCATCGTCGTGTTCTTCACGATCCTGGCGATCTTCGCGCCGCTGATCGCCCCATACGGCTTCGCCGACTCCTCCTCCGGCGGCACCGACTTTCCGAAGCAGGCGGCGCCATCCGGGTCGCACCTCTTCGGCACCACGGTCCAGTCCACGGACGTCCTGTCGCGGGTGATCTGGGGCGCCCGCACAGAGATCGAGGTCGTCATCTTGGCGGTCTTCTTCTCGCTCGCCGTGGGCGTGCCGCTCGGGCTGCTCTCCGGCTACTTGGGCGGCAAGATCGACCGCGCGCTCGTGCTGGTGATGGACGCCCTCTTCGCCTTCCCCTACCTGCTGCTCGCGATCGTGATCGCCTTCCTGCTCTCGGACAAGATCGGGCAGGGGATCCTGACGGCGGCGATCGCGATCACCATCGTTTACATACCGCAGTACTTCCGTGTGGTGCGAAACCACGTCATGAGCGTGAAGGAGGAGCCCTACGTCGAGGCGGCAAGGGCCCTAGGCGCCAAGCGGCGGACGATCGTCGGGCGCTACGTGTTCTTCAACGTGATCCAGAACGTCCCGGTGATCGCGACCCTGAACGCCGCCGACGCGATCCTCACCCTGGCGGCGCTGGGGTTCCTCGGCTATGGGATCCAGCCGACCCAGGCGGCCGAGTGGGGCTACGACGTGCAGCGGGCGATCGCCGACGCGGGCGCCGGGATCTGGTGGACCGGGGTGTTCCCCGGGCTCGCGATCGTGCTGCTGGTGACCGGGTTCACCCTAGTCGGCGAGGGGCTCAACGACATCCTCAACCCGCTGATCCGCTATCGGCGGGTCCGACGTCCCGAGATCGACGAAGCGGAGGCCGCCAAGTGAGGGCGCAATGAGCGACGTCGTCCTCGACGTCCGCGGCCTGCGGGCCTGGTACGGGACCGAGTCCGACCCGGTTCGCGCCGTCGACGGCGTCTCGTTCGAGATCCGCTCCAGCGAGACGCTCGGCCTCGTGGGCGAGTCGGGCTGCGGCAAGTCCACTCTCGGCAGGACGATCCTCGGGCTCCTCCCGGAGGGCGCCGCCACCGCAGGCGAGATCCGGTACCTGAACCACAACCTCGCGGCGGCCTCCCAAAAGGAGGTGCGCGCCCTGCGCGGCCCCGATCTCGGGCTGATCTTCCAGGAGCCCATGACCCGCCTCGATCCGCTGATGACGATCGAGCACCACTTCGTGGAGACGCTCAAGGCGCACGAGCCCGACACCAAGGGGCGTGAGATGCGCACGCGATCGATCGAGGCGCTGGCCGCGATGGGGATCCCGCCCACCCGCTTCAAGCAGTACCCGCACGAGTTCTCCGGCGGGATGCGTCAGCGGATCATGATCGCCCTCGCCCTGGTGCTCAACCCCAAGGTGCTGGTGGCCGACGAGCCGACGACCGCGCTCGACGTCATCGTCGAGGGACAGATCCTCGGCATCCTGGCCGACCTGCGCCGCAATTTCGACACGGCGCTGCTTCTGATCACGCACAACCTCGGCATCGTCGCCGAGGCCTGCGACCGGGTCGCGGTGATGTACGCGGGGAAGATCGTCGAGCAGGGCGATGCCCGCGAGGTGTTCGCCGAGCCGGCCCACCCATACACAAGGGCGCTCCTCGACTCGATCATCTCGCTCGGCACGACCGACCTGAAGTACATCCCCGGCGCCCCGCCAAACCTCATCCACCCGCCGGCCGCCTGCAGGTTTCACCCCCGGTGCCCGCACGCGATGCGAGTATGCGCGACCAAGGACCCAATCGAGATCGCCGTGGCTCCCGGGCACGTCGCCGAATGCTGGCTGCATGGGCCCGAGGACGAGATCCCGCCCGGGGGCGAGCAACCGCTCGAGCGGGTGGAGATCGGGGTCGCGGAGGAGGCCTGATGGAGCGGGTGACCGCAAGCGCGCCGGACGCGGTCCCCAAGCCGCGCGACGGCGAGCTTCTCGAGGTCACCGACCTGCGGACGCGGTTCTCGCTGCGCGGCAGCTTCATGGATCGGCTTCGCGGGCGCGAGGCCGGCTCCGTCAAGGCCGTGGACGGTGTGAGCTTCTCGCTCCGCCGCGGGGAGGTGCTCGGCGTCGTCGGCGAGTCGGGCTCCGGGAAGACCACGCTCGGCCGCACGCTCCTGGGACTGGCGGCTGCGACCGAAGGATCGATCAAGTTCGAGGGCCGGGAGATCACCGGCCTCACCGAGAACGGCTTTCGCCCGCTTCGCCGCAAGCTCCAGATCGTCTTCCAGGACCCGCACGCCTCGCTCAACCCCGCGATGACCATCGGTGAGTCGGTCGGCCACCCCCTGCGCATACACGGCGTTGCGCGCTCCCGGGACCAGATCGAGGCCCGGGTGGTCCAGGCGCTCGAGCGAGTGGGCCTGCACCCCGCCGACCAGTACATGGGGAAGTACCCGACGGACCTCTCCGGCGGGCAGAAGCAGCGCGCCGTGCTGGCTCGCGCGATCATCCTCGGCCCGGACATCTTGATCGCCGACGAGCCCGTGTCGATGCTCGACATGAGCGTGCGAGCGAAGATCCTCGAGCTGATGATCGACCTCAAGCGCGAGCTCGATCTCACCTACGTGTACATCACCCACGACCTGGCGACGGCGAAGTTCTTCTGCGACCGGATCGCGATCATGTACCTCGGCAAGATCGTCGAGATCGGCCCGGCCAAGGAGATCTACGCCGACCCCAAGCATCCGTACACGGTCTCGCTGCTGCGCGCCATCCCCGAACCCGATCCCACCCGCGCCGTGCCCCGCGACCTGCCGCGGGGCGAGGTTCCCGACGCCGTCACGCCCCCCCTCGGGTGCTCAATCCACCCGCGCGGTCCGCGGGCGGTCGAGGTCTGCGGCTGGGAGAGCCGTGATCTGCGGACGCTGCTCGAGGCGCGCTGGACCAAGATGCCCGAGCCGGAATATCGCGCCGAGCGCGAGGTGATCGCGAGCCTCGAGCCGCTCGACTCACCCGCGATGAGCGCGCGCCTCGAGCCGGCGTCGGGTCACACGGCGGCGGAGGTCTCGGCGATCATCGATCGCCTCCGGACCGAGTCTCCCGAGGACCCATTCTGGAAGGGGGTGGCGGAGATCACGCCCGATGACGGCGCGGTGGCGATTAGCTTTCACGACGGCCTGGACCCGCGCGACGTGCACGCCGGTCAGTCCCGCGTCCAGTGTCATCTGTACGACGAGGAGGCGCTGGCGGCCGCCGAGGCCGCCCGCGGGGCACGTCCCGGCGAGGATCGATCGGATGATCGCCCATCCGCCGATCGGGGGATCTCGAAATAGCCGTCCGACGGATTGACGGCGACGATACGCCACCGATATAAGCGGTGATGCAACCAGAGGGGGTGGGTCCTCTCGCCCAACGCGAGAGGGCCTGACACGTCGAGTGGCCGCGTATCCATCTCCCTCATGAAGACGGGAGATCTACGAGCGCATGGAAGCAATGAGTCCAAGCTGGACCGCGGCGCTGCGGAGCAAACGGTTCGTAGCCGCGGCGGCCCTCGTAATCGCGGGCCTGGCGGCCCTCTGGGCGTCGGAGGCCGCCGCGGCGGCCAATCCCGCCGCCGTACAGTCGGTCTCGGCTGTGAACTCGGCGGCGAAGATGAAGCGGATCAAGAACTACTGGACGCCGCAGCGGATGCGCAACGCGACCCCATTGACCGCCACGCCGACGCGTCGGGAGGTGGCGCGGGCTGCGCGCGCGACCTCGGGCACCTCAGGTCGCGGGAAGGTGAAAACGGTCCCGCCGACGCGCGGGCATGCCGCGTCGCGGGACGTCGACGGGCCGATCCCCTATGCGAACCCGATCATCAACCCGACCATCTACCCCTACCGGACGCAGGGGAAGGTGTTTTTCACAGCGGGTGGGAAGAACTACGTCTGCTCGGCGACCGTCGTCAACACGCCCAGCAAGCGGGTCGTCTTCTCCGCCGGGCACTGCGTGGTAGACGAGGGGGTCGTGTCGCATAACTTTGCGTTCGTCCCCGGGTATCACAACGGCATCCGCCCCTACGGGACCTTCGTGGCGACGAGGCTCTACTCGATCAACGGCTGGATCCAGAACGGGAACTTCAGCTACGACATTTCGGCGGCGGTGCTGGGTGGCCCGAGACTGGTCGCAAACGTCGTCGGCTCGAGGGGGATCAGGTTCAACCTGCCGCGGCAGCAGAACTTCGTCTCGTTCGGTTATCCGGCCGCGTACCCGTTCAACGGACAGAAGCTGTACAGCTGTCCGAGTCCGTTCAGGGGGCTGGATCCGACGACCAGCATCCCCCGCACCCAGTGGATCACCTGCAACATGACGGGTGGGTCGAGCGGTGGCGGCTGGATCGTCCAGGGCCAGTACCTGAACTCGGTGAACAGCTACGGGTACAAGAGTCAGCCGAATCGGATGTACGGACCGTACTTCGGCTCCGGCGCCGTCAACCTCTACAACGGGGTCAAGAACCTCGGGCCGTAGGAGATCTCGGCGAAGTTCGGAGGCTGAGAGAAGCCCCGCCCCGCATCACGCTGGGCGGGGCTTCTCCGCGTTTTGGCCGTCGTGGCCCTCCCGCTTACCGGCATTCCCGATACGGCTCTGGCCGTTGGCCGCATCGACCGGCGATTGCTCCGGCTCGCCGAGCGGCTTGCCGCAGGACGAGCAGTGGTCGAGGTCCTCCCAGCCCTCCATCGTGAAGTTCTCGGCCCCGCAGTGCGGACAATGCATGAGCGGCACTACCGCCCCACCTCCAGCGACTCCAACGCCTAGCTTCGGAAGGCTCCGTCCTCCGCCGTGATTGACAACACCGGGCGACGACTTTCGGTCGCGCCGTCCTCGCACGAACGATGTCACAGATCGCACGATCTCGCAACCGCCTGTACGCCGGTTCGGACAACGGGTTTTCCGTCGTCCGGACCGTAACGACGGAGCAGCGGGGCCTGGCGCTTACCGTTCAGGCGATGGATGCGCGGGCCTCTCGCGACCGGCCCTCCACGGTCTGGCGCCGGCGCTCGCGCTCGAGCCCGACACCGCCGGCGCATCCGTCGAGCACCTCACGATCAAGAGCACTGCGGTCGGCCGAAGCCTGCCCGTGGACATGGTGCTGCCGCCCGGCGACGATGGGCACGAGCGGCGGCCGATCCTCGTCTTCCTCCACGGCCGGGGAGGCGACGAGGATTCCGAGCAGGTCGACCAGTTCTTCTGCTGCCCTGGCCGGGCTCGGCGCCCGGGCGCCGATCGTCACCTTCCCATACGGCGGCGATCACTCGTACTGGCACAACCGGGCCGACGGCGCCTGGGCCACATACGTCGTGGAGGAGGTGATCCCTCGGGTCGCGCACCAATACGACGGGGAAGAGGACCGAGTGGCGGTCGGCGGGATCTCAATGGGCGGGTTAGGAGCCTTCGACCTCGCGCTGCACTTCCCGGACCGGTTCTGTGCCGTGGGAGGCCACGCCCCGGCGCTCTGGCAGACGGGCGCCGACACGGCCGCGGGGCGCCTTCGACGACGCGGAGGACTTCGAGCGCAACGACGTCATCGGGACGGCGGCGTCAAACCCGGAGCCGTTCACGAGCCAGCCGGTGTGGCTGGACGCCGGTGCCGAGGACCCGTTCCAGCCGGGCGACCAGGCCTTCGCCGCCGAGCTGCAAGCCGACGGGGCCCGGGCCACGATCAAGCTGGATCGGCCGGGCGGTCACGAGGCGACTACTGGAACTCCCACTGGGGCGAGTACCTGCGCTTCTACGCGCAGGCGCTCGCGCACTGCAACCGTTAGCCGCGAGCTTTCATCGTCCTTTCATCGCCCCGGCGTAAACACGCTCCTCGGTGTCGGAAGTCCAAACGAGAGGAGCACGACATGAGGACACGGCACCAGGCAATCCGGCTCGTCGCGACCGCCGCCCCGCTTGCGGCCGCGGCCCTGATCACCGTCCTTGCGAGCGGCTGTGGGAGCTCCGCCTCGACCACGACCACTGTCTCGCGCTCTGCGCGCAGCCGAGCCAACTCGGCCTCCGCGCTGGCGCCGCTTCATGGGCGCTACGCACCGCGAATCGATCCGTCCAACTTCGTCTCCACGGTAGACAACCCCTACTGGCCGCTCAAGCCGGGTACGACCTTCCACTACGAGGGCGTCCGCGGAACCACGCCCCAGACCGACAACGAGACCGTCACGCACCAGACGAAGAACATCGTCGGCATCCCGTCCACGGTCGTTCGTGACGTCGTGTCTGAGCACGGCAAGCCCGTCGAGCGGACCCTTGACTACTACGCGCAGGACAAGCAGGGAAACGTCTGGTACATGGGCGAGGACTCGTTCGAGACCAATCAGCAGGGGAAGATGGCCAGGGCGAGCGACTCGTGGCTTGCGGGCGTCAAGGGCGGGAAGCCCGGAATCATCATGCCCGGCAACCCGCAGCCGGGCGACGCCTACCGCCAGGAGTACTACCCGCCCGGTGAGGCGCTCGACCCGGCGCGCGTCCTGAGCCTCGACGGCAGCGCCACGGTGCCCTACCAGGGCAGGCACACGGGGCTCCTAGTCACGAGCGAGCGCAGCCCGCTCGAGCCGCAGACCGAGCAGAAGTACTACTCACCCGGTCTCGGTGAGGTCAAGGAGAAGGTCGTCAAGGGCCACCACGAGGCATTCCGCCTCGTAAACGTCACGCACTAGTCACTTCCGAGACAGCCGACGGCGATGGATTTCGGCGCCTCGCCGGATCTCCGCGACCGTGCTGGTCGGTCCCGGCGGTGAGGTCCTGTGGAAGGACGAGGGCCCTCTCGACCCCGCGAAGCTGCGCAAGATTCTGGACAAGCAGCTCGAGTCGGTCGGAACGGTGTCCTGGCGGCCCCTCCGCCCGGCGGTGGCGGCGAGCGACCCGGCGCCCGATGCTCCCCTCCGGCTCGGCGAGGGGAAAGAGCTGGCCCTCCGCAGGCTCCGGGGAGGATCGGTCGTGCTCAGCTTCTGGACCTCTTGCTCGGAGCCGAGCATCGAGCAGCTTCGCCAGCTGCGTGAGGCGCTGGAGTCGGAGGGGGAGGATCGCCCCTACGTCCTCGGGATCGGGGACGGAGAGGGCCCGCAGCAGGTCGCCGAGGTTGCCAAGCAGGAGCAGCTTCCGTTCCGGCTCGTCCCGGACCCGGAGCGGTCGATCGCCCGCCGCTACGGCATCTCCTCCTGGCCGGCCACGGTTCAGGTCGGTCCCGAGGGAAGAGTCGTGGCGGCCGATCTCGGGTTGGTCCCGGGGCTGAATCCCTGCGCGCAGACGAGCTGGCCCCCCCGTGGTACGCGATGCGGAGCCCCGACGCGACTAAGCGCCGGGGCGAGCGGCTAACTGAATCGAGTCCACGTCTGACCTCCACGAAGCTGAGAGGGCCGGAGCACCCGGCCCCTCTCAGCTAGTGGACCCCTCGCCTACCCGACGAGGCAGGTCACTCTTGCGCTGACGCCATGCGCCGTAGCGTCGGTGTTTCGGAACGTGAACGCCCACGAGCTATCGGAGTCGCGGCGCATCCTGGTTACCAGGACGTCGCCACTTGGAGGCGTGAAATAGCCGCCGCTGATCGCCTGGCGTCCGGGTGCACAGCCCACCGTGACGCTGAGCGCGCTGTTGGCCGGGACACTCCTGCTCTGGAGCTCGTCCGCGGTCCCGGCGAGCTTCGGTGCCGTCACCGAATCGTCGGCGAGCTTGCCGGTTGTCACCGCCTGAGCGGCGAGCTTGCCGCTCGTCACCGCCTGGGCGGCGAGCTTCTCGGTCGTCACCGCGTGGTGGGCGAGCTTCTCGGTCTTCACCGCCAAGTTGGCGAGGTTGCCGGTCCTCACCGCCTGGGTGGCGAGCTTCTCGGTCGTCACCGCCTGGTGGCCAAGCTTGCCGGTGGTCACCGCCAAGTCGGCGAGCTTCCCGCTCGTCACCGCGAGGTCGGCGATCTTGTCGGCCGTGACCGCCTGGTCGGCGATCCTTCCGGACTTCACCGCAAGCTTCTTGATCTTGCCCGTCTTCACGGCCTGCTTCTTGATCTTCCTGGTCGTCACCGCCTTGTTGTGCAGCTTCTTCTTCGTCACGGCTCCGTCCTGGATGTCGTTGGTGCCGATCGTCGCCGCGGCGAACGCGGTCCCGCCAAGCGCCACGAACAGGGCGGCCAGCGCGATCACATGCGCGGAGCTGACGCGAGTGCGTAGCTTGCTGATCATCTTCCCCTCCTCTCGGGTGGTCGACGTCAGGCCTCATTTTCCCGAGCCCGGTCGATCTGAGCTGACGACCCTATCCGGGATAGGCCGCCGCCCTGAGCAGCTCACCGAGCACGCGCAGCGCAGCTACTCCGCAGGAACAACACCTCGCCGCCGAGCGGACGAAACCCCGCCGCGAGCGCCGCGCGAAGCGCCCGTGCGTTCCCCGGTGCGACCGGGGCGAACAGATATTGGCCGGGCGGGACCAGTCCCCGCGCGGCGCGAATGAGGAGGTCCAGCAGGTCGAGGGTCATCGGGGCCACAAACTCCCTCCGAGTAGCCCAGCCTTACAAGAGCCGATGGCGATTGGTCGCCGCACTAAATCCTCCCGCGCCGATGGACCTCAGCCACCAACGACCGTATGGCTACCGGGAGTCGGTGTTCAACCTTCGGCGCGCGTTGCTCGCAAGTCTCGGCCTCATTCTGCTTCCTACGACAGGCTGCGGACGAGGGGCGTGGGACCATTCTCTCGTGCGACGGTGCTTGCTCCTGTCGACGGGTGTTTTCGTCCTGCTGGCCTCCGGGTGCTCTGGAGGGTCGGACGATCCCCAGTCCCTGAATGTCTCCAATTCATCCGCGCCGGTTCGCGAGCGCCTCGACTGTGGTTCGAGCAAGTCCGGGAGCGAGGGTGCGCTTCGCCAGTTCTTCGCCGTCCTTCGGCGCGGGAACCGGCCCGAAGTCCGTTCGGTCCTGGTTGACGCCCCGCGGTTCTTCGCGTTGAGCGTGAACGGCGACGGGAATCGCGGCCCACACGTGAACGCTCGCGGCGATCCGGACAGGGCGGCGCGGATCGTCGCAAAGCGGGGTGGGCTGCCGCTCACGATCGCCCACTTCATGAATTCAGAGCGACCACACCGCACGACGGACTTCGGCTTCAGGGGGCGCTGGAACAGAACTCGTCACGTGATCGGCAAGGCGGCGATCGACTGCACCGAGGGAAGGGCGATCGTGCTGGGCGTCGGTGTGCGACGCCGCTGAGCGGCGGCCGTGAATCTCCTCAGCTGGCGTCCACCAGTCACCAGCTGTACAGGTAGTAGACGGCGTCGGGATCGGTTGCGATCAGCCGGGCGTAGCGCCGGACGGCGTCAACGTAGAGGCGAGAGGGGTTGTATGCGTGGAGCGCCTGGCGGTAGCTTGCCGGCGCGCCGGTCTCGTGGAGGAGGTTTGCGGCGGCGAGGATCGCGTCGTGCGGATCGCGAATGTCCCCGCCCATGCCGTAGGCGCGCCAGGTTGAGGGCATGAACTGCATCGGCCCCTGGGCGCCGGCGACGCTGTTCGTGCGCACTCGCCCGAACGCGGACTCAACGAGGTTGACCGCCGCGAGCACGCTCCAATCGACGCCGAAGCGCCTCTCGGCGCCGCGGTAGTAGGCGAGCAGCTGGGCGATCGGTCTCGCCGGCCCGGTCCGGACGTGGTGGGGCGACCAGCCCGCGGAGAGCCGCCGCAGGTCATCCAGGGCGGCGACCAACTCCCGGGTCTCGTGCGCGAGTGCGGATGGCAGCCGTGGAGCCGTCGCATGCGCGAGGGCCGGACGCCGCGAGAGCAGATCGGCTGCCCGGTGGAGGTATCGGGCGCGCCTGGCCACGCTCGCGGGCGGACCACCACTGCCAGGGCTTCCAGCTCCCCGCCACGCATCGATGGCGCGGCGAAGCCCGCCGTCGGCACTCACGAGGCGATCGGCGAGCAGCCCAGGGCTCGTGGGGACGGGGGCGCCCAGCCACGAGGCATTGGTCGCCGCCGGTGACCGCCCGTCGGTGCTGCCATCGCCAGCACAGCCAAAGAGGCCACACGCGAGCACGGCGGCCGTGGTGGTGAGGGCAAAGGCGGCAGCCGGTGACCGGATCCGCATGACGCAATGATCGCGCGGACCGAACTTCGGCCTCACGGCGCCGTTGGCGCCTCATCACGCTTGGCCCAGTACGGAGCCTCGATATCTACGGCTCTGTTGGCGTGTAGCGGCGTTCGCGCGCCCGTTCTGTCCCAGCGACCGCGGCACTCTCCCGGAGAATGACCTGTCGCCGGATTCCCCTAGGGCGCGACGTAGGCGCCGTAGATATCGACCGAGGAGTCCTCATCGTCTGCGATCACCTTCTCCTCGGTCGCGAAGAAGAGGGCGGAGCCGTCGGGGGACGCCCCCCGGGAGCCGGCGTTGAAGGCGCCGTTGCCGGCGGAGACCCTGCTCGTCGTCCCGCCGGAGCGCTCGTAGACGTCCTGGGAGGCGTCGGTATCGGCGGAGACGAGCTTCTCGTTGGTCTCGAAGAAGACCCGCGTGCCATCGACCGAGACGCCGGCAAAGACGGCGGAGAAGGCGCCGTTGCCGTTGATTGCGCCGGCCGAGACGCGCTTCGTGGTCCCGCTGGAGCGCTCGTAGATATCGGTCGAGGCGTCGGTGTCGGTCGAGACGAGCTTCTCGCTGGTATCGAAGAAGACACGCGCCCCGTCGGTCGAAGCCCCCTCGAAGGTGGCGTCGAAGGCGCCGTTGCCGTTGATCTGGCCGGCGGAGACCCTGTTCGTCCCCCCGGCGGAGCGCTGGTAGAGGTCGGTAGAGGCGTCGGTGTCGCCGGATACGAGCTGCTCCTGGGTCTGGAAGAAGACCCGCGTGCCGCCCGCCGAGGCGCCGTCGAAGAAAGTGGCGAAGGCGCCGTTGCCGGAGGAGATCTTGGTCGTCGTCCCCGCAGAGCGCTCGTAGACCTCCTGCGAGGCGTCGGTGTCGGCGGAGACGAGCTTCTCGTTGGTGACGAAGAAGACCCGCGTGCCGTCGGCCGAGGCGCCCGCGAAGAAGGCGTTAAAGGCGCCGTTGCCGTTGATCTGGCCGGCGGAGACCCTCGTCGTCGTCCCGCTGGAACGCTGGTAGATGTCCTGGGAGGCGTCGGTGTCGCCGGCGACGAGCTTCTCTGCGGTCTGGAAGAAGACCCGCGTGCCGTCGGCCGAGGCGCCCTCGAATGCGGCGTCGAAGGCGCCGTTGCCGTTGATCTGGCCGGCGGAGACGCGCTTCGTGCTGCCGCCCGAGCGCTCGTAGACATCGAACTGGCCGTCGGTGTCGCCGGCGACGAGCTTCTCGTCGGTCCTGAAGAAGACCCGCGTACCATCGGTCGAGGCGCCTTCGAAGGCAACGCCGAAGGCGCCGTTGCCGTTGATCTGCCCAGCGGAGACCAGCTTCGTCGTCCCCCCGGAGCGCTCGTAGACATCGACCGAGGCGTCCGTGTCGGCGGCGACGAGCGGCTCGGCGGTGATGAAGAAGATTCGCGAGCCGTCCGCCGAGGCACCTTCGAAGAAGGCGTTGAAGGCGCCGTTGCCGTTGATCTGGCCGGCGGAGACGCGCTTCGTGGTCCCGCCGGAGCGCTCGTAGATATCGGTCGAGGCGTCGGTGTCGGCGGAGACGAGCTTCTCGTTGGTGATGAAGAAGACCCGCGTGCCGTCCGCCGAGACGCCCGCAAAGTCAGTGTCGAAGGCACCGTTGCCGTTGATCTCGCCCGCGGAGACGAGCTGGAAGAGATCATGGTCGGCCCCTGCGACGCCCCCGAGAGCGGCTAGCGCGAGGGCGAGCGTCAAGGCGAACAACAGGGCGGATCGCTCGAGGCCGAGCCTCCGCCTCCCGCGAGGGTTCGCACCGTGAGAACGGCTGCCGCCTGAGCCTGGCGCTGCCGTGCCCCTCAACGGCCCGTGCCGGTCGACACCCATTCGATCGATCTCTCCTCTCCCCTGCTGAGCGCTGGCTTTATCCGGCTCCGTACTTGGCACTTAGCTCATCGACATCGGGGACCTTCGACTTGAGACAGCGCTTCGCTGCCCCCAGGACGAGGAGTAGCAGCGAGGGGCATCTGATCCGAGCGGCCGGTCCATCCCGAGCTCGACCGCGGCGATGCGGATCTCCCTGATCTCTAGGTCGACGAAGTCGGGGGGACTCTCCGCGCAGCGCAGGCCGATCGTGTGGTCGCCCGCGTCGAGCGTGAGGACATCGACCACGGGGATCCCGCC
>JBKPFQ010000133.1:0-11031 GCA_046728915.1 Actinomycetota bacterium | reverse complement strand
CGGCGTCCGCCCCTCTGTCATTCGCGCGAGAAGCGCGGGCGACATTTGGCGTCTGCGAAGAGGACGTCCTCGTGTCGCGGGGGAACGGCGGTCTCGAAAACCGTTACACGTCGTCAAGGCGTGTCGAGGGTTCGAATCCCTTGGTCGGCGGGAAGCTCCTGGAGTGCTTCGGCTCTCGCGATGGGCGAGGGGAGGTTTCCGCCGGTCCGCGCGGTAGACGCCCGCATCCGGCTACGAAGGAGGCGTCTCGACGCGAGGCGCCCGTCTCGGTATGGGCAGTCCGGATGTCCACGATGGCAGCCGCGCCTTGCCGCTGGGCTGTACGCGGTGACCGGCGCTAATCGCGCGCCTGTGGGCGTGCCCACTAGCCGCCCTCACGCCGCGGAGTGACTCGCGGTAGCGTGCACTGCGGCATGGCACTCTCGAAGGACCAGCCGAACATTTAGACCGTCATGGTCGAGTGCGGGCGCTCAGACGTGCCGCTCCCGCATGGCACTGTCACGTTCCTGTTCACCGACATCGAGGGCTCGACGCGGCTGCTACAGGAGCGGGGCGACGAGTACCCGGAGATGCTGGCCGGTCACCATCATGTGCTGCGCGAGGAGTTTGTCCGCCACGGCGGTGTCGAGGTGGACACACAGGGAGACGCGTTCTTCGTAGCCTTCGCGAAGGCGTCCGACGCGCTGGCCGCGGCCGCCGCGGCGCGCGATGCGCTGGGCGACGGGCCGATCCGGGTGCGCATGGGCCTGCATACGGGCGAACCGACTGTGATCGATGAGGACTACGTCGGGATCGACGTACATCGCGCCGCGCGCATTGCCGCTGCCGGTCACGGTGGTCAGATCCTTCTCTCGCAGGCAACGCGCGATCTCGTCCGCGCAGCTCGCCTGCGCGACCTTGGCGTGCATCGGCTCAAGGATCTTGCCGCGCCTGAGCACCTCTACCAGCTCGGCGAGGACGAATTCCCGCCGCTTAGGACGGTCGACCAGACGAACCTGCCGTTACAGCCGACGCCGTTCGTCGGACGCGAACGCGAGCTGGCGGAGGTGCTCGCGCTGCTCGACTCGCATCGCATCGTCACGCTCACCGGCCCCGGCGGCTCGGGCAAGACTCGGCTGGCGCTGCAAGCCGCCGCCGAGAGCGTTGAGGGGTACGGCGACGGCGTCTGGTTCGTCTCGCTCGCCCCGGCGCGGGATCCGGACCTGATCGAGCCGACGATCGCGCGTGTAGTCGGCGGTCCCGACGACCTGCACGAGTTCCTCACGGGCAAGCGCACGTTGCTCGTGCTCGACAATCTCGAGCAGCTTCTCCCAGGTGCGGCCGACATCGTCGTTCGGCTCGACGCGCGCATCCTCGCCACGAGCCGAAGCCGCCTGAATGTTGCCGCCGAGCAGGAGTTTCCGGTCCCGACCCTTCCGGTCGATGACGGAGGGGTTCTGTTCACGCAACGCGCTCGCCAGCTGCAGCCCGGCTTCGAGCCCGACGCGACGGTGCATGAGATCGCCGAGCGGCTCGACGGCCTTCCCCTCGCGCTCGAGCTCGCCGCCGCACGCGTCAAGGTGCTCACACCGGATCAGATCCTCGAGCGCCTCGGTCGTGGCCTCGACTTGCTGACATCCGGTGCACACGACGCGCCCGAGCGCCAGCGCACGCTGCGCGGAACCGTCGAGTGGAGCTACCAGCTCCTCAAGGTCGACGAACAGCGGTTGTTTGCACAGTTGGCCGTGTTCGCAGGGAGCTTCGCGCTTGAGGCGGCGGAAGCCGTCTGTTCCGCCGAGCTCGACGTCTTGGAGTCGCTGGTTGATCAGAGCCTGCTGAGGCACGGCGAGGACGGGCGCTTCTTCCTGCTCGCGACCATCAAGGAGTTCGCCCTGGAGAAGCTGCGCGATCTGTCCGATGCGTCGTCCCTGCATCGTCGCCACGACGACTACTTCCTCGGCGTCGCGGAGGACCTCGACGCGCGTGAACGGCGTTCGGGAATGCGCGAGCTGAGCACCCAGTCTCTCATCCGCTTCGAGCGGGAGCTGCCGAGCTTCCGCGTGACGCTCGCTGGGCTGGTCGAGGACGGCCGCCGCGAAGGCGCACTCCGTCTCGGCGCTGCCCTTTGGCGGTTCTGGCTCAACCGGGCGCAATATCACGACGCCGCAGAGTGGCTCGAACACGCGACTGTCGAAGACCCGACTCTTCCGTTGGACGTGCGCGCGGGCGCGCTCGGGGCCGCGGGCGGAATCGCCTTCTACGTCCACGATGACGTCGACCGAGCGGAGGCGTTCTGGCGGGAGGGGCTCGAATTGCGCCGCGCGCAAGACGATCCGCACGAGCTCGGTGTTGCGTTCAGCCGGCTGGGTAGCGTCGCCTGGCGCCGCGGCGACTTTGACGGCGCGATCGCCTATCACAAGCGGTCGCTGCCGCTGTTCGAGCAGGCAGGCGATGAGGCCTCACGCCTGAACGAGCTCTACTGGCTGGGCGAGGCGTACCGCGACCGCGGCGACTTCGAGGACGGCGAGCGCATCCTTGAAGAGACGGCGACGCGCGCACGAGAGCTCGGCTTCGACCAACAGCTGACAACCACCTTGCACAGCCTTGGGGATCTCTCGCTCGATCGCTCGGATCCCGACACGGCGCTGCGCCGCTTTGCCGAAGCGCTCGCGTTCGCCGTCGCGACTGAAGGCCGGCGGGTGCAGATCTATTGCGTCGCCGGCATCGCGTGCGCGCTGCTCCTGCGGGGCGACGCGCGCGCAGCCGCGCGCCTTTGGGGAACCGCCGAGGACCAGGAACGTCAGCTCGGCTTCCGGATGTTCCTGAACGAACGGCAGCGCTATGAGAACCTGATCGCGGGCGCCCGCGAGCGCCTCGGCAGCGCCTACGACGCTGAGCACCGCGCCGGGGACGGGCTGAGGCTTGAGCAGGCAGTCGCCGAGGCTCTCCGATACGTACCGGCGTGATTCGCGCGAGCATGAGCGCTGTGACCGGGCCATGGCCGCGAAGAGGTTGCGGGCGCCCGGAGGCGCTCAAGCGTCGCCTACTCCCGCAGCCCGGCGGCTTCGAGCGCCTTGTCCTTGGTCCGGCACGCGCGGTACTCGACGGCCTTGCCGTCGCGAAAGCGAACCAGCCACACCTCGTGGTCGGTCACCTCGGCCTGGCTGATCCGGCCGCGCCCATGGATTTGCGCGACGACGGCGACGTAATCGCCCAGGTCGATGTACTCGCTCACCTCGATGGCGTACTTGTCGTAGGCCTCGTGCCATCGCTCGATGCGCTCGGCCATCGCCTCGCCTCCGCGAAACGGCGCGCCTCGGGTCGTCCTCGCCAGGAAAGCACTCGATGTCCGGATCCACGAAGTCGAGGCTTGTCCAATCGTCACCGCCGTTGGTGAGCGCGACCCATCGCCGCATGATCTCGACGTTCTCCTTCGACATCGCCTACGCAGTATCTCGCGCGGTGACGCAGGCGCAGAGGGGCGTACGGCGCCCAACTGCCTTCGTCGGATTCGAGGCGGCCCGCCCCCGAGCCAATGCGAGAAGGCCCCTATCGGGCTCCCGATATGGCTCAGGTAGGGCAAACATATGGAGAGGTGGTCGAATGAGCGCTGAGCTACTCCTCCTCCCCTGCGGAGGTGCGCTCCTTTTCGAGCAGCTGCAGGATGCGCTCGGTGTTGTCCCGGATGGCGCTGATGTTGTTGAAAATCCACCTCGGCGGCGCGTTCTCCGGCATCCGGTCGATCCAGCGCTCAATGTCGAAGCCGCCAGCGCTCCACATCCGACGACGCTTGGCGAGAACAGCGGCGGCGACGGTTATTCCCGCGCCGACGATCACGAGCTTCTTCATCGATCATGCCTCCTCTCCGCTTCGTCTGGTTCCAGTATGCGAGGTCTGCACCCTGGGGCACCCCCTGGCGGGTTTCGAACGCCCGTCGGGGCCGGCCAGGGGCGCGCGATTCTCAGAACAACGGGGTCTGGGTGACGCCGCCAGTCACGCAGCCCGACGGTTTCGAGGGCCTCGGTGCGCTCACTAGCGCGGCCTGGTTATCGCCCCGCGTGTGGTCCTATTTCTTCATGCGAAAGCGCAGGTCCGTGAGCGGACCCGATCGCTTGACCAGCGTTGCTTCAAGTTTGACCCTCAAGGCCGTCGTCGAGCTCGAATAGGTGAACGCCATCGCCGAGCAGGACGGGGGCGAGGTGAATCACGATCTCGTCGTACTAGCCCGTCCTTTGGCCTTGCGCACGAGCCGTTTCGATTCGTTTCCAGATCCCCGCGAGCTGCTTGACATCTCGCTCGGTAAGGCCGTCGAACAGATGGGCGCGGATGGTCGACAGGTATGCCGGGGCTGCGGTCTGCAACTGCGCGCGACCGGCATCTGTAATCGCGAGCTCGGTCGAGCGCGAGTCGCTGGCGCTGCGCTGTCGCTCGATCAGGCCCCGCTGCTCGAGGTCCATCGCGATCCGCGAGACCTGGCTCGGGCTGAGGCGGACCCGCTCGGCCAGCTCGGAGACGCTGATCGCGCCCGCCTCCGCGTGCATGACGTGCATCAGCGCCTCGAGCATGCTGAGCGACAGGTTGTGCTCACTCAACAGCCGACCGTCAAGCGCGGCGAGCAGGGCATCGTAGATCTCGGTCAGCCCCCACCAGATCTGTTCCTCGTCCTCGGAGAGGAAGGAACGAACCAGCTCTCGCGCCTCCTCGGGCGCCAGCCTCGGCTTGTCGCCCTTCGGCGGGGGAACGGGGGCGCGGGTCACGACCGCGCCGCCATGGTGACGTCGGCGGGTGCTGAAGGCTCGTTTCTCTTCGAGCTTCTGAGTGCCACCAGCGCCACCAGCGATGCGACTAGCGCGACCGCGGCCGCGATCAGGAACGCCAGCTGGAGGCCGCCGACCTGGGCCGCGAGAGGTGCTGACCCCGAGGCCACGAGGTCGTTGGCGCGCTGGGTGACGACGACGCCGACGAGGACGGCCACACCGAGCGCTCCACCGATCTGCACGGTTGTGCTCAACAGCCCAGAGGCGATACCGCTGGCGGAGTCCTCAACGCTTTCTAGGGCCGCGGTTGTGATCGAGACGAAGGAAAGGCCAGCGCCGAGGCCGAGCACGATCATCCCCGGCAGCACCTCGGTCCAATAGTCCGCGGCCAGCGGAGCGTGCCCCATAATCACCATTCCCGCGGCGGCGATCGCAAGACCGGCCACCGCCAGCGGCCGCGGCCCCTTCCGTCCAACGACCTGGTTTGCAACGGCGGTGGCCGACGCGACGCCAATCGCCAGCGGCAGGTAGGCAAGACCTGCCTGAAGCGGCGTGTAGCCCAGTACCTGCTGCGTGTAGAGGGTCAGCATGAACAGCGAGGAGATGGCCGTAGCCCCGAGCAGCAGCTGCAGCAGGTTCGGTACCAGCGCGCTGCGCCGATGAAGGAATCCCGACGGAATCAAAGGCGCGGCGCTGTGACGCTCGATGAGCGCGAACGCTGCCAGCAGCCCGAGGGCGCCGGAAAATAGGGCGTGCGTGGTCGCCGAGCCCCAGCCGTAGGACGGCGCCTTGACGAGGGTGTAGACCAGCGCCGTCAGGCCCACAGTCACCGTTGCCGCGCCGGCGAGGCCGAAGCTCTCCCGGGCGCTGTTACGGCTCTCAGCGACCAGCCGCGGGACGACGAAAAGCGACGCGACAGCCACCGGGACGTTGATCAAGAAGACCCACCGCCACGAGGCGACATCGGTGATCGCTCCGCCGACCAGGATCCCGACCGCGAACCCGAGGCCCGACAGCGCTCCCCAGATGCTGAGCGCCTTCACCCGCTCTGCCTGGACTTGAAACAGTGCGGTCACCAGCGCCAGCGCGGCGGGGGTGGCCAGCGCCGCGCCGACGCCCTGGAGCGCGCGCGCGCCAAGCAGCATCGCCTCCGACTGGGCGAGGCCGTCGAGAAGCGACGCCGCGCCGAAGACTGCCGTGCCGACGAGGAACATCCGCCGGCGCCCGAGCAGGTCGGCCAGGCGGCCGCCGAGGAGCACCAAGCCGCCGAACACGACGATGTAGGCGCTGACCACCCACGAGAGCGTTGCCTCCGAGAAGCCGAGGTCGATTTTGATCGACGGCAACGCGACGTTGACCACCGTCTCATCCAGGAAGACCATGAACTGAGCGATGGCCAGCGCCGCGAGTGCCAGCCAGCGCCGATCGATTGCCTTCGTTGAACGCGAACCTGGGGTCGTTTCCATCTTTGTCCTCCTCGCCAGTTGTGTGTGCATGCACGAGTATTACATGTGTGTGCACACATGTCAAGTCCAGATCCCGGACCCGAAGGAGTCCCGTCGCATGATCGGGGCGTGCCTGCGCCAGCCGACCTTCCGGACACGGTCGTCTTCGCGAGCGAGACCCGCACCGCGGCCGATGCCGCAGCGGCGATCGGCTCCGAGATCGGCGCGATCGTAAAATCGCTCGTCTTCCGCCGCCGCGAACAGACTGTGCTCGTTCTCTGCAGCGGCGCGACCACAGTCGACGCGAAGCGACTCGATGTAGCGCGTGCGGACCCGGCGCACGTCCGCGCGATCAGCGGCTTCGCGATCGGGGCGTGCCACCCTACGGCTGGGTCAACGCGCCGGACGCGACGCTCATCGACGAGGACTGCTCGCGTTCGCTGAGATTTGGGCGGCCGCCGGAACGCCGCGCTCGGTCTTCCCCTAACCCCCCGGAGCTGCTCGAGCGCTGTGGCGGCGAAGTCGTGGCGATCAAGCCAAGTCCCTGCGGGCCTACGACAAACGCTGCCAGGCGGGTCCCGCCTCGTGCGAGAAGTTGCACTAGGCCGGGTTGCCGACGCACTATCTGTTCGGTCGGATCCTCATCGGGCGCTCCGGGGAGCGGCTGATGCTCTCGCCCGGACGTTGACCGGGTCAAGGTGATGAGGCCGCCTACTCCCGCAGCCCGGCGGCTTCGGGGCGGTGAGTCAAGCCCGCGCATCTGGTTTCAAGTGGGTGACCGCACCCGCAGATGGGGCATGGCGGCGGCTCGGCGGGTCCCGGCACCGCGAGCATCTCCACGAACTCACGTGCTCAATTACCGCCGTCGTTGCAGACGCCTGGAATGGACGACGTCGAGCGTCCTGATCGATCGCGCGCAGACGGACGCGGACGGTCACATTCGTTCCTCGCGCTGGGTCATAGCAGTGACGAACCAAAGCCAGCCGGTCTGAGCTCTTGACGAAGGAGGCGAGATGGCCGCGATTGTTGGGACCATTGATATTTCCCGTCGTCCCGAAGAGGTCTTCCGATACGTAACCGACACGTCGCATTTTCCCGAATGGCAGGAGAGCGTCGCGTCGGCAAGCCGGGAGGGTGACGCCCCGCTCGTGGTCGGTTCGAGGGCGCTCGTGACCCGGCTGGTCGGGCCTCGGGAGTTTGCGTCGACCGAGGAGATCGTCGGGCTGAACCCTCCGCGGACGTGGGCGGTGCGCGGCGTCGGCGCCCTGCCGGTCATAGCGATTGCCAAAGGCACGATTGAGCCACTCAGCGACGGCGAGAGCTCGCGCCTAACGATCGCCCTCGAGTTCGAGGGGCACGGGATCGGAAAGCTGCTCGTTCCGCTCGTCGTCCGCCCGCAAGCGCGGAGGCAGCTGCCCAGGAACGAGCAAGAGCTGAAGAACCGGCTCGAGGGCGGCGATTAGCGCGACACGGGCTGCTGCGCCTCGACCCGAGGGTGTGCGCGACGAGCGGCACACGCCTGCATGGGACGAGGCTCGAGCGTGTCGTCGGACCGAGAGGCGACTTCCGCTTCCGCCGGGCGGAGCGGGAGTGTGCCGGTTCGCCGGGTCGCGTCTCCCAACCGCTGTAAATACCGGAGCCATACTTCAATGCGCGTCCTCGTTTCGACTGTTTCGTCAGAGACGAGCCGCGGACGAGCCGGTGGACACATCCAGGCGGGATCGTCCAGTTCAGGACTCGCCGGAGGTCGACTGCGAAGCTCGGGTCCTCCCGCGGGCCGCGGCGCCTGCCGGGTCCGAGTCCCGCAGCGCGGCCAGCGCCTTCTCGATCCGCCGTGTGCGCGTCTCGGGCTTCTTTGCGCTCTCGATGGCGCGCACGTGCTCCCGTTTCCGGCCGTCGGGCAGCCGGTCATACGCGGCGCGGGCGATTGGATCGGCGCCGAGGGCGCGGGCGAAGTCCGCGGGCTCGGCCACGACACGGGGCTCGGGATCAAATTCCAGCTCGACCTCAACCTTCTCGCCGGTCTCCACACCCGCGGCTTGTCGGTTGGCGTTGCTTAGGCCAAGCAGGAAGCGGCCACGCATGATCGCGACCCTGCTCTTCCATGAGTGCCCGTTGATCGTGATCGTGACCCTCGGACGCTTGCCCTGACCAAGCGATTCCACGACCTCCGGGGGAACTTCCAATCCCCTCATGGGCTCCGGAGGCTCGACGTAGGTTCGGAACTTCATGATCTCCTCTCCCGCGGGTCCAGTCCAGTTCGCTCACCGGTCGTGAACGCCCGTCAAACCAACGACCGACGAGATCCTGCGGCGATTGTCGACGGCGATCCCGAGACCCCAATGCTGACACGCCCTGGCCGCATGGCGGGTATGGCGGGCCAGGAGCGGCGCCCGCGGCCACCGCCTGAGTCGTGACCCTGCCGCTCGGCTCAGAACGAGGCGGCCTCCCAGGCGAACTCATCCTGGTCGGTGAAGGATTCCGCGTCGCTGCCAAGACCTCAGGTCGGAGCGCCCGCCGAACGATCCATCCGGCCACCCGGGCAGGAACGTCAGCGGCGTCTCGCCGCCGGAGGCGTGCCTGACGAACACGCGCACCGGGGAGGTTTCATCGAAGCTCGCGCGCTCGGGATCGTAGGGCCCGCTCTCGGCGCCAGAGAACCATTCCTCTGCGCTGACTAGCCCGTGCTCTGCAGGATCCACTCACGCCGCCTTCTCGGGATACGCGACGAATCAGGCCCACGGGGGGCCGGTCGCTCAGGAGTGCAACGATGATGCAGACGCCGAGGCCCCGATTTCGCCTTCGGTTTCTCGCAAAAGGACAGTTCGATATGAGAGCGGCGGCCGGATTCGTCCGCCGCGCCGCCACCAACCCCCACGAGCATGCGCGTCCTGATCACAGGCGGAACGGGTTTCGTCGGCTCACATACGGTGGCTGCGGTGATCGGGGCTGGCCACGATGTGAAGCTCCTGGTGCGTCGACCGGAACGGGTCCAGGCGGCGCTCGCTCCGCTGGGGGTCGACGAAGTCGACAGCGTCACCGGCGATGTGCTCGATGCGGCCTCGATCCAGGCGGCGGTTGAGGGTTGCGATGCGCTGGTCAACGCGGCCGCCATCTTCTCCCTGGATCCAGGTGAGGCCGAAAAGATGCTGGCGACAAACAGCCGCGCTACGGAGATCGTCCTCGAAGCGGCCATTCGAGCCGGGCTCGATCCGATCGTCCACGTGTCCAGCTACGTGGCCCTTCTACCAAGTCATGATGTGCTCGGACCCAACAGTCCGGTCGGTGCCGGGGCACCCGCCTACCCGAGATCGAAGGCCGAGTCTGAGCTGATCGCCCGCCGCTACCAAGCCGACGGTGCGCCGGTGGTAACGACCTACCCGGGCGCGGTCGTGGGACCGGACGACCCCTACTTCGGTGAAACCGCCTTCACGATCGCGATGATCCTTCGAAACCGGATGCCGTTCGCCCTCCCAGGCGGCTGGCCCATCGCCGACGTCCGCTACGTCGCGAACGGACACGCGGCGATTCTCGAGCCGGGACGGGGGCCGCGACGCTACTTCCTCACCGGCCACTGGCGGACCTGGAAGGAGCTCTACGCAACGCTCCGCCAGCTCACCGGGCGTCGACTTCCCGCCGTTCCCGCCCCTGGTCTCCTCGGCCGGGCCAGTGGCCGGGCGATGGACGGCTTGCAGCGATTCACCCGGGCACGACCTCCCTTCAGCCACCAGGGATCGTGGCTCGTTACCCAGTGTCGCGGCGCCGACGATACCGCGACCCGTGAGGCCCTCGGGATCGCACCGCGGCCGCTCGAGCAGAGCCTGGCCGAGACGATCCGCTGGATGGTCCAGTGGGGACATCTTCCGGCGAATCTCGCCGGCGACATCGCTTCGGTGGGCGCTGGACCGCCGGAGGGCCCGTAAGCCTGACCGCTCGTGATGTTTAGGTTTGGGTCGGGAATTCTCGAGAGATGCTCCCCGCCCGCTTCGCCCGCGGTATCAGCCGGCTGGCCGCGGCCAATCCGACGATCGCCATCACCAGGCAGGCGTCGCAGCAGCCCGGCCCTGTCATCCGCCATCTGCTCGTAGCTCAGCGGGCGATCGACGTCGGGAGTGCGTCCGTGCGCCTGCTGTTCGATCGCTATCACCGGCGGGTCTCGGCAAACGCGGGAAGGACCTCCTCGAAGCTGGTCTCGATCGTCGACATCGCGCCGTGGAGCAAGACCAGCGGCCTCCCGGCGCCGTGGACCTCGTGGTAGAGCTCGAGCTCGCTCACGCTGTTGCGCTGCGGCTTCCCCGACCAGCTCAGCGAGCATCTCAAGGTGAGCGACGGCCTCATTGTTGCCTCAGCCCCGATCGAAGAAGCGGTAGGCGCCGACCTCCTGTACCTCGCTCACCTGCGGCTGCTCCTCGCAGCGGTCGGCGAGCTGGCGCTGGAACTCCTGAAACGCCGCTACCTGGGGCAGTGGGTTCGGATCAGCGTCGGCCTTGGCGATGTGGACGAAGCTGACGCCGTCATCGAGCCGAAAGGTCGCGTAGCGCAGACCGTCTGGTTTGGTGCGCTCGAGCTCGTCGTAGACGGCCCGAACGAGCTCGACGTTCTCGGCGACGCGGTCGGGCTTCACCTTGTATCGGGCAATCACCTGGTGCATCTTCGTGCCTCCTCTATGGCTGTGTAGGGAATGCAGTCTCTCGTGGGTTCGTGCCGCCGGCCGACTCAGCCCCCGGGACCGAGCCACTGTCCGCCGCTGGCTTCGATCGACTGCCCCGTGATCCAGCGGGCGTCGTCGGAGGCGAGGAAGGCGACGACGTCGGCGATGTCAGCGGCTTCGCCGATGCGGCCCAACGCGA
>JBKPFQ010000132.1:0-19868 GCA_046728915.1 Actinomycetota bacterium | reverse complement strand
TGCTGCATACCAGGTTGGTCGCCGATAATGAGAGCCAGCTTACCCTCGCTACCGAGCCGATACTATCGCCGCGGTAGCGACTGGCGTTCCCATGGATCCCGATCGCACCTACCGGCACTTCTGCATGATGGCCCGCACCCTCGAAGTCGTCGGCGAGCGCTGGTCGCTGCTGATCGTTCGCGATCTGCTCCTCGGCCCGCGCCGCTTCAGCGACCTCGAACGCGGCATCAATGACATCACCCCGACCCGGCTCACCGATCGGCTGCGTCGCCTCGAAGCCGAGGGGATCGTCACCCGGGACGGCTCCCAGGGCGGGCGCGAGGTGTGGTACCGCCTGACCGATGACGGCCTCGACCTCGCCCCGGTGGTCGACGCTCTGGTCCTTTGGGGCATCGAGCACAGGCTCGAGGGCCCGGTCGCGGGCGAGCCGGTGCACCCCGAACCGACGATGATCGGCACGAAGGTCTGGCTCAACAGTTACGGACCCGAGTTGCCCGATGGCCTGACCTGGGTCTGGCGCTTCCCCGGCGAGGACGCGTACACGCTTCGCAGGAGCCAGGGCGCCTGGGAGCTGGGTCGTGGCGGAGACCCCTCCGCAGCGGTCACCGTGCTGGCGACGCGCCAGGCCTGGGCCGGCTTTCTGGCGACGCCCCGTGCAAAGCGTCGATTCGCCGACATCACCCTGGAGGGGCGCCGCGCAGAGCTCAAGCGGTTTGCCAAGGCATTCGCAGCTGATCTTCCCCCCTCCTAGACGGCCGCCACGCCTACGCATCGAGCGTGTTCATGAGCTCCGGCGGGTAGCGATCTCCGGCCACGACGTCCGCGGGCAGCGCTTCCGCGATCCGTGCCTGCTGCTCCGAGCTGAGGACGACGTCGGCGGCCGCTGCGTTCTCGATGACCCGGGCGGGCCGCTTGGTTCCCGGGATCGCCACGATCTCCTCCCCGCGGGACAGAACCCAGCTCAGTGCGAGCTGGCCGGGGGTGAGTCCCGCTTCCCGGGCCACTTCGGCCACCGTGGCCGCAACCTTCAGGTTCCGTGCGAGATTGGGGCCCTGGAAGCGAGGATCGTGGCGACGAAAATCACCGGCGTCAAGCGTCCGGGGATCCGTGAAATCGCCGCTCAGGAACCCGACTCCGAGTGGGCGATAGGCGACGAGGCCGATCCCCAGTTCTCGCAGCACCGACAGGATCTCCCGCTCGACCCCGCGCTCGAAGAGCGAGTATTCGGTCTGCAGGGCGGTGATCGGATGCACCGCGTGCGCCCGCCTCACGCTCGCCGCCGAAGCCTCGCAGAGACCGATGTACCGGACCTTGCCGGCGGTCACAAGCTCGGTCAGGGCGCCGACGCTCTCCTCGATCGGCACCTTGCGATCGACCCGGGCCAGGTAGTAAAGATCGACATGCTCGACCCCGAGGCGAGCGAGTGAGGCATCGATCGCCTCACGCAGGTAGGCCGGGCTCCCGTCGACGAAGCGGCCTTCGGCGCCGGCCCTCATCCCGGTCTTGGTCGCGACCACGACCTCGTCGCGACGACCGGCGATCGCCCGACCGACGAGCTGCTCGCTCGTTCCCGGGCCGTAGAAGTCCGCGGTGTCCAGCAGGCTGACGCCGACATCGAGGGCTTGTCTGATCGTGCCGACCGCCTCGCCCTCGTCGGCTGGGCCGTAGGAACCCGAGAGGCCCATCGTTCCGAGCCCGATGGCGGAGACGGCTGGGCCATCGCTGGAAAGGGTGCGCTTCAACATTGGAACTCCTTCCCGCTCCGACCGAAGAGACGGCGAGCTGAGAGACAATCCGGCTAATCACTAGCCGGCTATAGACATCCTAGACAATTAGCCGGGAAGTCAATAGGCGGCTAGCTATACTGACTCCGGATGCGAACCGAGGACCACGAGCTCCTCCTCCTGATCACGAGGGCGACGATGCAGATCCGTGAGGCGACCCGGAAGGTCCTCGCCCGCTATGGGCTGCAGCGACCGCAGAACCTGGTCCTCGACGCGCTGGTCGAGCACGACGGGCTCACGCCCGGAGACATCGCCGAGCACCTCGAGGTGAGCGGGCCGACCGCGGTGAAGATGGCGCAGCGGATGGAGGCGAATGGCTTCGTCGAGCGTCGTCGCGACGATCCGGACGGCCGCCTCGTGCGGGTCTACCTGACCGAGCGAGGCCGAACGGTCCAGGGGCCCATTCAGCGCGAGATCGACCGGATCGCGGAGCGGGCCTTCGTCGGGCTCAGTCCTCGCAGCCGCGGGGCCCTAAGGCGCTCGCTCGAGACCGTGCGCGACAACCTCCGCGACGTCTGACCGGCGATCGGCACTCGACGGTGCCGTGCCCTAGCTGTGCCCCTCGCACACAATCACTATCGATTTGAGAGTATTGTCTGCGAAGTTGCAGGCGCCGGCCGAGACACCCGCGCCTCGGAGACGGCGAGATCCAGGAAACCAGGAGGGCGGTAATGGGAAAGTTGGTGGTCACGCAGTTCGTTTCGGTCGACGGTGTCTTTCAGGACCCCGGCGGCGTTGGCGAAATCGATCGCGGTGGTTGGTCGTTCAAGGCCGAGCACGGGCAGGAGTTCGACAAGTTCAAGTTCGACGAGCTGATGGCCGCCGACGTCCAGCTGCTCGGCCGCACCACCTACGAGGGCTTCGCCAGGGCCTGGCCGTCAATGGAGGAAAGCGAGGGTGAGTTCGCGGTGAAGATGAACCACATGCCCAAGTACCTGGTGTCGACGACGCTGGAGAACCCGGAGTGGAACAACAGCACGGTGATCAAGGACAACGTCGCCGACGAGGTAAAGAGGCTGAAGGACGAGACCGACGGCGACATCCTGGTCGCGGGTAGCGGCGCGCTGGTCCAGACCCTGCTCGACGAGGATCTGGTGGACGAGTGGCGGCTGATGATCTTTCCGATCATCGTCGGTCAGGGCAAGCATCTGTTCGGCGAGCAGGCAGGCCCGAGCACCTTGAAGCTCACGGACCACAAGGCCATCGGGCCGGACGGGATCATCGCCCTGACCTACACGCGAGCGTGACGCCATACGTCGATCTCCGCGGGCTCCGCAGCTGGTATGACGAGCGGGGGGCCGGGGATCCGCTCGTCTTCATGCACGGCGCCCTCGTCGATTCGCGCTTCTACGAACGGAACGTCGAGGCCCTGGCCGAGCACTTTCACGTCTACAGTCCGGACCAGCGAGGGCACGGCCGGACCCCTGACGTCGAGGGCCCGATGACGTTTGCGGTGATGGTCGACGACACCATCGACCTGCTGGAGGAAGTCGTCGGCGCCCCGGCACATCTCGTCGGTCACAGCAACGGAGCCTTTGCGGCCCTCCTGACCGCGCTTCGACGCCCCGATCTCGTGCGTCGCCTGGTGATGGTCAGCGGCGGCTTTCACCGCGACGGCCTGGTTTCGCAGGAGCCCGGGCAGAATCCCGAGGCGCCGCTTCCGGACCTTGCCGCCCTCCACGGCGAGGTTGCGCCGGAGGGCGAGGAGCACTTCCAGGTCCTCATGGAGAAGACGCTGGAGCTGGATCACCGGGAGCCGGCCCTGCCCGAAGCCGAGTTGCGAGACGTCAAGGCGCGGACACTGCTCGTGTTCGGCGACGACGACCTCGTCACCATCGAGCACATCGAGGCGACCTACGGGGGGATTCCCGACGCCGAGCTGGCAATCGTCCCCGGGACGTCTCACTTCCTGCTCCAGGAGAAGCCGGCGATCTGCAATCGACTGATGCTCGACTTTCTGCTCGACGAGCCGATTCCGACCGTTGCTCCAATTCGTCGCGCGCCCGCGCCGTGACTGGATCCACGTCCCGGAGCGCATGCGGGTAGCCGAGTCGGCCGCCAACCTCGGACAGCGCGGGCGCGACCCCGACCTTCGGCCTAACCGCGGTGGATCCGTTCCCCGTGACTCAACAGGCCAGTGATCGTCGCGACGTCCGTCATCATCGCGTCGCCTGTGAAGGCGAGGGCCTCGAGCGAGCGACTGGCAGCCGCCGGATTTCCCGCTCCACAGGCGTCCGTTACCACGACGGGAACGAAGCCTCGGTCGGCGCCGTGTCGAACGGTGGGCTCGATGCCGACCTCGGTCGCCACCCCTACGATCGCGAACGCCGTGATCCCGCAGTCCCGCAGCGCGAAGTCCAGCGGGGTGCCCTCGAACGCGGACATCGAGAGCCTGTCGAAGATCGCCTCCGAGTCGCGCGGCGCCAGCTCAGGCACCAGCTCGAACCCAGGTGTGCCGCGCGTGAAGGGAGAGATCACATCCTCCACGGAGTCCTTGCGCTGCCATGCCATTGCCGTACGCAGCTGCGAGATCCCCATCAGCTCGCGCGGCAGGCTCATGTACCTGGTGAAGAACACCCGCAGGTCAGCCCGGCGGGCGGCCTCCAGAACGGCGCCCACCCGAGCGGTGACCTGCGCACCGTCGTCGAGCTGTCCGACGACCCCGACCTGCATGTCGTAGACGAGCAGCGCCAAGCGCTCCGGGTCGCAGACATCGGCGAGCGTGTCGGGTATCTGCAGGTGGCGGTGTTCGCGCATGTGGGGCCTCCGGTCGGGCTAGGTCGAGCCGCCGGTGGTTCGATCGAGTGGCTCGGCCACGTCGACGTCGGCGCGGAAGAGGCTCTCCACCGGCAGCGGGATCATCAGGGGGATGAAATACCACTCCAGGAACCCGGCCTTGGTCAACGGGAAGTCGTCGGTGTAGCGCTTCGCCTCCTCGACGCTGTCGAGCTCGAAGACGATCGCGACGCCGGGCTCATCGGCGCGAGCGTAGTTCTCCCTCACGATCCCGGCCTTCCACAGGCGCCACACGTTCGCGACCTCCTCCGGAAGGTACGGCTCGATCGTCTCCATCGTCACCCCGGGCTTGAAACGGTCATAAGCGAAGATCCGCATTGCGCCTCCCTTCAAGGCATCGCTGAAACGTCGTCAACAGCGGGGTCGGCGGGCCACTAGACCCCCAATGCCTCGATCACGTTTCTGGCCACCTCGGCACCCGAGTACTGCTGCTGGCCCGTGATCAGCCGGCCGTCGCGAACCGCGAACGCCTTGAAGCGACCGCCCTGGATGTAGTTGGCGCCACGCTCCTTCGCTGCGTCCTCGATGTGCCAGGGCATCACCTTCCGGCCGACGTAATCGTCAACGAACGCCTCCTCGACGTTCGCGAACCCGGTCATCGTCTTGCCCTCGATCAGGTAGGAGCCGTCGGAGAGCCTGCAGTCGATCAGGGCGGCGATCCCGTGGCAGAGCGCCGCGGTCACCTTCTCGGCCTCGTAGAACGTCCGCAGCGCTCGCTTCAGCTCCTCGTGGTCCCGAAACGTGAACATCGGCGATTCGCCGCCGACCACAACGATCGCGTCGTAGTCGTCGTAGTCGACGTCGGCCAGCGCGGGCGTGCTCTCCACCAGCTGCCAGTACTCCGGCGTGTTGACGAACCCCATCGTGATCAGATCCCCGAACGAGTACCGGCTCTCATCGCGAGGATCGCTCCAGGCATCCATCTCGCACCTTCCCCCGTCCGGGCTGGCGATGGTGATCTCGTAGCCCACTTCCTTGAAGGCGATCCAGGCGTGGGCGAGCTCGGCTCCCCAGAATCCCACCGGGATGTCGAGGGTGGTCGAGGTCGCCGGGTTGGCGATCACCATCAGCACCTGCTTGGGCTTCGCCGGGCTGGTGACGTTTATCTCAGCGCTCATCCGCCGCTCCGGATGACAGCGCGGCGATCGCCGCTTGAGCCTCGGGGAGCCGGTATTCCTCTCCGTAGACGGCTCCGGGGCGCCGGGGCGCCTCCATGACCGCGGCGTTGGCCGCCGAGCCGAGATCGAGAGGAGCGAAACCCGCGTCCTCGATCAGGCTCGAGACGATCCGCTTGGCCGCGGCATAGTCGCCGCAGAGGAACATCACGGCGCGCTCGTGGCTGGGGCGATCCGAGGCCTCGGCCTGAAAGCCCGAGGTCAGCGTGTTGAAGGCCCGTACGTAGCGAGCTCCCGGCGCCCGCGCGGAGTTGTACTCGGCCACGGTCTGACGCGCGGCGGGCCTGGCGCTGGACCCGAACGGATTGGTGGCGTCGATCAAGACCTTGCCGGCGAGTTCGCCGGCTTGGGCGAGCGCCTCGTCGATCGCGTCCCAGGGGACAGCGAGCATGACGACGTCGGCGACGGCGACAGCCTGGGCCGGCGTCGCCGCGCTGACGTGATCGCCGAGCTCCGCAGCGCGCGCGGACAGGGCATCGGGGTGGCGGGAGAAGCTGATCAGGACGTCGTGGCCGGCCCGCGACCACAGCCGAGCGGCATTGCCTCCGATGCGACCGGCTCCGAGTATTGCGATGCGCACGTCGGCCACTCTAGATTCGCGTCGGCGATCCGCCAACATCGATTGATGGAGCTGGCGACAAGCCGCGCTTGTGGCCGGCGGTTAGAGCCAGCCCAGCCTCGGGGCCTCACTCAAACCAATAGTCGAGGGTGATCGAAGCGTGCTCCCCGACTTGGGCGGTGAAGCCGCCCTCGCCCCTTAGCCCGGCGAGCTCGTCGGTCCCAGACCCCGGGATCACAAACCACTCTCCCTTCACGGTGGTGTCAACGAGGGTCCCAGCGTCTTGGAGCAAGAACGACCCCTTGCGATCACCAACCCGGCCGATCACGCGCTCAATTCCGACGAAGCTGGCCGAGCCATCGCCTCGCACCGCCTGGAGGAAACGGACCAGTCCCTCACCCTCGATGTCCCCGCTGAAGGTCTCCGTGACGTGGATCTCGACCAGATCCGGACCGCCCGGGTTCTTGTTGTAGGAGATCGTCCAACATCGATTTGATGGGGCTGGCGACAAGCCGAGCTTGTGTCCGGCGGTCAGAGCCAGCGGCGCTGGCCCGTCAGCCGCTCGGCGACGTCGATCACTCGCTCCACCCCAGGCGTTCGACGCTCGGCCGACCAGATCAGATCGATCGTGAGCGTGGGTGGGGGCTGCTCGAGGCGGACCAGACTGAGCCCGGCCGGAAGCTGGAGTCCCATCGAGGCGACAACCAGGCCGAAGCCGTCCCCTTGCGCGATGTCCCGCCACACGGTCGAGCCGGCGGCCTGCGCGGCAATCTCGGGCTCGAAGCCCGCCGCGCGACACGCCGCGAGCACGGCGTCGTAGTAGCCGGGTGACATGTCGCGCGGCCAAACCTGGAGAACCTCGCCCGCGAACTCGCGGAGCGCGACGCCGTCGCGTCCGGCCAGCCGATGGCCCTCGGCCACGGCGACGACGAAGTCCTCACGACGGACCGCGCGATGGTCGAGCCCGCGCCCCAATGTCATCCGGGGCGCGAGCGCGAGATCGAAGCGCTCGCTGTGGACGAGCTCCTCGACATCGACCCCGAAAACCTCCTGCGGACGAATCTTCAACTCCGGCTGCTCGGCGGCCATCGCGTCCAGCAGGGCCGGGAGCGTCTCGTAGACGGTCGCCAGCGTGTAGGCGATCCGCATCGTTCCCACCTCCCCCCGAGCGGCCGCCTGCGCTCGCGACGCAACGCGATCTGCCGCGTTCAGGGTCCGCCGCGCCTCCTGCACGAAGACCTCCCCCGCCGGCGTGATCGCGACACCGCGGTTGGTGCGCTCAAAGAGATCGACGCCCAAAGACTTCTCGACGAGCCTGACCTGTTGCGAGACCGCCTGCTGGGCGACGTGGAGAGTCTCCGCGGCTCGCGAGAAGCTGTGCTCCTTGGCCACCGCGACGACGTAGCGCATCTGCTTGAGCTCCGGCGTCACGAGCACACCGCGATCATACGCCGGTGGTTACAAGCCGAGCTTGTAGCCGTCAAGGCCCTTTCGTGTTGGAGATCGCGTGCTCGGGAAGCTACGCTGGCGGGGCGAGCGACCTCCGGAGTAGCCGTTGACTACGACGCCGGACAACGACGGGCCGGTTACCACCACCGTCACCCGGCAGGTGAAACCGGGTCACGAAGACGCCTACGAGGCGTTTCTGGATGGGATTGCGGCGGCAGCGCAGCGCTTCCCTGGGTATCTCGGCGTCGAGGTCTTTCGACCGTCGCAGTCCGGCGGCGAGTACCGCATCGTCTACCGCTTCGACACCGCCGCCAATCTGCGGCGCTGGCTCGATTCCGATGCGCGCTCAAGCTGGATTCGCCTCGCGGAGCCACATGCCGTGGGCCCAATGAGATCGCAGTACGTCACGGGCCTCGAAAGCTGGTTCACGCTTCCGGAGCAGCCGGGCGCCAGGCCACCACCGCCGTACAAGATGGCGATCCTGACCTGGTTGACGATCTTCCCGCTGATCACGCTGGTGGTCGTCGCGCTCGGCCCGCTCCTCAAGGGGATGGGCCCGATTCCGCGCCTTGCCGTCACGACCCTCATCACGGTCCCGCTGATGACCTGGGTCGTGATGCCGCGCGTGACCAGGCTCCTGCGCGGCTGGCTCTACCCGCATGATGCCAGAACCGAATAGTCAGACCTGACGCGTCACGCGCCAGAGCCGGGTTGCCCCAAGCCCCTTCAGGCGCTGCTCGCCGATACCTTCGAGCCTCAGGCCCGGCGCCTCTTCGAGCCCTCCGCGGACGACATCGTCGACGACGACCGTATCGGGCGCCGCGGCCTGGGTGATGCGGCTGGCCCGGTTCACCGGGGGGCCGAAGTAGTCGCCCGCCTGCCGCAGCAGCGGTCCTTCGGCCAGGCCGGCACGAGCCGGTGGAAGCCCTCTGCCGGCGGAGCCTTCGAGGATCTCCAGTGCCGCTCGCGCGGCGGTGAGGCTGTCGGGACAAACGAACATCACCTCGTCGCCAATCAGCTTCACCACCCGACCCGACGCCTCGGCCACCACATCGAAGGCCAGCGATTCAAACCGGGTCAGTAACGCGCCAAGGTCATCCAGCTCGGTACGGTCGCTGAGGGCCGTGAAGTCAGAGAGATCGACGAATGCGACGACGAGTCGCTCACCTCTCCCGTCGGCATCGGCCACCGTTGCCGAATGGCGCCGTGCCACCGCGTCGAGCTGCCGGCGTAGCGCGTAGTTGACGAGCCATCCGAGGTCGGATCGCTCAAGCCCGCGTTCGACCGCGTCCGCGATGAGGCGCGTGCGCAATCCTCGGGCCTGCAGCGCCGCCATCGCGTCCAGCTCCGTTTCGGCAAGGGCCGCCAGGTGCGCGCTCAGCATCCGGGCCTCTTGGAGCATGAGCCGCAACCCCTCCTCGCGCTGGCCCGGGTCGAGCCGATCGAGCCCCTCCGCGGCCAGACGCAGAGCACGCGCGTCCTCATCGGTGTAAGCGATGACCCCTTCGGGTACGTCGGGAAATCCAAGCGCCCGCCAGAGCGCGTCGCCCACCTCGCGGTCGACCCCCGCGACTTCACACACCTCGGTGGGATCGAGTGTGGGTCGAGGAAACCGGACCAGCCGCTCGAAGGGGTCCTCGTCGGTCAACGCCCGGGTCTCCGGTTCGCCCCTATCGCTTGCGCGGTCATCAGGCTACGAGGGCGGTGGCCATCGACTGAGCTGCGCCGACGGCGGTCGGATCAGGTCCCCGCGAGCTCGTCGAGTTTGGCCGCGAGAATGAAGTCGTTTCGCGTCAGGCCGGAGGCGGCGTGGGTCGTGAGCCGAAACGACGCGCGGCCCCAGCCGAGCTCGATGTCAGGGTGGTGACCCTCCGCCTCGGCGATGAGCGCGGCTTGCGCGACGAACCCGAACGCGCCGCGGAAGTCCGGAAACGAGAACTCGCGGCGAAGGGAACGGTTTCCGTCGCGGTCCCAGTTGGGGACCTCGGCCGAGAGCGCCGCGGCTTCCTCCTCCGGAAGGGGCGGCGTGCCAGGCGCGCAGACCTCGCAGTGCGCTCCGGCGAGCTCAGTCACAGCCGAAAGCTACACCCCCGCGCCTCCGTCCGCGTGACCATCACGCTTCTGCTCTGACCTCCGAATCGCACGGGGAATCGCGTCGACGATCGCCGCCACGACCGGTCCGAAGTTGCGGCGGATGTCCCAGAGGCGCGCACGACCCCTGATCCTCCGGGGGGTCGTTGAGGAGCGCGGCGATCGCCTCGTCCTCGGAGCCACCGTCCTCGATCACCAGCCGGGCGACGCGCACCAGGTGCTCGCTGCTCATGGGGGCCGATCACCTGAACGCGGTGCCCCGGCTACCGCCGGCCGGCGCCGCATCGCTATGTGAGCGGGGCCATTTGGCACCACGTGTAGGGCCGGATTCTCGACGACGAAACCGTGGCGGGCGTAGTACTCAGTATTTCTGGGCTCCGCGGTTTCGAGGTAGCAGTCCACATGGTCGCGATCGGCGATTTTGAGCACCGGTTCGATCAATCGGCCGCCAACGCCCTGGCGCTGGACCGCGGGATCGACGCCCATCGTCTCCAGGTACCAATGCCGGTCGGCAGGATGAAGGCGCGCTCCGTTCGCCCCCGTCTTCATGAACGCTCGAAACGAGCCCGGATCAGAACGCAAGACGGACAGCATCCAGCCGGCGCCGCGAAGCTGCCGGACGGCGCTCCAGGGAAACCTTCCCGGCGCCAGCCAGACCGCGACCCCGCGGAGCTCGCCATCGCTGCCGAGGGCCCCATACGCCGTGCCGAGCCGGGCGGCGTCACGAGCGACACCGGTGAACATCGCGGCCAAGGCGCGGGCCCGCCGCCTTGGGTCCGGGAACAGGTGCCGGAACGAGGGGTAGTCGGCGTGGCTGCGCGCGAGGATCGCGCCGGCCGCGATGGCCTGCCTGGGGGTAATCACGACGACCCGCGTCGGCGCGACCTCGTTGTCCACGGTCACGCTTACGAGCTCCAATCGGCCCCTAGTCTGTCGCGGTTGTCCTCAGTCCCGCTGCCCGAGCGCATAGCGTGTCCCGTCCGCGTCCTCGAACAACGCCCACCAGCCGAAGTCCATCTTCGTCGGGGGCGTAGGGAATGCCACGCCCCGCTCGCTCAGCTCGCGATGGGTCTGCTCGATGTCGTCACAGGTGAAGAACACCGGCGAGTGCGGAAGCTCGTCGGGTGCTTCGGGCCTCGGCTCGTCGGCACGTCGCGGGCTCAGCACCAGCAGCGGCGTCCCGTCGGGCGGCCTCACCTCGATCCACCGCCCGCCTTCGCCGTATGGCGCGTCGGTCGCCACCTCGAACCCGATCTTGCTCGTCCAGAATTCCTTCGCGCGCTCCTGGTCGTCGACCGGAACGATGACCTGGCTTATGCCCTTAATCACGGTGACCTCCTTCGGTTTGACTTCCTCCAACTGTCGTGCCGGGGCGAGCTTGCGCGGACATCGCTCAGCTCTCGCCCTCGGTCTCGACCGCCGGCATCGCGGTCGCGTGGCCTGGGCACGGCGGGACTCGCCGTGCACTGGGGACTGCCGCCTCCTCTTCCTTTCCCGGACGCCCAGACAGCACCAGCGTGCAGACTGCTCCCAGCGAGGCGATTGCGAAGCCAACCAGGAAAGCGGTCTGGAAGCCCTCGGTCATCGCGACAGCCGGAGCTGGGTTAGGACCCATAAGTAGATCGTCCGTGCGTGACACCGCCGCGGTGGAGAGAATCGCGATCCCGAGGGCGCTCCCGATGTTGAAGGACGAGTCGACGAGACCCGCGGCGAGGCCCGACTCCCGCTCGGCCACGCCGGCCAGTCCCGCGATCTGCGAGGCGACGAAGGCGGCACCCAGGCCCGCCCCGAAGACGAAGAGTCCGAGAAAGATGTCGCTGATGAAGCTGCCCTCGGCTGACACCTGGGTCAGGAGGAGGCTGGCGGCGGCGAGCAGGATCATGCCCGCGAGAGCGACCGGCCTTGGCCCGAGCCGTGTGACGACGGCCTGCCCGGAAACCGCACCAACCACCGACATGACAGTCAAGACCGCCACCATCAGACCGAACTGCACGGTCGAGTATCCGAGCACCTCCTGTGCGTAGAGGGTGACGATGATCAACGTCCCGTCGAGGGTCGCGCCCGCGCATAGCAGGACGAGGTTGCCCCCGACGAGGGTTCGCGAGCGGAAGATGCGGAGCGGGACGAGCGGCGCTGGCGAGCGCGACTCGACAAATACGAACAGCGCCATGAGCGCGGCGGCGATCGCGACGAAGCCGATCGTCTTGACGTCTGTCCAGCCGGAGTCCGGTGCCTCGGAGGCGGCGTAGACGAGCAGGGCGAGCGACGTCGTCACCGCCACCGCGCCGGCGACGTCGAAGACGCGGCGAGCCGGTCGCTCGCGGCTCTCCGGCAACAGCGCTGGGCATAGGGCGAGCACGCCGAGCGCGACCGGGACGTTGATGAAAAACACCCACTCCCAGCCGAAGCCGGCGGTGACCGGGCCGCCGATGAGCAGACCGGAAGTCGCGCCGACGCCGCCGATGCCACCCCAGATTCCGAGCGCCTTGTTGCGCTCCGGCCCTTCCTCGAAGACGCTCATCAGGAGGGAAAGGGACGTCGGGGCCATGATCGCCGCCGCGACGCCCTGGATCACTCGAGCGGCGATCAGGACCTCGTCGGCCCACGCCAGTCCGCAGACGAGCGACGATCCTCCGAACAGCGCGACGCCGACCATGAACATCCGGCGGCGCCCGAGCAGGTCGGCGGAGCGGCCACCGAGCAGCAGAAAGCCGCCGAAGCTCAGCAGGTATGCGCTCATCACCCATTGGAGACCGCTTTGCGAAAAGCCAAGGGCGTCCTCGATGCTCGGCAGGGCGACGTAGACGATGGTCCCGTCGAGAATCACCATGAAGAAGGCGGTGCCGAGGAGGGCCAGCGCTAGCCAGCGCCGGGTGCTCCGTCTATCGCTCATGCCCGAGAGCCCGCTCGAGGTTGTCGAAGGAACGCTCCCAGCCCTCCCGGTGCAATCGCCTGGCCTCCTCGTCTTCGAGCCCTCTGTTGGTCAGCAGCAGGGTGGTAGTCCCGTCCTCTTGCTCATCGAGCTCGACCTCGACGAGCTGGGTGCCTCGGTGCCCCTCGTGCCCATCCCAGGTCCAGGTGAAGACGACTCGGTGGGGCGGGCTGATCTCGATGTACTCGCCCCCGCCGCCGAACTCCTCGCCGCTCGGGTTGCGCATGACGAGCCGCAGCTTGCCGCCCACACGGGCGTCCACCTCGGCCACCGGCGTCTCCCAATCCGGCCCAGCGGGCCACCACCGCCTCAGCAGCTCGGGGCTGGTCCACGCCTCGAACACCGCCTGCGCCGGCGCCTTGAAGGTGCGCTCCACCCGCAGAATCCTCGGATCAGGCGGAGTAGGGTCGGTCATTAGGAGTCCCCGCGATCCCTCAGATAGTCCTCGACCCCGTCCAGCATCCGCTCCCAGACCTGCCGCTGGCGCTCGATCCAGTCGCCGGCCTCGACGAGAGCCGCCATGTCAAGCGCGAGCCGATGCGTCCGGCCATCGATCACGCGAACCACCACGCCGGACTCCTCGAGCACCCTCAGGTGCTTCGAGATTGCGGACTTTGAGACCCCAAGGCCGCCGGTTGCCTTGCCCACCGTTGCCTCGCCACGCGCGAGCCGCTCGACAATGTCGCGCCGAAGCGGATGCGCCAGGGCCTTGAATTGATCGTTGACCAAAAGGTGAACTATAGGAAACACTCGACGCGGCGGCTAGGACGCCGCTCCGACGAGGCGGTGGTCGAGCGGTTGGCGCGGAGCTCCTGCGTCGAGCGACGAGGAACAGCGCGCGGAGGTGCCGACGCACTATTTGTTTGTCACGATTCCCTCGCCGCTACGCGCGAGTCCCGATAGCGCGAGGGGATCGCGCCGCTCAGGACCGGACGGGAGATGGCTACTCGGCCTCCGCTCCGACGATCTCCGGGACATGCCGCTCACCCGGACCGGGGCCTCGGACCGGCTCATAGATGTGGATGACTACGCCGTCCCCAACCGTCCCGGTGTCCACGAGCCGCAGCGGCTTCTTGTCGCTCAGCTCCCCGAAGAGGCGCTCGCCGGTCCCAAGCAGAACCGGGTACACCATCAGCCGGAGCTCGTCTACGAGGTGGTGTTCGATCAGCGCCCGCGCGAGCCGGACGCTGCCGTAGACGACTATGTCTCCATCGTGTTCCTGCCTCAGCCGCGAGACCTCCTTCACCACGTCCCCGTCAAGGACCGTCGAGTTGTTCCACTCGGGATCCTCGAGGGTCGAGGAGACGACGTACTTGGGGAGGCGGTTGAACTGGTCCGCCAACTCGTCGTCGCGGGCCGGCCACACGGCCGCGAACTCCTCGTAGGTGACCCGCCCGAGCAGCAGCGCTTCCGTGCCAAGGGTCTCATCGAGCTTGAACTGCTCGGCCTCCTCGCCGCGGCCGAGGCTCCAGGTGAAGAACAGCGCGGCGGCGGCCTTCCCCCAGCCTGCATGCTTGAAGTCCCCGAACCCGCCCGGGTCCTCGACGACTCCGTCGAGCGACACGAACTCGGTGATGACGATCTTTCCCATTTTCTCCTTCTCCTTGTCCTTGTGTTCAAGGCAACTTCGCGTGCTTCCCCGTTGAGGCACCGCCGAGGGCGAGAACGGAACGGCCGATCCACTCCGGGGGAGGGGTGTCCCAACGCGGCCGTGTCTTCGCCTGCGACTCACGCGGGCGACGCGGACGGTTGCAAAGGAAGGTCGTAGTAGCGCCGGACACTCGACCCGATCCGGGACACGTCCGTCCCGTAGATATGGATCGAGATCGCGGTGAGATCGCCGGCGTTGCGCACGCGGTGGATGTCGCCGGGCGGAGCGAACCCGCTCACCGCGCCCGCTCTGTTCACGCGGTACCCCGCCTCGACGAGGCAAGTGCCGTGCTCGTCGAGCTCGAATAGTTCCTCGCACTCCATGCCCTGGATGACCCCGAACACGCACCACGTCACGTGATCGTGGATGGGCGTCACCTGTCCCGGGAGCCAGACCAGCGCCACTATCGAGAAGGCGCCGTCGGGCTCGGAGTGGAGGACCTCACTCTTATACGTCTGGGGATCGCCGGTTCGCTGCTCAGCCGTGAGGATGCTCGGCGACGGAAGATGCTGCTCCAGCCCGGAGGCCACCAGCTGAGCTGTCTCCGCCCAGTTGGCGCGCTTGGCGACCGCAACGCGGACCACGGTCGCAAGCGCGTCCAGTCCGGGCGCGGATGCCGGCGCATGACCACGACTCTGCTGGCCACCAAACGGGTCTGGGTGCTTCGTCGGTGACGTCCAGGGTGGAAACGAAGCTCTCGCGGTGGTGCTCACGACTCGCCCGCGATGAGTCCCAGCTTGGCTGCGACGGGCTCGATGCTGAGCTCCATCAGGAACTGGAGCTCGCCGGCTGGGAGATACTCGGTCATTCGCCGGACCACGTCGTCCTTGGCCTTGTCCGGATCCGACCACGGGGCAGCTTGGACGGCCTCGATGAAGGCGTTGATGTACCCCTCCTGCCAATCGAGCGGGGAGGTCGTTGTCGGGTCGCCGTGCCCAAATTGCAGCTCGGCATCCGGAGCCAGCTGCGTCCGCAGGCGGCCAATGTTCGCGAGCCATGACTCCCAGTACCCGTCGGCCAGGAAGCAGTGCATCTGCTGGTAGGCGGTGTCGCCCGCGAAGGCCACCAGCCTTTCGTCGCCCACCAGCCAGACGCTGTCGTGCGGTGACTCACCGGGACCCAGATCCATCAGCGTGAACGAAATGCCGTCGAAGCTGATCGACTCGCCGTCGCGGACGGTCTGGTTGGGGAAGCGACGCTCTCGCGGCCACTCGTCGCCGAACATGGGGCGGATGATCTCCTCCTTGATCGCGTCGTCGCGCCGAATCACGGCATCGACACCCGTTGCCGCGACGATCGGGATTTCGTCGGAACCGACCAGCTCCACGGTGCCGGCGTAGTGGTCCGGGTGCGCGTGGGTGATCAGAACGGCCCGGAGCGGCTTGCCCAACGCGGCAGCGCGTTCGCGTAGCCCCCGTGCGTCCGAGACCGTCAGCGTGCTGTCCACTACCACCACGCCACCGGGCGTCTCGACCAGGTATGCATTCACCGGCATCGCGGAGCCGACGTAGCGGTGAACCCGAATCTCCGGTGCGTGCTTCCCTGGCTCAGGCATTACCGGTCCGCTCGAGCAAGCGCAGGCTGATGTCCCGCGGCACATCCGAATACGCGAGGCTGATCAAGAGCATCATCGCCGGTTCGACGAGGCGGGCCGCCGACAGAGCCCCCGCGTCGACGGGCTGGGCACCGATGTCGCGGACCAGCCCCTCGACGACCCCTTTGGCTTCGTCATCATCGCCGCAGATGAAGACGGTTGGCTCGAGGCCGGCGTCGTAGCGCAGCCCACCCGAGGCGATGGCGTTGGCGAAGGGTGGGATTGCGGCCACCACGCGGGCGCCCGCCGCGGCCGCCGCCACCGTCTCTGCCGCAGACGTGTCGAATCCGATCGCCAGACCTGAGAAGTCGGGCCTGAGCGCGTTGACACAGGACCACAGCACGCGGCCACCGAACGGACCCGCGTCGGCAAGAGCACCGTCAACGGCCGCGAACGGGACGGCCAGGATCACGACCTCGCCGAACGCCACCGCATCCACGTTTGCGCCCACTTTGGCACGCCGACCGGTGGCCGCTTCCCGTGCGGATTCGCCTCCGCCGAACATGATCTGGTGCCCACTCGAGGCCAGGCGCTGACCGAGCGCGCTTCCAAGACTCCCGGCTCCGATGATTCCGACGTGCATCAGCCCCCAAGGTTGCTCCGAGCAGCCGAAACGCACAACACCGTTTGTGTCTTGAGCTAGACCCATGGGCTATGACACCGTGCGCACCCGCGTCCGCCGTTTTGTGGAAACGCCCGGCAGGGAGGACTACGATCGCGCTAGCGATGCTCGAGCTTCGCCACCTGCGCTATTTCGTCGCGGTCGCCGAGGAGCTCAACTTCAGCCGCGCGGCCGAGCGACTGCATATGGCGCAGCCGCCACTCAGCGTCGCCATCCGCCAGCTCGAGCAGGAGCTTGGCACCGACCTCCTATTGCGCTCCACCCGCGAGGTGCGGCTGACGGGCGCCGGGCACGCCTTTCTCGATGGAGCGCGACGGACGCTGACCGAGCTCGAGCGCGCCAAGTCCGACGCCAGCCGCACCGCGGCTGGCGAGCTCGGCAGCCTGAGGGTCGCCTTCAGCTGGAGCGCACGCTTTGAGACCCTGCCGCAGCTTGGGCAAGCGTTCAGAGCCAACCACCCCGACGTCGAGCTGCTGACGGAGGAGATGTGGAACGCGAAGATGCCACCGGCGCTGGCCTCCGGAGCGATCGACGTCGCGATCTCGCTCTGCCCGGAGGTGGTCAGCGAGTGCTCGTACCTAACCATTCGGCGCGAGCGGGTCGCTGCGCTGCTGCCGACGCAGCACCCCGCGGCAGCATCGGACTCGATCGCGCTGGACACCCTGGCAGATGAACCGTTTCTCATGTTTCCGCGCGATCTCGCCCCAAGCCTGCATGACTTCATGATCGGGCTCTGCCGCCGCGCCGGCTTTGAGCCGCAGATCCGCAGCGAGTCGTTCCACACCGACTGGGTGCTTCAGATCCTCGGGGACGTCCCCGTTGTGGCGCTGGTGCCGGCCTCGGTTGAGGGCAGTCTCCCGGATGGGGTTGTTGCGGTGCATATAGACGACCCACCGGATCCACTCGAGACGACGCTCGTCTGGCGCGCCGATGACACCTCCCCTGCCGGCAGCGCGTTTCGCGAAACCGCCCGGTCGCTGTTCGCCGCCAGCGCCTCTCAGCCAAACCCGCGCTGAGCCCGTAGGAATCGAGGGATCCCTCGATCCCTGCCGGATGGCCCTTACACGCGGCCGACCTAGGAACCCGGCAATCATCTACTACCGGCTCAAGGGTGTCTCCATCGGAATGGGCAAGCCCACCCCTCGCCCACCTATCTCCTCGTCCGCTACCGCGGGTGGCAGTGCTCGCGGCGGCGAGTCCGAGTTCGAGAAGCGAGTCGCCGCGGTCAGGCCCGTCGACCCGGGTCGGATTGGGCAGGCGGGAGGAAAATTCTGTCAGCGAGCGCGAGGAAAGCGCGCGCGGCGGGCGACGTGGCGTCGTGGTTCCAGGCGAGCGCCGTGCGGCGCTCAAGGCGCGGCCGGGAAATTCGGACGACGCCGACGTCGGCTCCGTCGACAGCCGAGCGGGGGAGGACGGCGATGCCCAGTCCCTCGGCGGCGAGCTCGACGAGGGAATCGAGTTCCCCTGTCTCGGCGGTGATCTGGGGGGCGAAGCCGGCGTCGCGGCAGGCGTTCTCCAGCACCGTGCGCAGGCCGCTCCCGCGCACCAGGGTGATCATCGGTTGGTCGCGCAACTGGGCCACTGTGACGGTTCTGCGGTTGCTGAGCGGATCGCCGCGGCGGACCGCGAGCACGAGCGGCTCTGTCGCGACCAGCCGCGTGCCGACCCGAGGCGGGATCGCCTGGGCGCCTATCCCGACGATGGCCGCGTCCACGTCGCCGTTGGCCACCGCCTCGAGGAGGGGCTCGTTGTGCTCTTGGGTGAAGGAGATCTCGACCGCGGGATGGGCCCGATGGAAGTCGCCGAGCGCCTCGGCGAGGCGATGGTCGACGGGCCCCGCGACGCCGACCCGCAGTCGTCCGTGGAGGATGCCGCGCAGGGAGGCGAGCGTGTCGCGACCTCGCTCGGCCGCGGCGAGGGCCGCGCGGGCGTGGGGCAGGAGAGCCTCGCCCGCTCCGGTGAGGGTGACCGCGCGCCGATCGCGGTGAAAGAGCGCCTCCCCGAGCTCGCGCTCCAGGCGCCGGATCTGCGCGCTGACGGCAGGCTGGGCGACCGACACCCGAGCCGCTGCGCGCGTGAACTGCCCCTCCTCGGCCACCGCGACGAAGTACGAGAGTTGTCGCAGGTCCATAACGATGCCTTCTGCCAAACATAATAAACGTGTCTTTGACTTATGGATCTCGGGTCCATAACGTTTGGTGGCCATGTCCTCGCTCCACCAGCTCGACTCCCGCGCTCCCAGGTGGCTGGCCCCGGTGGCGACCACGCTTGGCGCGTGGCTCGTGGCGTTCCTCGTCGTCACGGCGCTCCTCACCGTCTTCGGCGACGAGCTGGGGTCGCTGCCGCTCCCGCTGCGTGCGCTGGTGATCAGCGGGGTGCTCGTGGCCTTGATGGTCAACCTCGTGATGCCGGTCCTGGGCGCCGCCGTGGCACGGTGGGTGGCCGGCCCGCCGCGCACGGGCTCTGCCAGCGGGCGGCCCAGGACCCCCTCTGGTGAGGAGAGCCGTGCCTGAGCGCAACAACCCCAATTCGCGCGAGCACCCACAGCTCGAGGCGCTCCCCGATTGGCCAACCAGAACCATCGCAGTGCTCGCCACCGTGGATCAGGGCCCCCATGCGATCCCGGTCTCCGCACCGCTGCGCGCCGGGGATCGCCGCATCCTGCTGAGCCTGCGTCACGACCGCGGATCGCTTACGCGGCTGCGCAGTCAGCCGTGCGTGGCGCTTGCCGTCCTCACCGAGGGAAACATCGCGTTCACCGCGCACGGCCAAGCGCGGATCGTCGAAGATCGGCTGGCAGGCGCGTCCGACTACGCGGCGGTCGCGATCGATGTCGAGCGTATCGATGACCATCGTCAGGCAGAGTTCCGCGTCCAGTCCGGCATTGACCGGAGCTGGGTCGACGAAGACGAGCGAAGTGCCCTCGGTCGGCGAGTCGAATTGCTCAGCGAGCTCGCGACCAGCGACGGAATCCCCTCGGGTTCCACGGTGTGACTCCGCTACCCCGAGCCGGGACGCAGAAGGTGGTGGAACGCGCCCGCGCTCAGTTCGGTCGACCGACCGGGCTCGCGGGCCGGCTGGCCGGTTGGATCATGGCCCACCGGTCCTCTAACCGCCGGCGGAATGCCTGGGCGGTTTCGCTACTCGACGTTCAATTCAACGATCGCGTCCTCGAGATCGGGTTCGGCCCCGGCGTCGCGATCCGGGACCTGAGC
>JBKPFQ010000131.1:0-6460 GCA_046728915.1 Actinomycetota bacterium | reverse complement strand
CCCGACGCTCGTCACCCGCGGGTCTCCCTCGAGGACGGGCGTCCCCACCCCGACCGGGTCCGCGCCCTTCCTCATCGTGCGCAGCTTCAGGACCTCGAAGACGTGCCCGTCCTTGCCGACCCGCTGCTGGCGGTAGAAGACCGGCCCGCGCGAGCTCAGCTTGATCGCGACCGCGGCGGCCAGGAGGAACGGACCCGCGAGGACGAGTCCGATGGCGGCCAGGACGACGTCGGCCACCCTCGGGAGGCCTCTCCTCCCGCCTGCCTGCCCCCCCATGTCTGTCCAGGCCACGGCCACTCTTTCGGCTACCTTGTCCCCTCGGCCTTCTCCCACGTGGTCGGCACGCCGTGCCTCAGGTACTCCCACAGGCCCGCGGCGCTCGATGCCGTGACGGCCAGGTAGTAGTTGGCGATCCGAAATGGACGCAGCGGAAGGAAGGTCCCGATCGCGGCCGCGACCAGCAGCGCCACCTGGGCGGCGAGGGTGACGACGTAGACGGTCCCCTCCCCGGCGAGCGCGATGTTGGTGCCGAGCGCGATCAGGTGCAGGAACGGGGATGCGTAGCGCAGCAGGCGGTGCGAGGCGATCTCGAACGCGTAGAGCGGCCCGTAGCCGCGCGGGGAGAGCAGCCCGTGGCGAAGCATCGTGCTCCAGGCGCCCGCCATCATGCGCCGCTTGCGGCCGAACTCGCCGCCGATCGTCGCCGCCAGCCGCTCGCGGGCCACCGCCTCGGGCGCATAGACCGGCCGCCAGCCTCGCTTGACGAGCTCGTAGGGGAACGAGATGTCCTGGCCGCGGGTTGGCTCGAGGAAGAGATACGCCTCCCGGCGCACGGCGTTGATGGCGCCGTTGCCGGCGGTGACCCCGGCAAGCCGCGACTCGAGCTCGCGAACCGTCATCTCATAACGCCAGTAGAGGCCCTCCTCGTTGGCCGCCCCGGCTCCGTCGAAGCGCACCTGGCCGCACACGTACCCCACCTCGGGATCGCGCATCGCCGCGACCAGAAGCCGAAGCGCGTTCGGCCGCCAGAAGCTGTTCGCGTCGGAGAAGGCGAGGATCTCGCCGGTGGATCGCTCGACCGCAGCGTTCAGGGCGGCGACCTTGCCGCCTCGCGGCAGATCCAGGACCTCGTCGGCGCCGGCGGCCCGCGCGACTTCGACCGTGCGATCGCTCGATCCGTCCGAGGCGATGATCACCTCGAGCCGCTCCCGCGGATACTCCAGCGCCAGGGCGTCGCGGACCTTGCGCTCGATCACGTCCTCCTCGTCGTGCGCCGCGACGATCAGCGAGACCCGGGGCAGCGCGTCGTCGTCCCCCGGTCCCTCGAGTTCGGCCTCCCGGCGGTCTGCGCGCCGCCTGGCGAGAACCCAGAGGGCGACCGGATATCCGAGGTGCGTGTAGACGAGCAGGCCGACCGAGGTCCAGAAGATGACCGCCAGCGCGGTCATGCCCCGAGCTCCTCGTACAGGTCGAGCGTCTGGCGCGCGACGAGCTCCCAGGAGTAGCGACCACTCGCGGCCGCCGCGGCGGCCGCGGCGAGCCGCTCGCGCTCATCTGGACTGGCCAGCAGGTCCTGAAGGCCGGCCGCGAGCGCCGCGGCGTCGCCGGGCGGGACGAGGGTTGCTGCGCCCGTCTCCGCGACCTCGCCGAAGCCGCCCACGTCGCTCAGCACGGTGGGCTTGCCGAACGCGAGGGCGGCGTAGAGGACCCCCGACTGCTCGGCGTCGCGATGCGGCAGTGCGACGACGTCGGCGCGGCGGAAGTACGCGGGCAGCTCCTGGTCGCTCACGAACCGGGGCACGAAGCGCACCTCGCCGTGAGCGCGGGCCGCGAGCTCCCGCAGCTCGTCCATGGACATGCCCAGGGGTCTGCCGACGATCCAGAGCTCGGCGCCAGCCAGGGACCGAAAGGCCTCGAGCAGCACGTCCACTCCCTTGTAGGGGCGGATCAGGCCGAAGAAGAGGATCACCGGCGCCTCCACGGCGGCGAGCTCGTCCGGCAGTGGCACCTCGTCGGGCTGGCGGGTCAGGTAGTCGAAGGCGCCGTGCGGGATCACCCGGATTCGCGCGGGATCGACCCCGGCGCCGACCAGGCGCTCGCGGCCGAATTCCGACAGCGCGACGATCGCGTCCATGCGATCGAAGACGCGCCGCAGCCCGCGATCCAGGCGCCGCTCCCAGCCCTCGCGGCGCAGCACCCCGTGAGCCGTGAGGACCCTGGGCCGTCCCGGCGGCAGCAGCCGGCCGTCGAGCGCCGGCACCGGGAGCCACTGGTAGTGGCGCACGTCGACGGACGCCCCGTCGCGGCGGTAGCGAAGCATGTCGGTCACGTGCTCGGCGAGCTTCAGCGCCCTACGGGCCGGGGCGTCCGCCTCGCGCTTGCCGGAGTGGCGGTAGAAGGCCTCTCGCACCTCGTATCCCATGGCGGCCGGCACCGGCCCGTGGACGAACCGGCTCGTGACCAGCTCCACCTCCGCGCCGGCCCGGGCGAGGGCGGCGCAGAGCGAGCGGTCGAACGGCGGCGTGTACGCCGGCGGATCAACGATCTGAACGCGCATTCGCGAGGATTGTGGCGATGGAGCTTTCCTACTGCGTGGTGAACACGAACGGGCGGGAATTCCTGCTCGAGTGCCTGCGCTCGATCCGCAGGACCCATCCGGAGGGCACCGACGCCGAGATCCTGGTGCTCGACAACGCGTCGGACGACGGCTCTGCTCAGGCGGTGCAACGTGAATTTCCCGAGGTCCGCCTGATCAGGCGGGACCGGCGGGCCGGGCTCGCCGAGAACAACACCTCGATCCTGCGCGAAGCGCGCGGTCGTCTCTGCCTGCTCCTCAACGAGGACTCCGAACTCCTGGATGGTGCGGTCGAAGCGCTCCTCGCCGCTTTGCGGGACGATCCGGGAGCAGCGGTTGCGGGAGCGCAGCTCCTCGACCCGGACGGGAAGACCATCCCCTGCGCCTGGCGCTTTCCGAGCCTCGGCACCGCGACCGCGCAGGCGTTCCTCCTCCATCGCCGGCTGGTGACCCAGAGCCACGGCGGGGACGGGCCGCCCCGGGAGGTGGGATGGATCCAGTCGTGCACCATGCTCGTCCGGCGCGACGTCGCGGAGAGCGTCGACTACCTCGATCCCGATTTCTTCGTCTACTCGGAGGAGGTGGACTTCCAGAAGCGGATGCACGACGCCGGCTGGCGGATCCTCCACGTGCCCCGGGCACGGGCCATCCATCACGAGCAGCTCGCCACCGACCGGTCTCCCGGCGGGCGCCGCCGGATCGTCCAGTTCCACCGCGGCCGCGATCTCTACATGCAAAAGCACCACTCCAGGCCGGTCGTGCTCCTCTCGCGCGTCCTCTGGTCGCTCTCGTACGTCCCGCGCGCCATCGCCGCGGCGTTCATCCCGAACCAGGACCCGCGGACCTACTGGCTGCACGCCCGTCAGGCCTTGCGTCCCAACCGCGGCGAGGGGATGCGAGAGGCCGCGGAGGCCTACAACGCCGAGCGCAGCGAGCGCGCGATACGCCCCGCAGTTTGAAGTCCGAACGCTCCCTCTAGCCGGATCAGCCGCCCTCCCCGCTGGAGGAGGAGCACGTTCCCGGCGAGACGGATGGTGGTGGGCCGGATCGCTCCGTTCGGTCCGCGATAGAAGACCTCGTGCGGTGCTCCCGCTATCCACACGGCAGGATCGCCGGCCACCGTCAGGCGATCGAGTCGGGTCCCCGGCCCGACCACCTTCCCAACCAGCTCCGGGTTCAGGTCGCCGCGAAACTCGCCGACGAGGAGCCCGACGTCAGTGGCAGGGGTCCGCGGCAGGCCTGGACGCGGCCTGTAGACGAGGGAGAGCTCTCCGCCGGGGGGTCCCCTGCGGACGAAGACGAGGTCGGGATCGCTCAGCCGTGCCGGAACGAGGGGACTGAATCCAAGCTGCTCGCGCGCCTGCGGAAGCGAGCTCGGCTCGCCCAGATCGAGGCGCCCACCGACCGGCGCCCTGGGTCGCCGGGGAACCCGCTCAACGGTGACGCCCTTGAGGCCCACAAGATCGAGCAGCGCATCGCGGGCAGGCGGGACCGCGGCGATCGCCCCGGCGGCGAGCAACAGGCCCGCGGCCACGGCCACCGCCCACGCCGCCCTTGGTGAGAGGCGGCGGCCGTGACGGGGCGCCGGCCCAGTGCCGAGGCGCCGCGCCACGTTGCGCGCCACGTCTGGCGTGGGCGGATACGCAACCTCCCGGCCAAGCAGCTCCAGCTGATGCTCGAGCTCAGTCATCGCCCTCACCCATCTCGCGGCGCAGCCGGGCGAGCGCCCGCGAGAGCCGGGACTTCACCGTGCCGCGGCGGCATCCGAGTGCCGCCGCCATCTCGGCTTCGGACAGCTCCAGAAAGTACCGATAGGCGATCGCGAGGCGGTCGCGCTCGGGCAGGGAGGAGAGGGCGGTGACCAGCTCCGTGCGCCGCTCGGAGTCCAGAAGCGCCGCCTCCGGCGACGGGACCGCGTCACCGGGGCGGCGCTCCTCGGCTGCGCGCAGCGCCAACCGCTCGTGGCGCCCGCTGGCGACCCGCCTGTTGTGGGCCTCGTTGGCGACGATCCGCAGGAGCCAGGGCCGGAATGGCGCGCCCTCGCTGAATCGGCCCAGGGCCCGATACGCCTTGAGGAAGGCATCCTGGGCGGCCTCCTCCGCGTCGGCGGCGGACCCGGAGATCATCCAAGCCACCCTGAAGGCGATTGTCTGGTTGCGCTCGACGATCTCCTCATACGCCCGCTCATCTCCGCGCTTCGCCCGCGCGATGAGGTCCGCTTCGCTCAGTGGCCGGTCCCCCACTGCGATCGTTCTACCGGCCTCAAGCCGGGTTGGTTCCCACGATCGGTGGTCCGGCGACGGAACCTTTGCGTCCGTCGGCTTGTAGAGACGGCACAGGTCCCGCCCATTGGAGGTCCTCGATGCGACGTCTACTGCTTGCCGCGCTCATCGCGCTGCTCGTCCCCGCGCTTCCCGCAGAGGCAAAGTTCAGCGCGGCCCGCGTCTGCGGCGCCACCGACTGCCACACGGTCACCTTCCACGATGGGAACGCGCTCATCGCCATCGAGAAGCCCGTACTCGAGGGAATTCCGACGTTCTCCGACACGCCCACCAAGATGGCGCCGCAAGTCGTGGAGGGCTCCGGCTGGTACCGAGTAACGCTCTGCCCAGAACGATGCGATTCACCCGACGCGCAATCCCTGCGTGTCGTACCTGAAGCTGGCTACCAGCATCTGCCCGACACAGGCTGGGTGAAGTTGTCGGAGCGGGCAGACACGGTCTACCGGGACGTCACACGAAACCTCGAGCCACTCTCCGCAGCGCGCCTGGTCGCCCTCGACCCGACGGTGGTGACTCGGGAACCCACGAGCCCAACGGCGTCCCACGAGGGATCCGAGGGCGAGGGGATCCCGGCTTGGGGATGGATCGCGATCGGCGCGGGTGCGGTCGGCCTCGGCCTGCTGTCGATGCGGTGGCTCCGGCGGAGGCCCCCGGCCTCGGCGGGATGAGTCAAACGCCCGGCCGGTCCTCGTCACGAGCGGCGGCCTCGTAGAGCTCCGGGCCGAACCCGGGCCGCTCCTCATCCTCGGGCTCGGGACCGGCAGGCGTCGCGCGGAGACGTCGCGCCCGTGCTGCGATCGCCGAGGGGCGCAGGAGCTCCGCCAGGCCGGCGCGCTCCTCCGGGTGCAGGAACCCGGTCGCGAACAGGATGGCCGGATAGGCGAGCCAGAGCGCACCGCGACTGAGGAGCCCGATGGCGCCTGACGTCGGGAGGAGGACCTCTCCCGCGCCGACGATCGCCGCAGCCGCGAGCACGACGAGCGCCAGTCGTCGCCACTCGTACGGGACCGGAAACAGGCGCTGAGTGAACGCGTACATCAGCGCGAGGACGATCAGGTAGGACGCGACCAGGGCGAGCCCAGCTCCCACGATGCCATGCGACGGCACGAGGATCAGGTTCAGGGCGACGTTGGTCGCGACGGCGGCGATCGTGGCGGGGAAGCTGAACTCCGTGCGGCCCGTCCGGCCCAAGATGACCACCATCGCCAGGTAGAGCGCGTACAGCCCGATGCCGGTCGCGAGCAGCCCGACCGCCTGGTAGGAGGGGAAGAAGTCGGGGGCCGCGAGCAGGCGGACGATCCACCGCGACTCCAGCCACAGGCCGGCCGCCGCGAAGGCCAGGACGGCGGCGAACCACGTGAAGATCCCCGAATAGACGCGTCGCGCCTCATCGTCGTCGCGGATCGAGTATGCGAGCGGCGGCCAGGCGAGCTGCAGGCCACGGGCCAGCACCTGCATCGCCTGGGCGAACTTGACCGCCAGCGCGTAGAGGCCCACCTCACCCAGGCCCGCGAGGCGGGCGAGGATGATGCGGTCGATGAAGTTGAGGGAGTAGAGCGACAGCTCGGCGGGCATCGTGGGCAGGCCGAACCGGAACATCCGG
>JBKPFQ010000130.1:0-16562 GCA_046728915.1 Actinomycetota bacterium | reverse complement strand
GCACCGACGTTGAAGAACCGGTCCGGAAAGAGCTTGCCGAACTTCATCGCCTGGGTCGAGACGGCGAGGTCCGCATCGAGCGCGACCACCTCCTCGTGGCACTCGCCCAGCTCCACCAGCGCGTCGCCGTACCCGTGCCGGGTGGCGATCGCCTCGGTCTTCGCCTCCGGGGGCACGACCTAGCCCTCGCCTCCGTCGGTCCCCTGGAGCGCCTTGGTCTGCTCGTCGAGCGTTGCCATCAGCTCCTCGAGGGCCTCGGCGGCCATCTCGGGCGTCGGCGGCTTGCCGTGGAACCCGAACCGGTCCTCCATCGCCGATACCCCCTTGCCCTTCTTGGTCTGAGCGACGATGGCGGCGGGCATTCGAAGCGTGCGGCTGCGCTCGAGCGCCTCCGTGACCTGCGCCATGTCGTGGCCGTCGATCTCCACCGTGTCCCATCCGAACGACTCGAACTTCGCGCGGACGTCCCCGATGTCCATGACCTCCTCGGTCGTGCCGTCGGTCTGGAGGTGGTTGTAGTCGACGATCGCGGTGAGGTTGGGGATCCCGAAATGGACCGCCGCCGTGGCCGCCTCCCACGTCTGCCCCTCCTGACAGTCGCCGTCCGAGAGGACTCCGAAGACGTGCGCGGTGTCGTCGAGCCCGTCCAGGCGGAGCGCGAGCGCGACACCCGCGCACATCGAAAGCCCCTGGCCCAGGGAGCCGGTCGAGACCTCGACGCCCGGCGTGCGACGCATGTCCGGATGACCCTGGAGCTGGGCCCCGATCTGGCGCAGCCCCATGAGCTCCTCCAGCGCAAAGTAGCCGTGCTGCGCGAGGGCGGCGTACTGGATGGGCGCGGCATGGCCCTTGCAGAGCACGAACCGATCGCGCGCGGGCCAGTGCGGGGTCTCGGGATCGTGTCGCAGGACCCGGTAGTAGAGGGCGGTGACGATGTCTGCGGCCGACAGCGAGGAATCGAGATGGCCGGACTTCGCCACGGCGAGCATCCGCACGCAGTCGATCCGCAGCACGGTCGCCCAGCGCTCGAGCTCGGCGATCGTCGGCTGAGCCTCGCCGCGCGCGGCGAGCCTGGGCGGCGGCTTGGGATCCGGAACCGGCGTCAGGTGCCTCACGGCGGCGAGGTTAGCGTTCATCGACACGCGCCCGGCCAGCGTATGGGCGGTCATGGACGGAACCATTCGCTCGAATCGGCGCAACGAGCGGCGTTTTGGCGGGATCGCCGTCTCGCTATAACGGACCGATGCGGACGGCGACTTGGGCCACGGCGCTGACGTGCGCCATCGTCCTTGCACTCGCCGCGGGCTCCTGCGGCGGGGAGGGCGACCAGGACGAGCAATCGACGACGACGGCCGCATCAACGACCACCACGAGCTCGAATGGCCGTCAGGGCCCGGTCCTCCCACCCCGGAGCAACGATCGCGATCACGGCCGTCGGAAGCCGCCCCCTCGACAGACCTCCAACCAGGCGGCGGTGAGGAGCGCGGTCCGGCAGACGAAGCCGGCGCGCCTGGACCCGGCCGAGCGCCGGGTCGCCGCCGCCGTCCGCGGGTACGTCACCGCGCTCGACTCGCGCGACGGCGAGCGCCTCTGCGCGCTGTTCGTCCCCGGTGCCCTCGATGCGGTGCGCTTCCCCCGCCAACGCGGTGACTGCGGGTCCTCCGTCGAGGCCTCGATCGGCTATCGCGATCCCCGCGGGTTCCCGGTGTACGAGGGCTCGCGCGTGGCCCGGATCGGGTCCGTCGCCATCGATGGCGGCAACGCGCGCGTCGTCGCCACGGAGGTCACGCGCTTCGCCGGGAACCGCGAGCCCTCCATCGAGGACGACGTGGTCTACGCGGAGGAGCGCGGCGGCCGATGGCTGATCGCGAAGCCGAGCGCCGCCCTCTATCGGGCTATCGGCGTCGGCGACATCCCGCCCTCCGTGCTGGCCCCGCCGCGATGACTAACGCTTGACGGACACGACGCGCGGACCGTCCCCGCCGAGGAGCGTGAAGTAGGCGCGCTTGGGCCCGAGCGATGTGGTCCACAACCGGCGGCCGAAGCCGCGACGCCGGTAGAGCTTGTGGCCGCGACCGCGGCCGGCGACCCCGCGGAGCAGCAGCGACTGATGCAGCGGGCGGGGCGCGACGGCGAGGGGGCCCTGGGAGCCACGCGACACGCGGACGTAGAGGAGCCGCTTGCCCAGCAGCGCGGGGCTCAGGAGCTGGGCGCTCCGCGAGCGCACCAGTGTCCGTGTCTTGCCCGACTTCATCGCCACGAGGCGGATGGCGTTGCCGCGGCGCTTCGACACGGTGAACGTCACGCGACCCTTCCCGATGGTCGGCCGGCCGATTGCCGACGGCGAGTCGGCCTCCGCCAGCTGCCTCGCCTTGCCCGGGTGCCGCGGACGCTCGATCGACCGCACCTTGAGCGTGGAGCGCCCGTGGTAGCGGCTCAGGTACGCGAGCCAATCGGGGGATATCGCGACGGCCCGGGGGTGAAACGCGGGCACCGTGGCCACGACCTCCAACGTGAAGCGGTTGAGGATGCGGATCTGCGAGCCGGAGATCACCGCAGCCAGCTCGCCCCCGAGGGCGGGATCGGTGCCCGGTAGGTCACGGCTACGGCCCTGGAAGCGCAGCTCTCCCATCCGGTTCGGCTTCTGGAAGGCGAACGCCTTCCCCACCACCGACGGATCGGCGCCGTTCAGCGCCTCGATCCGCTCGGCGGACGCGGTGGTGGTCGCCAGGACGACCGCGACGAGCCCCAGGGCCACCGCGTCGCCGAGCCGCAGGACCCGGTAGAGCCCCGGGCGCTCGGCCATCGCGCTGATACAGGCCCTGGCGAAGCGACGGTCGACCGCCGGCGCCAGCCCCACCACGGGGATGGCCCGGCCGACCCCGAAGGCGGCCCCGATCACGAGGCCGACCTGGGGGTCGCCCAGCGCCAGACTGATTCCGCCGAGCGCCCAGACGCCGAAGCTCAGCACGAACGTCGTGAAACCGAGTCCCAGCAGGACCCCGTACAGCAGCGCCGCCACCGGCAGCGGCATCGTCCATCGCCAGCGCTCGGGCAGCTGCCGGCGGATCTGCGGCGCGATGCGAAGCCCGCGGGCCTCGGCCGCGGCGGCGGCGATCGCCACGCCCGCCGCGACGAGATACGCGGTTCGGCCCGCGGCGCCGTGGACGAGCTCCCCCACGGCGGACAGGGCTCCGAAGGTCGCCACGCCGCCGAGGATCGCCCCGGGGACGAAGGCGGCACACGCGGCGGCGATCGTCAGCCGCCTTCCCCCGGCGCCGGCGAGCCCGATCGTCTCGACCATCGAGAATCCGCAGGGCGACCACGCCCCGGTCAGTCCGATGGCGAAGGCGGCAACCGCCAGGCTGATCTCGAGCGGGCTCATCCGGTCGCCGGCCCCCCTCGCGGCGTCTCCATCGGGCTCAGCACGGCACGTTCGTCTGGTAGTAGGTCACGCAGAACACCTTGCGGCCTCCGTAGCAGTAGCCCTTAAGGGCCGCGTCTCCGTTGATCCGGGTGTCGTGGTGAGCGCAGCAGTCCCAGAGCTTGCGCACCCGCCCGTCACAGCACCGGTACCAGGCGCCTTGGAGGTGCGCCTCGAAGTCGTGCTCCTTCGCGGTCTCCTGGCAGATCTTGGTGCGAGGCGCCGGGGGAAGCGGGATCCCGTCGGGATCGCGCATCAGCGAGCCGTCGTCGTGGACCGCCTGGCCCTTGTCGTTGACGAGGCGCCCGATGTTGTCCACCGGCTCGCCGTCGCTCGGGCGAATCGGGTAGCCGTGCGCGTCGATCCTCGGCAGACCGTACGGATGGACGCACGAGCCGGTGGTGTACGTGTGGCCGCAGAAGTTGGTGTACGCGTGAGCGTCGCCCTTGGTGAGGTTGGCGATCACGCCGCCGAAGGTGACGCCGATCAGCCCGGCGCCCACTCTGGCCAGAAAGCCGCGGCGTGAGGTGTCCCCGGCGAGCGAGTCGAGCGCCTCCCCGACCCGGTCGCGGTCAGCCACCGCGCCCCTCGCCATCCCGCCCCCGCCCCTGCATCAGTTGTACCTCGCCTCGAGGCTCGCGCGGCGCCGGCTCGCCGTCGCCAACACGCTCTCGAGCTGCGCGAGGTTGTTGAACGTCCCCTTCGCGAGCACCGTCCCGCTCGAGTCCAGCGCGAGGGCGAACGGGCTCCCCGGAATCGCCAGCTTCCTCCAGACATCGGCATCGCCGACCTCGTCGAACACCTCGACCGCGAGCTCCGGATCGCCCGCGAGGCTGGCGATCGCGGGCTCGAGCCCCTTGCATGCGCGGCAGCCCTCCGAGGTGAACACCGCCAGGCCGACGCCGAGGGACGGCAGATCCGGGAAGCGGTCTGTGAGCTCGATCCGGCTGCCCACCTCCGGGCCCTCATCGGGAATCTCGAGCGCCGCCACCGGGCCAAGGCGGAGACGGAGCATCCCCACCTCCCGCGCGAGCGCCAGCACCGCGATGCCGAGGCCCAGGCAGGCGAGCAGCGCGACGATCAACCCCAGCGCGAGCCACTCGTCCGTCGAGGGCGTTCCATGTGGCAGAAACGGGACGGCGGCGAAGCACGCTGCGAGGGCGAGGTTGCGTGCCACCGAACCCCACCCGACCGTCGAGCGCGTGCCGAAGCAGGCGCATGGCGCGCCCGCGCGCCCGCGCAGGATCGCGCCGACCAGCACCGCGGCAAACAGCGTCAGGAAGCCGGCGGCGAGCCAGGCCGCCTGGTCACTTCCCGCGATGACCTCGGCGGCGAGCCCGAGCTCGACCCCGATGAGCAGCACCCAGGCCGCCCACCGCAGCCGCTCGTCGTCGATCTCGAACGTGCCAAGAGCCGCCCTGCTTGACGCCGGGCTCGCCAGCTTCAGCGCCGCCGAGCCGACGAGTACCAGTCCGAGGACGAGCCGCGCTGCTAGCCCTACCACGGGCTCAAGCTAGCAAGCAAGGTCCGGGCCTGTGGTGGTCGGCTAGGAGATGCTCACCATGCGCTCGATCGGCACGCGAGCGCGGGCGGCGACGTCGGGCGGGACCTCCACCTCGAATCGCATGTGGCGAAGCGAGTCGCGCAGCTTCGGCAGCGTGATCATCTTCATGTACCGGCAGAAGGCCATGCGGTTGGCCTCGATCAGCCGCGCGCCCGGCGCCGCCTGCTGCAGCGGGTAGAGCATCCCGGTCTCGGTGGCGACGATGAACTCGCCATCGGGACGCTCTCGGACGTGCCGGAGCATGCCGGAGGTCGAGAGCATCTGCACCCCCTCGGCATCGAGATCACCGGAGGCCACGTACTCCATCGCCTGAGTCGAGCAGCCGCACTCGGGGTGGATCAGGAACTCCGCATCGGGATGCTCGGCCCTCATCGCGGCGATGTCGTCCGGACGAATCCCGGCGTGGACGTGGCACTCCCCGTCCCAGACGTGGAAGCGGGCGTAGCGGTCCGGGTCGTCGGCGAGGCCGAGCTCTCGGGCCACGAAGGAGCCGAGCCACATGTCCGGTCCGAACAGGATCTCGGCCTCCGGGCCGTGCTCGCGCCAGATGTGGTCGACCACGTGGACCGCGTTCGACGACGTGCAGCAATAGTCGGTCTCCGCCTTCACATCGGCCGAGGTGTTCACGTACATGACGACGAGGGCGCCCGGGTGCTCGGCCTTCCAGGCGCGAAGCTGGCCGGCCGTGATCGAGTCCGAGAGCGAACAGCCGGCGTCCGGGTCGGGGATCAGGACGGTCTTGTCGGGGGAAAGCACCGAGGCCGTCTCGGCCATGAAGTGGACCCCGCAGAACGCGATCACGTCGGCCTCGGTGGCGGCCGCCTCACGGGAGAGCTGAAGCGAGTCACCCGTGAGGTCGGCGACGTCCTGGACCTCGGGCACCTGGTAGTTGTGGGCGAGGATGACGGCGTTGCGCTCGGCCGCGAGCGCGCGAACCTCCTCGGAGAGCCGCTCCACATCCCCCGGCTCGAGCTCCGCCGCCGGCGGCGTCTGCAGTGTCGGAAGCTGGTGCATTCGAGTACGCGGATCGCGGCCGTTCTCGACGGCAACGAGATCTCATGTTCGCCCGGCCCGTGGGCGCGGGTGAATGAAGCACTGATTGTAGTGCGCCGGTTTGGGCGACCCGCCTCGCGGTGCCTAGGCTTGAACGGATGCCCGAGCTACCCGAGGTGGAGATCACCGCCCGCCGCCTGGACGCCACGCTCCGCGACGCGGAGGTCGAGTCGGCGCTGTCCCCCGGCATGGTGGCGCTCAAGTCAGTCGACCCCCCGCTGGCCGCCCTGGCGGGACGCCGGATCGCGGTAGTACGGCGCGTCGGCAAGATGCCGGTCGTCGAGTTCGGGGGGATGGACGGCGGCGACGAGCGGATCGCGATGCTGGTCCACCTGATGTCCGCAGGGCGGCTGCAGGTGTTCGACAAGCGAGCGTCGCTTCGCGATCGCACGGCGCGGGTCCTCGTGCGGCTCGCCGACGGCCGCGAGCTTCGGCTGCGCGAGTTCGGCACCAAGCAGCGGGCGTGGGCGAAGCTAATGGCCGCCGGTGACGTCGAGGACGACGAGATGGTGGCGACGCTGGGGCCGGAGGCCTGGCCGGCGCCGGCGGTCGAGGAGCTCGCGCGCCGGATCGACCAGCCGCGCCACCTCCACCCGATGCTTCGCGACCAGCGGGTCGTCGCCGGGATCGGGCGCTCGTGGGTCGACGAGGTGCTGTGGGAGGCCGCTCTGTCCCCGTTCAGGCAGGGGTCCGATCTGGGCGACGAGGAGGTCGAGCGGCTGCATGAAGCCCTCCACGTGCTGGGTGACGCGATCGACCACTACGAGGGAGTCATCCGCGAGGTCGTTCCCGACAAGCTGCCGATGCCGCTGAAGGTGCATCGCAGGGAGGGAGAGCCCTGTCCCCGATGTGGCGCCACCCTGGCCGCGGTCCACTTCGCCGAGCACGTCACGACCTACTGTCCCGACGAGCAGACGGGCGGGCGGGTACTCAAGGACCGGCGCCTCTCGAGGCTCCTGAAATAGGGCTTGGTAGGGTGACCCTCGCGGCTTCGGCGCTGGAGGTCGCCGGGGAGAAGCAGTAATCCAGAAGGAGGGGATCTCTTATGCGAACCAAAGTGCTGACCGTGGTCGGCGGCGCTGCGCTGATCGTCGGGCTACTGGTCCCGGCTCTCGTCTTGGCCACTGGCAGCTCGAGGCTCAAGGCCGAGATGACCGGCGAGCAGGTCGTGCCTGCGGGTAGCGGGGCGCCGAAGGGCGAGGGCTTCGCGAGGGTCAACGTCTACCCGAGCAAGCACAAGCTGTGCTTCCGGCTGACCTACAAGAAGATCGGCAGGACGCAGGGCCTGAACGCGGGCATCTACGAGGGCAAGAAGGGCGAGAACGGCAAGCTCGAGGTCAAGCTCTTCTCCGGCGATGAGGCGAGCCCGGTCGAGGACTGCGTGAAGGGTGAGCCGAAGCGGAAGCTTCGACGCATCAAGAAGCACCCCCGGCTGCACAACGTCGACCTCAAGACCGACAAGTACAACGGTGGCGGCGCGATCCGCGGGCAGTTGAAGCCCCGCTAGGGCTCCTCGACAATCAGCGGCGAAGGAGCTGGCCAGCCAGCGCGCGCCCGACCGTGACGGGATGGTTCAGCACCGTCGCGACACGCCCCGAGAGGGTCAGCGGATCGCGCGCGATACCGAGCTGTCGCAGCACCGTGCCGGAGTCGAAGTAGACCCGCTCGCAGACCAGCCGGTCGTCGTCGAAGACGAAGATTGCGCAGAACCGCATCTCGAACTTCCGGCCCGTCGGCGGCAAGCCGCGAAACGGCCCGTCGTGGGTGCCGTAGAGATTCGCCTCGACGATCACCGCGTCGTCGGAGTGGTGCATCGCGATCAGCTCGTTGCGCTGATCGGGGAACGCGGTGCGAGTCTCCTCGAAGTACCGGGCCACCTCGCCCGGGCCGTCGTAGACGTCCCCGGTTCCGATGAGCTCGTAGCGGGGATGGTCGAACGTCCCCAGCGTCACGTCGAACTCGTGCTGGTTCTCCGACTCCATATGCTCGACGACGAGCTCCTCCCGCCGCCGGCGCACTTCCTCGCTCACCGCCACGTGCCGACTCTATTCAGCCGCCGAATCCAGCAGCATGCTCAGGTCCAGCGCAGGCGCCGAGTGGGTCAGGGCCCCGATGGAGATGAAGTCGACTCCGGTCGCGGCGAGCTCGGTGACGTTTTCGATGGTGATTCCCCCCGAGGCCTCGAGCGCCGCTCGATGCCCGCCCGCCTCCGACGCGCGATCGCGTGCCGCGACGGCCGCCCGAACGCGGGCCGGGTCCATGTTGTCCAGCAGGATGCGGTCGGCTCGTGCGGCGAGCGCCTCGTCGACCTCGGCCTCGTTGCGGCACTCGATCTCGACCTGCCGCTCGCCGCCCGCCGTGCGGACTCGCCGTATCGCCTCCGTGAGCCCGCCCGCCAGCGCAACGTGGTTCTCCTTGATCAGATAGGCGTCATAGAGCCCCATCCGATGGTTCCGCCCACCTCCGGCGACGACGGCCGCCTTCTCCAGCGCGCGCATCCCCGGCGTGGTCTTTCGCGTGTCGAGGATCGTGGCTCCGGTCCCCTCCACCGCGCGGACGAACCGCGCCGTCAACGTCGCGACGCCGGAGAGGTGACAGAGAAGGTTGAGAGCCGTCCGCTCACCCGCGAGCAGCGCACGCGCCGGTCCCGCGATCGCCGCGACGGCTGTCGGCACGGCATCGCACCACTCGCCCTCCTGCGCCAGCCGCTCGAGCTCACCGCCGCCGACCTGGCGGAAGGCCTCGGCGGCGGCATCGAGCCCGTACACGACGCCCGCCTCCTTCTGGACGATGCGGGCGGTCGCGGTCGCCGCCTCGGGAACGACCGCCTCGCCCGTGATGTCCCCCGCGCCGACATCCTCGGCAAGCGCCCGAGCGACGAGCTCACACAGGGCGGCATCCATGGCCGGTGAGCGTACGCCCCCAACTGAGATGGAGCGGTGCAATAACCGGTCTCAGCCCGGCTGATGCACCTCTCGATCTTCAGTTCCATTGGTCACGGGTTCGACACACGACAGTCTTGAACCGTGAGGCGGCTCCGGCCACCGTTCGCGTGATGGACGCGCCCCCTCACGCCGGGCACCGCACCGCTTACCGTGCCCCTACTCCGGACCAGCACGTGGCGATCCTCGCAGCCAATGAGTGGAGCGTCCTCTCGCTGGATGAACTCCGTAGATGCGGTCTTTCTACTGACGCGGTGGAGGTCCGCGCGCGGAACGGGAGGCTTCACCGAATGCATGTCGGGGTCTACGCGGTTGGTCACCCCAACCCGGCGCTCGAGGGGCGGTTTCTCGCTGCCGTCAAGGCATATGGCACCAGCGCGGTGCTAAGCCATTTCTCTGCCGCGGCCCACTGGGGGATTGTTGACTGGGACGGTCGATACCGCGAGGTCACGGTCCCGGTAACCGGGGTCCGAGCTCAACCGAACTTGCGAGTGCATCGCACGAGGAGGTTGGACCGGAAGGACGTGATGCGCCACAGGGGCATCCCCCTCACATCTCCGGCCCGGACCCTTCTCGACCTTGCGTCGCTGTTCGGAGAGACCGGGCTCCGCCGGGCTGTGAGTCGCGCTCTGTCGCTGCGTCTCGTGACTCTGCGCCCGCTGATGGAGGTCATCGACCGGCTGGGGCGCTCACGCCGCGGCGTGCGCAAGCTGGTTCGGATCGTGGCAAGCGGCCCGGCGTCCACCCGGACCGATCTCGAGGATCTCGTGCTGGACTTTCTCCTGCGCAACGGCCTCGCTCGACCTGACGTGAACCGGCCCCTGATCCTCGAAGGCCGCCAGGTCATCCCGGACTTCCGGTGGCCCGAGCAACGGCTCATCATCGAGGCTGACGGCAGGATTTGGCACGACCACAAGATCGCCCGCGAGGACGACGCGGAGCGACAAGCGCTGCTCGAGGCGCACCACGAACGGGTGGTACGCGTTACATGGGACCAGGTCGTAGCGGCACCCGCACGGACGCTCGCACGAATCCGCGCAGCCGGTGCACCGGATGCGGATGAATCTGTCCAAGCATCGAGTCCCCCACATCGAGCGGTGCAATAACCGGTCTCAGCCCGGCTGATGCACCTCTCGATGCATGGTGCGTGGACTCTCGACAGCTGGATGCGATGGCTGGGTGCGCCTTTTCCTACTCGGCCGGGAACACTGCCATCGTCGCCGTGAATCCGTGCAGGAAGTTGCGGCCGCCGATCGGGCCGATCTCGCCGGCGCAGAAGAATCCCCCGGCGGGGGCGCCGAACGCGTCCTCGATCGCCGTCGCGTCGTGATCGGGCGCCTCGAACATGTGCGAGCCGCGGCCGTTGCAGGTGAAGAGCAGGGCTCCGGCCGGTCGAACCTGGTCGAGCGCCTCCAGCTGGGCGCGCAGCGCGTCACGCAGGTCCTCGTCGGCCGACGTGCCGTCGCGGATCTGCATCCGGACGGTCTGTCCCACCCGGACCCGTTCGCCTACCGCGAGGCTCCCGGACTCGGAATCGACGCCGATGATCGGTCGCACGAGGAAATCGCCCCGCTCGTACTCCGGCTTGTTCTCGTCGATCACGATGCCGAGCATCAGCCCGGATGCGGCCAGCTCCTGCTCGCGCGCGTCGAGCTCGGACAGCGCCTCGCGAAGCCGTTCGATCGCCGGCCTCGACGCGAGCTCCCCGATGACGTTTCCCTTCGCCGCGGTGATCGTCATCTCGGGGCCCACCGGAGCCGCTCCCTGCGAGACGCAGGGAAGCACCTGTACGCCCCCGACCGAGCACCCGACCGCGCCGCCCGCCAGCACGTCGCCATCGCGGAAGAGGGAGGCCGATCCGGCCGCGGCGGCGCTCGCCAGGCCGCCTAGTACAGGCATCCCCGGGCGCAGCTCGCTGACGCGTCCGAGTAGGGCCTCGGTCACGAAGCTGTACGGGTCGGCGAGTACGACCAGCGCGTCGCCCAGGGCCTCCGCCGCCGGCACGCCGACGGCCTCGAAGCCCTCCGGCCCCTGCTCGGTCTCGAAGTGGTGCGTGGCGATCTCGGCATCGGGCATCGAGGCGGCCCAGACCACGGCCGCGGGCCCCTCCTCGATCTCACGGCCACCGCCGACGACACCGCCCGCCCCACAGCCGATCAGATGGCGAGGCTCGAGGTGCTCGTGAACGGCGGAGAGGATCCACTTGCCTCGCGCCAGATGGGGCGCTCCGGCGAAGACGAGGCAGAGATCGCAGGCCTCCCCACTTAGCCCTCGGGACGCTTCCTTGGCGGCGTCCGTGAACGCCTCCACGGCGTCGAAGCTCTCCGAGATCCCAACGCCCACCCGAACCGGCATGCCTAAGCCTCCGCGGCGCTCTTCAGCAGGTATTCCCGGACGAAGCCATCGAGGTCTCCGTCGAGAACCCGCTGCGCGTCGCCCACCTCATACCCCGTCCGGTGATCCTTGACCCGGGTGGACGGGTGGAGCGTGTAGCTGCGGATCTGGGACCCCCACTCGGCGGCCTTCTGCTCACCCCGTTCGGCCGCCAGCTCCTCGGCCTGCTGTCGCTCCTGTTCCTCCAGCAGCCGCGCGCGGAGCAGCCTCATCGCGGTCGCCTTGTTCTGGGCCTGGGAGCGCTCGTTCTGACACTGGACGACGATCCCGGTCGGGATGTGGGTGATGCGCACCGCCGAGTCAGTCTTGTTGACGTGCTGCCCGCCCGCGCCCGAGGCGCGGTAGGTATCCACCCGGAGGTCCTCCTCGTCGATGTCCACCTCGACGTCGTCGTCCACCAGCGGCGCGACGTCGAGCTGGGCGAAGGCAGTGTGGCGGCGCTTCTGAGCGTCGAACGGCGAGATGCGGACCAGCCGGTGGACCCCCCGCTCGGCGGCGAACAGCCCGTAGGCGTTCTCGCCCCGGGCGATGAACGTCGCCGACTTCAGGCCCGCCTCTTCGCCGGGCGAGGCCTCCTTCATCTCCACCTGGAACCCTCGTCGCTCCGCCCAGCGCAGATACATGCGCAGCAGCATCTCCGCCCAGTCCTGGGAGTCCGTCCCCCCGGCGCCGGAGCGCACCGTCACCACCGCATCCCCGGCGTCATAGCGGCCGTTGAACAGGCGCGCCTCCTCTAGCTGCTCCAGGCGACGCTCGATGGATGAGAGCTGCGATTCCAGCTCGCCGGCGAGCTCGGGATCATCGTCCGAGAGCTCGGCAAGCTCATCGAGATCGGCTATGTCCGATTCCAACAACTGAAACGTGTCGAGGCGGCGCTGCGTCGCGGCGTGCTGTGCCGAGACTCGGGCGGCCCGTTCGGAGTCGTCCCAGAATCCCGGGCGCTGCATCTCGCCCTCGAGCCGTTCCAGCTCGGACGCCAGCTTGGCCGGGTCAAAGGTAGTCCGCGAGCAGCGTCAGTCCCTCGCGGACCTCGGCGAGCCGCGCGGACACGTTCTCCTTGGAAACGGCCTCGGCCACGGATCTGATCTTACGGCGTGCCCGAGGACGCCCCTGGCTCCCGCTCGACGGACTCGCGAACGAAGCACCCGGCGAGGTGGTCGTTCACCAGCCCGCACGCCTGCATCAGCGCGTAGGCGGTCGTCGGGCCGACGAAGCGAAACCCCCGGCGCTTCAGCTCTCGGGCCAGGGCGACCGACTCGGGCGTCTTCGACGGAACCTCCTCGAAGGAGCGCGGCGCGGTCCTCCCCTCCGGGGCGAACGACCAGATCAAACCCGCGAGCGATTCGTGGTCGTCGCGGAGCTCCATCGCCGCGCGCGCGTTCGCGATCGCCGCGTCGATCTTGGCCCGGTTGCGAACGATGGCGGCGTCGGAGAGCAACCGCTTCGCGTCCCTTGAGTCGAAGGCGGCGACGCGCTCGATCTCGAATCCGGCGAAGGCGCTGCGAAACGCCTCACGCTTGCGAAGGATCGTGAGCCAGGAGAGCCCGGACTGAAATGCCTCGAGGCACAGACGCTCATAGAGGCCACGGTCGTCTCGCACCGGCCGGCCCCACTCGTCGTCGTGATACGCGACGTACTCGGGGGCGGCCGTGGCCCAGCGGCAGCGGGGCTCCCCGTCGGGGCCAATCGCCAGGTCGCTCTCGGGTGCCTCGGTCACGCTGGAACTCATACTCTCCCGCGCCATGGAGGGCACCGGGACCGAGGGGCGCGGGGTTTCGGTCTCTCACACGGCGATGTGGCTGACGCTCGTCGCGATGACGCTGTCCAACAGCATGATCCTCGTCGACCAGACGGCGGTGCCGCTCGCGACTCCGGACGCGATCCGCGACCTCGGGGGCACCCTGGGAGAGAGCCAATGGCTCCTGACCGCCAACATTCTGCCGCTGGCCGCCTTCATGGTCCTCGGCGGCAGGCTTGGCGATCTGCTGGGCCTGAGGCGGGTGTTCATGACCGGGGGGGCGGTCTTTCTCATCTCGACGTCACTGGCGGGATCCGCCCAGGACATGCCCTGGATGATCGCCGCGCGCGTCGCGCAGGGCACGGGTGCCGCCTTGATGATGCCGACCGCGGTCGCGATCGTGAGCAACGTCTTCCCCCGCGAGCGCCGCGGCACCGCGCTCGGAGTTCTCGCCGGCGGATCGGCTTTCTTCGCCGCGATGGGGCCGGTGTTCGGCGGCCTGCTGACGAGCATCGACTGGCGCACGGTGTTCTGGGTCAACGTGCCCTTGGCCGCGGTGACGATCGCCCTCACCGCCAGGTTCACGCCTCCGCTCCGCCCGGAACGCGAGGCGAGCCGCCCTCACATCGACCTTCCGGGCGTGGTCACATTCACGATCGGCAGCGCCCTGCTGATCTTCGGCCTCTCCCAGATCCAAGACTCCGGCTTCGACGCCACCCAGGCGTGGCTGCCGGCGGCGCTGGGCCTCCTCGTGTTGGCGATCTTCGTCGTCGTGGAGTTGCGGGTCGAAAGCCCGATGCTGGATTTCCGCCTCTTCCGGCACCTCAACTTCCTGGCCTCCAACATCAGCCAGGTGCTGGCGGGCGCGATCGAGCTGGGGCTCGGGTTCATGCTGCCGTTCTTTCTGCTCCTGGTGGTGGGCGTCAGCCCCGCGGTCGCCGGGATCGCGTTGCTTCCGGCGACGGTGCCGGTGATCCTCGCCGGCCCGCTCGCCGGGCGGGCCTTCGATCGCATGGGCGGCAGGCTACCCCTCGTGATCGGCTTCATCGTGCTGGCCGCCTCCGGGGTCGCCCTGGCCCTGGCCGCGCCGGAGAAGGCGGCACCGTGGCTCATCCCCGGCCTCGCGCTGCAGGGCATCGGGCTCGGGATCGTGCTCACGGTCAACGACCCCACCGGCCTCAACTCAGTTCCAGAGCGCGACGCCGGTCAGGCCGCGGGCATGATCAACACGTCCGAGCAGTTCGGCGGCGCGCTCGGCATCGCCATTCTCGCGGCCGTCGAGGTCACCTATGCGAAGCATGAGACCTTCAGCCGCCTCGCCGACCGCGGGATCATTCCGACCCAGGACCAGATCGAGAAGTTCACCCAGTTCATCCAGGAGGCCGAGCAACACGGTCTCGGGCACGTGAAGGAATCCGGCGTCGTCAAGGCCGCGATCTCCGACTCGATCAACAGTCACGTCGACTCCTTTCAGCTCATCTTCTTGATCACCGCCGGGATTGCGCTGGCCGGCGCGGTCGCCTGCCTGCTGCTCGTTCGCAAGGGCGACCGCGTCACGGCCGGGCCGATCTTCAGCCGCCGCTCGCGCTGGGTCAGCGCGAACGTGGGCAGGACGCCCGGCGTCACGCGTCATCCGCCTCCGCAGGTCGCCGGAGATACGGCCTCGAGCTGAGCTAGAGCTGGCGCGTGCTCAAGCGCCGTGGCACTTCTTGTACTTCTTGCCCGAACCGCACCAGCACGGGTCGTTGCGGCCGATCTTGTCGCGCTCCGACTTGACCACCGTGGCGGGGTTCTCACTCGACGCGCCGTTGCCTCCTCCGGAAGCCGGAGCGCCGACCGGGGCAGCCGCTTCGGGGAGGACGCCCGGCGACGGAGATCCGCCGCCGGCCATCGCCGCCTGGGAGGCCTCGTCCATCGCCGACGGCTGCTCGGGGCCGCCGCCCGCGTACGTCAGCTCCGGACCGGCCGGCGCGGGCTCCGGCTCGAAGTCGGCGGGCTCGATGTTGACCTCGATGTGGAAGATCACCCGCGCGAACTCCTCCCAGATGGAGTTCATGAGCTCGCGGAACATCGTGAAGCCCTCGTTCTTGTAGGCGACGAGCGGATCGATCTGCGCGAACCCCCGCAGGTGGATCCCCTCGCGCAGGTAGTCCATCTCGTACAGGTGCTCGCGCCAGCGGTTGTCGATGATCTGGAGCAGGATCTGGCGCTCCAGGTAGCGCATCAGCTCGTCGCCCAGCTCCTCCTCGCGCTTGCGGTAGGCGGTCAGCGCATCCTCGGTGAGAAGCCTCGTGATCTCCTCGCGGTCGGAGCTCGAGGGATCGACCTCCCGGAGGTCCACGGTGAGCGGCCACAGCTGCGCGGCCTGGGTCGCAAGCCCGCCGAGATCCCAGTCCTCGAACACCTCGCTCTCGGTGTATTCGGCGACCATCCTCGCGATGACCTCGCCGATCTCGGAGTGCGCGACCTCGGACATGTCGCGGCCCTCGAGGATCTCGCGCCGGTACTTGTAGATCACGCGGCGCTGCTCGTTCATCACGTCGTCGTACTCGAGGACCCGCTTTCTGATCAGGAAGTTCTGCTGCTCGACCTTCTTCTGCGCATTCTCGACCGTGCGGCTGAGCATCTTCGCCTCGAGTGGGTACTCCTCGCCGTGCTCGTCCACCGGGCCGAGCTTGTCCAGGATCTTGTAGATCCGGTCGCCCGCGAATAGCCGGATCAGCTCGTCCTCGGCCGACAGGTAGAAGCGCGACTCGCCGGGATCACCCTGGCGCCCGGAGCGTCCGCGCAGCTGGTTGTCGATCCGGCGCGACTCGTGGCGCTCCGTGCCGCAGATGAAGAGGCCGCCGGCCTCGATCACCTGCTGACCCTCGCGCTCGCACTGCTCCTGCATTCGGGGCAGGAGCTGCTCGAGCTCCTCTTGGTGGCTCGCGTCCTCGGGCTTGACGCCGAGCTTGCGGAGCTCCGCACGGGCGAGCTGGTCGGGGTCGCCGCCGAGCCTGATGTCGACGCCGCGGCCGGCCATGTTGGTCGCGATCGTGACGGCGCCGACGCGCCCCGCCTGGGCGATCGTCTCGCCCTCCCGCTGGGCGTGCTCGGGCTTCGCGTTCAAGACGACGTGGTCGATTCCCTGACGGCGAAGCTCGCCGGAGAGCATCTCCGAGACCTCGACCGAGATCGTCCCGACCAGGATCGGCTGGCCGGCCTCGTGGCGCTCGGCGATCTCGCCGATGACCGCCTTCCACTTCCCGTTCTTGGTCTTGTAGATCTGGTCGTTGTGGTCGTCGCGGATCATCGGCTCGTTGGTGGGGATGTCGACCACCGGCATCTCGTAGATCTTCATGAACTCCTGCGCCTCGGTGAGCGCAGTGCCCGTCATCCCGGCGAGCTTCTCGTAGAGGCGGAAGTAGTTCTGCAGGGTGATCGTCGCGAGCGTCTGGTTCTCCT
>JBKPFQ010000129.1:0-6450 GCA_046728915.1 Actinomycetota bacterium | reverse complement strand
GTGACGGCCACCGAGTGCTCGGGTCGCCATCCGACAGTCACCTGCCGCCCGCGTTGCTCGAGGGCCTCCGAGGAGGAGGTCTCGAGGTTCTGACGGACGACTTGAAGCTCCCCGCCGGCTTCGAGCTCGATCAGGTAGCGCGTGACCATCCCCGCGTACGCCACGTCGCGAACGACGCCGCGCTCCGTGTGCAGGCCGGAGCCATCCTGCTGGCCCTCGAGCAGCCTGATCTTCTCGGGACGGACCGTGATGCGCGTTCCCTCGCGCTCGATGAGATTGGAGGCACCGACGAATCCGGTGACGAAGTCGTTGGCGGGCTGCTCGTAGATGTCAGCAGGGCGACCCACCTGCTCGACGCGGCCCTCGTTGAAGACCGCGATCCGGTCGGACATCGTGAGCGCCTCGTCCTGGTCGTGAGTTACGTAGATGAACGTGATCCGCACGTCCCCCTGGATGCCCTTCAGCTCCACCTGCATCTGCTCACGAAGCTTGAGGTCCAGGGCGCCCAGCGGCTCGTCGAGGAGCAGGACCCGCGGGCGGTTGACGATCGCCCGAGCCAGGGCGACGCGCTGGCGCTGGCCACCCGAGAGCTCGGAGGGCTTCCGCGCCTCGAAGCCGGAGAGGCGAACCATGTCGAGCGCCTCGGCGGCGCGCTTGCGGCGCTCGTCCTTCGAGACCCTCTTGACGCGCATGCCGTACTGGATGTTCTCGCCCACGGTCATGTGCGGGAAGAGCGCGTAGTCCTGGAAGACGGTGTTGACCTCACGGTCGTACGGGGGAATGCCCGTGACCACGCGACCCGCCAGCTCGACCGTCCCGGCGTCGGGCTCCTCGAACCCGGCGATCATGCGAAGCGTCGTCGTCTTTCCCGATCCGGACGGGCCGAGAAGCGTGAAGAACTCGCCGCGGGTGATCTCGATGTCGATGCCGGCGACGGCGACGACGTCCCCGTAGGTCTTGCGCAGGCCGCTCAGCTTCACGTCCGGCGGTTCGGCTTCAGGGCGGCGCTCGGTCGGCACCTCGTCGGGTTGGTCGTGCCCCCCGGCTTCTGTCTTGATGGCTGCGGTCTGCTCCACTCGATGGGCACGGGCTGGCCGCGCCCGTGAAGAAGCTATACGAACGACCTGCCGACTTGTAGGAATCCGTTGGACAAATTTCCCAGCATCGAGTGGACTAAGTGGAGCGGCCCATGCGTACCGGCCCGCTCCTCAGAGCGGGCCGGATTGGACGATTTGTCCATGAGCGACAGCCCTGGCAGGCCGCTTTCGGATGCTCGACGCTCGATCAGAAGCGCGGCTTCATGCGCTTTTTGTAGTCCCCCAGAGGTTGGGCGTGGACGCGCTTGCTCCACCCCGGCCCCGAGCCGGCGGTCATCGAGGTGTCGAACCGCAGGCCCGCGATGACCAGGAACGCGTGGCCGGAGTTCGTGTAGACGGTGAACCAGTCGCCCCTGCCCCGGTGGCCCCAGCTGTAGTACCCGGTTGACGGCATCGGGCTCTTGACGAAGCGGCCGCCGTGGAGCGCATAGCTCACGGAGCCTGAGCAGTCGTAGCAGCCCGACTTGAAGCTCGAGTGGCCGCCGCCGTAGCAATAGCTCGTGCCCTTGGCGATCTCGTTCGCCGCCCACACGACCTTCTTCACTCGCAGCGGCGCGCAGTCCGGCACCTTCGCCTTGCCGTCCACGAGCCTCGCGTCGCCGCAACTGCCGCTGCTGCTGCCGTCGGTGCCGGTCACGGAGGTCCCGCCTCCCTCCCCCACGGCCGGGGCCGCCGGGATCGCGATCAGGGCCGCCGTGGCCGCGATCACCGCGCCTACGAGACCGATCCGCGTGCTGGGCTTCCCTCGCCTGCAAAGAACCTGCCTTCGGGTATGCAAACTCGCCAGTCTCCTTCGTCGGCCTACGGGGTTAGCTGTCGGGCTGGCGCTAAAGGAGCCTGCGCCCCCACCGCGGTGGGTTAGCCCCAATCGTTGGTTCCCCCGCTCCCCGCCGAAAGGTCAGGCGGGGATTCGGCGTTTACCGGTTATCGATGGCGCGGCACCTTACACCATCGAGCCGACAATTTCCTCACACAAAACTCACAATTTCGCCACGCAAGGCGAAATTCCTGCAAGACGGGGCAATCGCCTGACGATGGCGCTAGGTCCAGGCACCGAGGGAAGGCGATCGGCGGCGGAAGTGGACACGTAGTTTCGCTATGCGAAACAAACCGTCCACGCGGGGTGCGACGTCCGTTATCGGGCCCGCCCTACGAGCCGGGAGTGGGTCCCGCGCCGGCGCCTGAGGCGGCGCTCGCGCCCGCTCGGTGCGCCGGGTTTGCCTCCGCCCACTCGATGATCCGCTTCGAGTCCGCCACGACCTCGCCGTCGTCGGTGATGAGCACCGGGACCGCGCGCTGGCCGCTCAGCTTCTCGACCTCCCGCCGCCCATCGGTCACCCAGTGCGCGAAGCGAGGGCCGATGCCAAGCCCGCGGACCTTGATGACCTCGGGCTCGTACCCGGCAAGTCGCAGCGCCTCGTGGGCGTTGTGACAGGGATGACCGCCCGGGCGCGGCGTTTGGATCGTCGTCCAGCAGACGTAGAGCTTCACGCGCCGCAGCGTATCGGCGCGGAGTCGCCCCTTGGTAGGTTCCTCACGTGGAGCTCGATGGCAAGACGGTGCTGCTCACGGGCGCGACCGGCGGCCTCGGGCGGGCGATCGGGGAGGCGCTTGCCGGGCGGGGCGCGAGCCTCGTCCTCAGCTCCCGCAAGGCCGAGGCGCTGAACGAGCTCGCCTCTTCGCTTCCCGGCGAGCATCGGGTCGTTCCGGCCGACCTGGGCGAGGACGGCGCAGCCGAGCGCCTCGCTAAGGAGGCGGGCCAGGTCGACGGCCTCGTGGCGAACGCCGGCCTGCCGGGCACCGGGCGGGTGGAGAGCTTCTCCCCGGAGGAGGTCAAGCGGGCCCTTCGCGTGAACCTCGAGGCCCCGATGATGCTGGCGCGCGAGCTCGCGCCCGGGATGCGCGAACGCGGCGACGGGCACCTCGTCTTCGTCTCGTCGCTTTCGGGGAAAGCGCCCAGCCCGCGCTCCGCCGTGTACGCGGCCACCAAGTTCGGCCTGCGCGGCTTCGCGCTCTGCCTGCGCGCGGATCTCTCCGGCACCGGCGTCGGCGTCTCGCTGGTCGTGCCCGGCTTCATCCGCGAGGCCGGCATGTTCGCCGACTCGGGGGCGAAGCCACCGCCCGGCATGGGAACGTCCACGCCGCAGCAGGTGGGCGCCGGAGTGGTGAAGGCGATCGAGCGCAACAAGGTCGAGGTGGCCGTGGCGCCGCTGCCCGTTCGCGCCCTCGCTCATCTCGGCCTGGCGAGCCCCCGAGTCGCGATGCGCGCGATCACGGGCGGGACGGCAAGTAACGCGGCGGATCGGGTAGCGGAAGGGCAGGCGGGTAAGCGCTAGTTAGGGGCTGTTGATAGGAGGTGGCCCGGTGAGCAAAGACAGCTTCAACGCCCGCGACACGCTGAAGGTCTCCGGCGCCGAGTACGAGATTCACCGCCTCGACGCGCTGCAGTCGGACTACGACGTCGCCCGGCTTCCCTACTCGATCAAGGTCCTCCTCGAGAACTCGTTGCGCCTGGAGGACGGCGAGTCGGTCACCCGCGACCACGTCGAGACCATCGCCACCTGGGACGCCAAGGCGGAGCCGAGCGAGGAGATCCCATTCCAGCCCGCCCGCGTCCTGATGCAGGACTTCACCGGCGTCCCCGCGCTCGTCGATCTGGCCGCGATGCGCGACGCGATGGAGGAGCTCGGTGGCAGCCCGGACAAGATCGACCCGCTCGTGCCCGTGGACCTGATCATCGACCACTCGGTGCAGGTGGACGCCTTCGGAAACCCGCGCGCCTTCGACATCAACGCGGACCGCGACTACGAGCGAAACGGCGAGCGGTACGCGTTCCTCCGCTGGGGGCAGCAGGCGTTCGACAACCTCCGCGTGGTCCCGCCCGCGACCGGGATCTGCCACCAGGTCAACCTCGAGTACCTGGGTCAGGTCGTCTTCCGGCGCGAGCGCGAAGGGACCACGCAGGCATACCCCGACACCCTCGTCGGCACGGACTCCCACACCACGATGATCAACGGCCTCGGGGTGCTCGGCTGGGGCGTCGGCGGAATCGAGGCCGAGGCGGCGATGCTGGGGCAGCCGATCTCGATGCTCCTGCCGCAGGTGCTGGGCTTCAAGGTGAGCGGCGAGCTGTCGGAGGGCGCCACTGCCACCGACCTCGTGCTGAGGGTCACCGAGATCCTTCGCGAGCACGGGGTCGTGGGGAAGTTCGTCGAGTTCTTCGGGCCGGGCCTCCACACCCTCGGGCTGGCCGACAGGGCGACGATCGGGAACATGTCACCCGAGTTTGGGTGCACGTGCTCGATCTTCCCGGTCGACAAGGAGACGCTGCGGTATCTCGAGTTCACCGGCCGTCCCACCGACCTGATCGAGCTGGTCGACGCCTACGCGCGCGAGCAGGGCATGTTCCACACCGAGGACTCCGAGGAGCCGACGTTCTCCGAGACGCTCGAGCTCGATCTCGGCGACGTGGAGCCCAGCATCGCGGGGCCGAAGCGCCCGCAGGACCGGATCGCGCTGTCCGATTCGAAGGGAGCCTTCCTCGAGTCGCTGAAGGAGTTCGACCCCGAGGCCGCCGAGAGCCTCGGCAACGGCTACGACGACGCCGTGGCCGGGAGCTTCCCCGCATCGGATCCCCCGGCGGAACAGCACAACGACGAGCGCGGCAAGCCCCGGCACGCGGGAGGCACCGTGGTCGAGGAGCGAAAGGCCGAGCCGGTCCCCGTGAAGCTTGAGGACGGGACCGAGACCGAGCTCGACCACGGGCGGGTCGTGATCGCCGCAATCACGAGCTGCACCAACACCTCGAACCCGACGGTGATGATCGGGTCGGGGCTGTTGGCGAAGAAGGCGGTCGAGCGGGGGCTCACCTCTCAGCCGTGGGTGAAGACGTCGCTCGCCCCGGGGTCGACCGTCGTCACCGACTACCTCGAGCAGGCCGGGCTGACGGAGTACCTGGACAAGCTCGGGTTCAACCTCGTCGGGTACGGCTGCACGACGTGCATCGGCAACTCGGGCCCGCTGCCGGAGGAGATCTCGGAGGTCGTGAACCAGAACGAACTGGTGGTCTGCTCGGTGCTGTCCGGCAACCGGAACTTCGAGGGGCGGATCAACCAGGACGTTCGCAACAACTACCTTGCCTCGCCCCCGCTCTGCGTCGCCTACGCGCTGATCGGCCGGATGGACGTGGACCTGCTGAACGAGCCGCTCGGGCAGGGGTCGGACGGCGAGGAGGTCTACCTGAAGGACATCTGGCCCTCGAGCGATGAGATCAAGCAGACGGTCGAGGAGGCGATCCGCTCCGACATGTTCACGAAGAGCTACGAGGACGTCTTCACCGGCGACGAGCGCTGGCGCGAGCTCGACATCCCCGAGGGCGACCGGTACGAGTGGTCGGACTCGACCTACGTCCGCCAGCCCCCCTACTTCGAGGACATGGACGCCGAGCCCAAGCCGCCCGAGCCGATCGAGGGCGCCCGGGTGCTGGCCGTGCTCGGCGAAAGCGTCACCACCGACCACATCTCGCCCGCGGGCGCGATCAAGAAGGACAGCCCGGCGGGGCAATGGCTGATCGACCAGGGTGTCGACGTTCGCGACTTCAACTCATACGGGTCGCGGCGCGGCAATCACGAGGTGATGATCCGCGGGACCTTCGCCAACATCCGCTTGCGAAACCAGCTCGTCGATCGCGAGGGGGGCTTCACCCGGCACCTGCCCGACGGCGAGGAGACGACGATCTACGAGGCCGCGATGCGCTACGCGGACGAGGGCGTTCCGCTGATCGTGCTCGCGGGGAAGGAGTACGGCTCCGGATCGTCCCGGGATTGGGCCGCGAAGGGGACCGCGCTGTTGGGCGTGAGGGCGGTGCTCGCCGAGAGCTTCGAGCGGATCCACCGCTCGAACCTGATCGGGATGGGCGTGCTCCCGATCCAGTTCCCCGACGGGGAGAGCGCCGAGTCGCTTGGGCTCGAGGGCGAGGAGGTGTTCACGGTCGAGGGGCTCACCGAAGCGGTCGACCCCGATGCCGGCGGTGCCCGGACGGTGACGGTGAAGGCCGAGCGGGAGGGTGGTGACCCGGTCGAGTTCGAGGCGCGCGTGCGGCTCGATACGCCGAACGAGGTCGCGTACTACGGCAACGGCGGCATATTGCACCGTGTGCTGCGCGACCTGCGATAGGGTTAGTGGCACACCGCTTGTCGGTGGATCCGGATTGTTGCGCGGGATCCCAGGGAACATCTGTTGAATTCCCGCGCCGGATGCATCAAAATGGCTCTAGACCCACGGATAAGGGAGATTTCCAAGCTCGTCCCCGGCCAGTCCCGCCTCCGGGGGCGATCGCGTCGGCATCCCTCCC
>JBKPFQ010000128.1:0-6683 GCA_046728915.1 Actinomycetota bacterium | reverse complement strand
CTGCTGGTCGGGCCGATCGCCGGAGCGATGGCCGACCGGATCGGCGAGCGGCCGCTGATGGTCACCGGCCTGCTGACCCAGGCCGCCGCGACCATCTGGATCGCGCTGCACGCGAGCGCGGACATGTCCTACGGCGAGTTCCTCGTGCCCGTGATCGTCGCCGGGGTCGGGATCTCGATGGCGATCCCCTCGGCGCAGAACTCGGTGCTGGGCTCGGTCGCGCAGGAGGCGGTCGGCAAGGCCGCCGGCACCAACAGCGTCATGCGCGAGCTCGGTGGCGTGTTCGGCATCGCCATCGCGGTGGCGGTGTTCGCCGGTGCCGGCAGCTACGCCTCCCCGCAGGCGTTCGTCGACGGCTTCGGCCCGGCGGCCGGAGTGGCGGCGACGCTGGCCCTGGTCGGCGCGGTGGCCGGCAGCTTCCTGCCCGGCCATGACTCGGAGGCGAAGCCGATCACCGCGGCACCCGCGTCCGCCCCGGCGCCCGAGATGGAGGGCTAGGGCGATGACGCGAGTGATCGTTCGCTATCGGGTCAAGCCCGACCAGGTCGAGCGAAACGAGGAGCTGGTCCGCGCGGTGTATGAGGAGCTGCACCGTGTGGACCCCACCGGATTCCGCTACGCGACCTTGAAGCTCGAGGACGGCGTGAGCTTCGTCCACATCGCGGAGTCGGACGGGAGCGAGAGCCCGCTTCCGAAGCTGGCGGCCTTCCAGGGGTTTCAGCGCGAGATCGTGGAGCGCTGCGACGAGCCACCCGTGGTGATGGAGGCCGCCGAGGTGGGCTCGTTCCGGTATCAATGATCAGAGGTTGAGGAGCTTGCAGCCCAGGGGGACGCTGCCCGTGTCCGGGAAGTGCGGCGCCCCCTGAAAGCGGGAGTCCCGATGTTCGCCCGAAATCGCGGGGTCATGGGGCCCTCTGCCGCGCCGACAAGCCGGTGAGCTGGGCGCCTCATCCCGGCGTTGCCTCAGCGAGCTGGGACACGTTTGGGACCGAGCCCGATCAGATGTTGGCCACCGCCGGCTTTGCCGGAACCGGCGGCGGCCGGGAACTCATCACCGCCAACACCACGACTTCAGTCAAGGAGCGGGAAGCGAAGACTGGCGGTGGTTGCAGGCGCCCACCGGAGGCGCTCCTGGTGCCAAGCGGTACTCCGACGACTACGTCGTCAAGCTGAAGCAGTCGGCTGGGGTGGCCTGCGTGGTTCGACCCGGCGGACGTGCGCTCTTAGACTCGGTGGTGGGAGATGCGTCCGCAGCCGCTGGTCTCGGTAACCGATGTCCCGCGAAGCAGCCGCTTCTACCAGGAGCTGCTCGGCTGCGAGAGCGGGCACGGCGGCGAGGAGTATGAGCGCCTGCTCCGCGATGGCGCGCTCATCCTGCAACTCCACGCCTTCGAGGTCGAGCACCATCACGGCAGGATCGGCGACCCGTCGAAGCGGCCCTACGGAAACGGCGTCGCGCTCTGGTTCGAAATCGACGAGTTCGACGCCGCCGTCCGCAGGGCCGAGGCCCTTGAGGCCGAGATCGTCCACCCACCACATCGCAATCCCCCGGACGGCCCGGGCGGTCCCGCCCACCGCGAGCTCTGGCTGCGCGATCCCGATGGCTACCTAGTGGTTCTAGCAAGCCCGGACGGTGAGTCGCCGTGGCCGGATCCGCGCGTCGGCTGACTCGCCTGGATTCCGTCGTCGGTTCCACGCCACGTCGGATGGTGGCGGTGGCTCGGGGGGCGGTCACGCGCGATCGCCTCAAACAATTGCTGTCGGCGCAAGGCGGCACCCTTCCCAGATCACACGCTGCGGTCGCCGGTTGAGAACCTTCGACGGTGGGCTACGCGATTGTCGAGGTACCGGCCATGGCCGGAGACGCGACGCACGCAGCGGCGGAGGGTCCGGCGGCCCTTAGCGCTGCGCTGGCGAAGGCTGGCCACCGGCTGCCAGCCCAGCGAGTGGCCGTGCACGAGCTCGGCGCTGAGAGCCTGGCCGCCTCGCTAGAGATCAACCGACGCCTCGCCCAACGGGTGGAGCAGATCATCGCCCGCGGCGAGCGCCCGCTGGTGCTGGCCGGGTCGTGTGACGTCGCGCCGGGTGTCCTCGCGGGCCTCCGCGAGCCCGAGGCGGGCGTCGTCTGGATTGACGCCCACGCGGACTTCAACACGCCCGACTCCTCCGCAAGCGGTTTCTGGCCCGGAATGACGCTCGCCGTCGTCGTCGGTGACTGCTGTGCCGAGGTCTGGTCGGCGCTTGCCTGGCGCCCGGTGAATCACCGGCGGGTTGTCCTGCTAGGAACCCGAAGCCTCTCGCCGGCAGCGGAGGCGCGGCGCCTGGCACAAAGCCAGGTGCGCGTCGTTGCCTGGAAGAACGGCGTGCCTGCCGAGGAGCCCTCGATCGCGCTGGAGCATCTCGCGGGCGAGGTCCGGCGCGTCTACGTCCACCTCGACCTGGATGCGCTTGATCCCAGCATCGGCGCCGGGGTGGTCGATCCACCCGTGCCCGGCGGCCTCTCCAAGGCTCAGATTCTCCGCCTCATCGACGAACTCCGCGAACGCTTCACGGTAGTCGGAGCGACGATCGCGACGTACACACCGGCGAACGACGACGGCACGACGCTGCCGGTGGCAGTGGCTGCGGTCGGGGCACTGGTCGGTGCACGAGCCGACAATTCGTAAGGGCGGAGCCCGCCGCGGAGGCGTCACGCTGGTGGCACGAGCGCGATCGGTGCAAACAAATAATGCCAGGGGCAAGCCGAGCCAGTGCTCTTCATTGCGCAAAGCAGCCTCCGTAGGGCATGCACCAAGCCTGCGATCGGCGCCGGGACGGCCGACGGTCACCGGTCCGCACGACCACCGAAAATTGCCTTACCTGAAGCCGGTACCGCTTTCTGCAGAACCGGTACCGAGTCGCCGCCGAGTAGGCGGTACACACGCGAGCTGGAGTTTTCGGGCGGATGAAAGCGAGCCGGATGGATCGCGCCTCGCCTACTCCCGCAGCCGGGGGGCTTCGAGGGGCTCCTCTCGGCTTGCATCGGACTCGCTTCTCACCACTCGCTTCTCACCTGCATGCGATGTGCGTGCACTGGCGGGGGTCGCCATTGTGGTGGGCGACGTTGCCGCCACCGTCGATCACCCCGCGCACGGCCTCGATGCCGAGGTCGGCGTTGCGTCTCGCGCGATTGCGGGTCAGCCTTGCGGTGCGGCTCTCGACGTCGAAGCCATCGTCTCCCGCTCCCGTGGCGACGTTGCGCTTCAGGAGGCTGTGGTCGTCTTTCGCATTGACGAGGAAGCCGTCCCCGCGGCTGTCCTTGACCAGGTTTCCGCGCACGACGTTGTTGGCACCGCCGAGGAAGGGGTGCTGGCTTCCGAGGCTGATGCCCACCCGGCTGGCGTGAACGAGGACGTTGTCCGCGATGAGGTTGCCGCGTCCCTTGTCGACCCAGCTGCGGGCGGGTGAAGCTAGTCGCTGCTGCTCACGTGAATCGCGCCAAACAAATAACGCGTGGGCAACCTGGTCCACTGCTCCGCGTCGCGCCGCCGAGGCGCCACGGTCGATCGCTCGCGGGAGCGATCGATAACGCTCGGACCGGAGCTTGTTGCGCCCACGCAGGAAGCGCGGCTGAAGCTGGACTGTCCGCCCGTCTCTATCTTCGGCGATGCCCTAAAGCGGATCGCATCAGCCGAGGCTGAACGGCGGATATCGGTCGGTGATCAGCAAGAACGCGTACGCCGTGACTCGGTTCCCCCATCGCAGGACGCCCTCCACGAATCGGAACAGGCCCTCCGGGTAGCGGCCGGTGAAGAGGATCGCAAACCAGGCGATCACGACACAGACGAAGGCCGCGATCCAAAGCACGAAGAGGACGATGTAGTGGGGGATCGCCAGAAACCACTTGACCAGCGGCAGCCACCGGTTCAGATCCCGCTCCACGTCCGGATAGGGGAAATCGAGATGGACCGACTGCTGCTCGTCAGTGGACGGATAGCGATCATCCATCAACGCCAAATAGACAGCGACACGGTTGCTGAACCGGAGGAACTGGAGGTTCCAGTCGTACCACCAGCGGGGGTACTTGAGGCGGAAGACGATCATCAGCAGGGTGGGAAGAAAAAGGATCCCGGCGAGGGCGGCAGCGCCGCCGCCCCAGCCACCGCCGCCGCCCCCGAGCGTCGCGAGCACGATCAGGATCGGGATCACGGTGAAGATCCGAAGCCCCGTCGTGAGGCGGTTGAGCGGCCGATCGGGGTAGTCGATCGAGAACGTCAGCGGATAGGCGCCATCGGATGGCGCGGGCGCGGGCTCGGGCTGGGTTGGCTGCGTCGGACCTTCAGGTGCGCCGGGCTGTTCCACTTACGCCCTCCTGTCGCCTCTCGCCCGGACCCTATAGCGCTCACCCGGGCGCTGCAAGGGCGGAGAGTTAGCAAGGACAGGGGAGATGGGAGCGTCCGGCGGCGCCCGAGGAGGCGCCATTACCGCCGATACATCGCACCGCGCTGCCGTCGCGACGCGCGCTGGGAGCAGGCGTTTCGCTCCTGGTCACCGGGTGACCGGTTGGGACGAGGACCAGAAGAGCGCAGCCGCCGTGGTACAGCTGCTCCCTTCGCGTGAAGGCGAGAGCCACGGCCGAACCTAGTGGTTCCCGCCGACCAGAATCGCGCCAAACAAATAATGCGTTCGGCAAGGCGGACCACTTGTCCTTGTCGCGCGTCGACCGACGGGTCTCTTGAGAGCGTCATCCATGAGACTTGTCAGGCGGCAGACAGGCGTCTATGTTTGGCTTGGGGCAAAGGAGCACGGTGACTCGTTGATCCTGGAGACCCTGTGACAGGAGCCGGACCGTGCACGCGGCACCCGTGACATGGACCATCAACCGACCCAAGCACCGGCTGCGGCGAGGCGTCCTCCGACATCCCGGGCGGTCAAAGGCAGCCCGTGGGGTGTCCCGGGAATTGCGTCGGCGAGTTGACTCGGAGAGCCGCCTCCGATATCAACTACCCGCGGTTGAAACCGCCGGAGCATGAGCGAAGGGAGGTCCCAGTGCATACACGAATCCCAGTCCTCGCGTCGCTCGCGGCGGTCGTCATCGCGACCACGATGGCCGGGCCGGCCTCCGGGGCTACCGGCTTCGACAACGAGCGCCCCGCCGGGTACGACATCAACCCCAAGCACCAGAGCAACTGGGAGCCGACGGTCGCCGTCGACCCGAATCACCCAAATCGCGTCTATCAGCTGATCACCGGCATCAACGCCCAGGCCTGCAAGGGCAACTGCCCCGGCACCAGCGTCTTATTCCGGCGTTCCACCGATGGGGGCACGACGTTCAGCCCGGAGACCTTCGTCTGCGGGACTGCCTGTAAGACGATCGGGTGGCAGTTCGACCCCCAGATCCGGGTCGCCAACGACACCAACGCGGCGTGCGGCTGCGGGACGATCTACGTCGCGTTCCTCGACCAGTTCGACCCGGGCGTGCAGCTGTTCACGTCCCACGACGGCGGCGATACCTGGAGTCATCCGATCACGATGAACGGTGGGCTCAAGTACATGGACAAGCCGATCCTCGTGATCTCCCCCTCGGGCCAAGACGTCTACGTCGCGTTCAACAACAAGTTCGACAACATGGTCGTGGCCTCTCATGACTACGGTCAGACATTCCTCCCGCCCCAAAAGGTCAATCAGGACCACCTGTGGTGGTATGCGAACGGCGGCGCCTTCGCGCCGAACGGCGACATCTACTTTGCCCTCGACGGCGAGACGAGCGTGTCGGGGCATGGGCACGACCTCGATGGGCCGGTGAACGTGGCACTGCTGCGGTGCTCGCCCTCACCCACCGAACCGTGTCACAACCCGACCCTCACCTCCTTCGGCGAGTCCCCGCCGCCGCCGCCGCCCTGCTCCGTGCCGGGGTGCTATCCGGACTACTTCGCGGCGACGGGCGCGATCGCCATCAATGGGACCGGACACATGGTCTTCGCCTACACGCTCTCGTCCGTGCCGAACGGGCCGAAGTCCCTCTACGTCCAGACTTCGGACGACGGGGTGAACTGGGGCACCCGGACCCTGGTGAACGGCCAGGGGGACTCCAGCGTCCCGCAGATCGACAGCGGCCCCAGCCCCGGGGACTTCCGCCTCGCTTGGCAGGACGACCGGACGGGCCGGTTCAACACCTGGTATGCCCCGAGCGCGAACGGAGGGACTACCTGGGGAGCTCCCGTTCGCCTGTCGAACCTGGGGTCCGGAGCGCCGTACAAGAGCCCGGCCGGCTACACCTTCACCGACGGTGACTACTTCGGGATCGCGGTCAGCTCGACCGGCATCGCTCACGTGATCTGGGGCGAGGCCGACGGCTCGTCGCTCTACTGCTGCGGCGACGTCTGGTACACGAAGGGGTCCTGATTCCCGACCGGTCTCGGGGTAGATCACATCGCGCGAAGTTGGTACCGGCCTGGACGAGTGCCGGATCCCACAACCCGATGCGAGGAAACAAGGTATGCCTCGAACGAGCCAGCCCACCCTTGCTTTTCGCGCAAAGGAGGCGCGACGGCTTTAAAGACGTCCGGGGCTACTCGTGCGTATGAACAGCAACCCCCGGGTCGGATGTAGGGCGCTTTCAGCTGGCGGGCGGCGCCGGAGTTAGGCCGTGGCGGCGCATGACCGCTGCGATCTTCGCCGGGCCCGGCGGGCCCCCGGAAGTC